>JBNMHW010000010.1:0-50472 GCA_050872965.1 bacterium | reverse complement strand
TGTATTCTTTTTTATAGATTAGGCGATTTTTATGAAATGTTTTTCGAGGATGCCCAGATCGTCTCCAAAGAACTCGAACTGACGCTGACTGGAAAACAATGCGGCATGGAGGAACGCGCACCGATGTGCGGTGTACCGTTTCATGCGGCCGATACATATATCAACCGGCTTGTCGCCAAGGGCTATAAGGTGGCGATCTGTGAGCAGATCGGCGATCCGAAGCTGGCAAAGGGAATCGTAGAACGCAAGGTGATCCGCATCGTAACACCCGGTACCAACACGGATGTCGCATCGCTGGATGAGTCCAAAAATAATTATCTGATGTGTATCTATTGTGATGAGGCTGTATTTGGCGTATCGACGGCGGATGTATCGACCGGAGATTACTTTGTGACAGAGATCGATACCGCACAAAAGCTGATGGATGAGATCCAGAAATTTGCACCGGCAGAGATCATTTGTAACGAAGCGCTGTTCCTCAGTTCGCTGGATATCGATACGCTGCGCACCAGACTGGGTATTACCGTGACAGCATTGGATTCCTGGTATTTTACGGATGATACCGCAAAAGGTATTTTGCTGGACCATTTTCATGTCAGACAGCTCGACGGACTGGGGCTGGCTGATTATCTGTCCGGAACTCTGGCGGCGGGTGCGCTGCTCAAATATCTGTATGAGACACAGATGAACGGGCTGGAGAATATGACAGGCATCAAGCCGTATTCGACAGGCGCTTTTATGGTGCTTGATTCTGCGACCAGACGCAATCTCGAACTTGTGGAGACAATGCGTGAAAAAAATAAAAAAGGTTCCCTGCTGTGGGTGCTCGACAAGACAAAAACAGCGATGGGCGCCCGCCTGCTGCGTACCTATGTCGAGCAGCCGCTGATTCAAAAAGATGAGATTGAGGCACGCTATGATGCGATCGAGGAACTGAATCAGAACATCATGAGCCGCGAGGAGATGAGTGAATATCTGGGACCTGTTTATGATCTGGAACGCCTGATCACACGGATCAGTTATCAGACAGCCAATCCACGGGATCTGATCGCATTTAAGAATTCCCTTCAGATGCTGCCGCCGATCCGGATGGTCTTATCCGAATTCCATGCAAAAGCACTCACTGATCTGCTGGAGGAGATGGATGGCTTAGAGGACATCTTCGGCTGGATCGATGAGGCACTTGTGGAAGATCCGCCCTTGTCCGTGCATGACGGAAACATCATCAAAGAGGGATATTTTGAGGAGGTTGACCGGCTGCGCAAGGCCAAGACCGAGGGAAAAGACTGGCTGGCGCAGATCGAGGCATCCGAGCGGGAAAAGACCGGCATTAAAAATCTGAGGATCAAATACAACAAGGTATTCGGATATTATCTTGAGGTTACCAATTCGTATAAGGATCTGGTTCCGGATTATTATACGAGAAAACAGACGCTGACAAATGCAGAACGCTATATCACACCGGAACTCAAAGAACTCGAAGAGACCATTCTCGGAGCAGAGGACAAGCTGGTTCAACTGGAGTATGAGCTGTTCCGCCAACTGCGTGAGAGGATCACGGGGGAGGTAACGCGTATCCAGCTCTCCGCCAAGGCGATCGCCGGGCTGGATGTCTTGCTCTCATTTGCGAAGGTGGCCGATACACAGCATTATTGCCGTCCGCATATCAATGAACAGGGGACGCTTTCCATCCATGACGGCAGGCATCCGGTTGTGGAAAAGATGATGAACAATGACATGTTCATTCCGAATGATACCTATCTGGATAATGGGAAAAACCGTATTTCGATCATAACCGGACCGAATATGGCAGGAAAGTCGACCTACATGCGCCAGACGGCATTGATCGTGCTGATGGCACAGATCGGAAGCTTTGTACCAGCGGCGGAGGCGGATATCGGACTGGTGGATCGGATCTTTACGCGTGTCGGAGCCAGCGACGATCTGGCGAGCGGGCAGAGTACCTTTATGGTCGAGATGAATGAGGTCGCCAATATTTTGCGCAATGCGACTTCCAACAGTCTGCTGATCTTAGATGAGATCGGCAGAGGTACATCCACGTTTGACGGATTATCGATCGCATGGGCAGTTGTCGAGCATATCAGCAATCCAAAGCTGCTGGGGGCGAAGACGCTCTTTGCGACTCATTATCACGAACTGACCGAACTGGAAGGAAAACTGGATAATGTCAACAACTATTGTATCGCCGTCAAGGAAAAGGGCGATGATATCGTATTCTTACGCAAGATCGTAAAAGGAGGCGCAGACCGCAGCTACGGTATCCAGGTAGCCAAGCTGGCCGGTGTCCCCGATTCTGTCATCAACCGTGCCAAGGAGATCTGTCAGGAACTGATCGAAAACAATATCACCTGCGGCGTGGAAAGCCTCTCACCGGATAAGCGTACACATAAAAAGGTGAAAAAGTTAGATGAGGTGGACCAGAATCAGATCTCGCTCTTTGATACGGTCGACGATGATGATATATTAAAAGAATTGAAGGAACTGGATCTGGGTAACTATACACCGATCGAGGCATTGAACAAATTGTATGAATTGCAGGCAAAATTAAAAAACCGATGGTAAACAGATCATGGGAGAACGGATAAGGAGACAGCTATGCCACAGATACAATTACTAGATGAGGCAACCATAGAGAAGATCGCAGCCGGGGAGGTCGTGGAACGGCCATCCTCGGTCGTCAAGGAACTGGTAGAAAATGCGATTGATGCCAAGGCGACATTTATTACCGTGGAGATCCGCGAGGGCGGTCTGTCGTTGATCCGGATCACGGATAACGGCTGTGGAATTGATAAGGATCAGGTAAGGCTGGCATTTTTGCGGCATTCCACGAGTAAGATCCGTTCGCTCGAAGATCTGTTATGTATTCATTCGCTGGGCTTTCGCGGGGAGGCATTAGCCAGTATCAGCGCGGTGGCACAGGTAGAACTGATCACGAGACCGCGCGGCGCACTGACCGGAGTCCGCTATGTCATAGAAGGATCAAAGGAAAAATTATTTGAAGAGATCGGTGCGCCGGAGGGGACGACATTTTTGGTGCGCAATCTGTTTTTCAACACGCCGGTGCGCCGTAAATTCTTAAAATCCGCACAGACTGAGGCCGGTTACGTCGCGACGATCATGGAGCGGCTGGCACTGTCGCACCCCGAGGTGTCCTTTCAGTTGATCGTCAACAATCAGCAAAAATTACATACATCCGGCAACTGTAACCGCAAGGATATTATTTATCACATTTACGGCAAGGATATCGCTTCCAATCTGCTTCCCATCGAACGCACGGAACGGGGAATCGAAGTATCCGGTTTTATCGGGAAGCCGATCATCTCCAGAGGCAACCGCAATTTTGAGAATTATTATATCAACGGACGTTATATGAAGAGCCAGATCATCGCGAAGGCGATCGAGGAGGCTTACAGACCGTATCTGATGAATCATCAATATCCGTTTACCGTGCTTTATCTGACAATGGACGAGGAGCTGCTGGATGTCAATGTACATCCGACAAAGATGGAGGTTCGCTTCTCCAATGGCGAGCAGCTCTATCAGGTATTGCTTCAGATGCTGCGTGAGACGCTGCAGGGGCGGGATCTCGTACCGGAAGTCACACCCGGCGCAGAAAATGAGGCTGCGGGGAAAGCGCAGCAGACAGATCTTAAGCATACGGCGCAGCCATCGCAGTCTGCAAAAAAGATAGCTCCATCCCCCGCACCGCAGCCCTTTGAGCGCAACCGGCTCTCTGAGATCCGTTCCAAAGTACGTGAATCAGTCGCAAAAGACAGCCCCTATGAGCTCAAATACGCGCCGCGTCCTCTGGCAGCGCCGGAAAAAGAAAATGACGTCACAGAAAAGCCGCCGAAGAAAGAAAAGGCAGCGCAGCTTGAACTGACAGATGTATTCCGGGAGGAAAGCGGTTATCAGACCGGTTTTATCGAACAGGCAAAAAAATCAAATGTACACGTGATCGGACAACTGTTTGACACCTACTGGCTGACGCAGGCAGACGATAAGCTCTATATCATCGATCAGCATGCCGCCCATGAAAAGGTATTGTTTGAACGCAATATGAAGACCTTCGCCACGCGCGAATATACGTCCCAGCAGTTGAGTCCGCCGATCATATTGAGTCTGTCCATGCCCGAACAGCAGGCATTGAAGCGCAATCTGGATGAACTGCAGAAGCTTGGATTTGAAATCAATGAGTTCGGAGGACGTGAATACGCGATACTTGCGGTTCCTGACAATATCTACGGACTGGATGCGAAGACACTGTTTCTGGAATTGCTGGACGATATGGTATCAGAGACTGCCACGCAGACCATCACGACGGAGATGATCTGGCACAAGGTCGCAACTGCCTCCTGCAAGGCTGCGATCAAAGGAAACCAGCGTATCAGTGCAGCGGAGATAGAGACATTGATCCAGGAACTGCTGACACTGGACAATCCGTATCACTGTCCGCACGGAAGACCGACGATGATCTCTATGAGCAAGTATGAGATCGAAAAGAAATTCAAGCGGGTTTTATAATATCAAAACGATGATGAGGATACAGCTATGAACAGGAAAAATGTGGTTATTCTGACCGGACCTACCGCAGTCGGCAAGAGTGATCTGTCGATCGCGCTGGCAAAGACACTGGATACCGGCATCATATCGGCGGATTCCATGCAGGTATACAAGCACATGGATATCGGTTCTGCCAAGATCACACCGGAGGAGATGTGCGGTGTCCCGCATGCACTGATCGATGTCTATGAGCCGGATGAGCCGTTTCATGTGGTACAATTCCAGCAGGATGCAAAGGCAGCGATGGAAGCTCTCTGGGCAGAAAATAAGCTGCCGCTGATCGTAGGCGGTACCGGCTTTTATATCCAGGCACTGCTGTACGATGTGGATTTTACGAAAGAGGATGCAGATCTGACACTGCGTCAGACCTACGAAAATCTGGCAGCAACAGAGGGCGCACAGGCATTGCATGAGAGACTGGCAAAGGTCGATCCGCAGGCAGCCGCACAGATCCATGCCAATAATATCAAGCGTGTGATCCGTGCCTTGGAATTTTATGAGAAAACAGGAACACCGATCTCTGCACACAACGAAGCGGAGCGCGCCAAGCAGTCACCGTATGGGTTTGCGTATTTTGTGCTGACCGACCGCAGGGAGCATTTATATGAGCGGATCGACGCCAGAGTGGATGCCATGATGGAGCAGGGCTTGCTGGATGAGGTGAAAAAGCTTCGGGATATGGGATACACGAGAGATATGGTATCTATGCAGGGGCTCGGCTATAAAGAATTATTAGCTTATCTCGACGGTGAATGCACACTGGATGAGGCAGTCTATATCATCAAGCGCGACACGAGGCATTTTGCCAAGCGCCAGCTCACCTGGTTTCGCCGCGAGCGGGATGTGATCTGGGTAGATAAGTCGGAATTTGCATACGATGAAGACAAAATTTTATCATATATGATACAGGAAATAGAAAAGCGAGGATTAAAATAATGGAACAGCAGAAAATGAATGAATTTGATCTGCAGAAAATCTATGAGCAGATGGGTATTGATGAACCGGTCTACCGGTTTGGCGAAAAGATCGCGGCAGAGTTAGAACCGCGTTTTGCGGAGGTTGACCGTGTGGCAGAATACAATCAGCTAAAGGTCATTGCTGCCATGCAGAAAAACCGCGTCAGTGCGGAGTGCTTCAACGCTTCGAGCGGTTACGGCTACAATGATCTCGGGCGTGATACGCTCGAACAGGTGTATGCAGATGTGTTCCATGCACAGGCAGCACTGGTGCGTCCGCAGATCACCTGCGGAACACATGCGCTGGCACTGGCACTGATGTCCAATCTCCGCCCGGGGGATGAACTGTTATCTCCGGTCGGAAAACCCTATGACACGTTGGAGGAGGTCATCGGTATCCGTCCGTCGAAGGGCTCACTGGCAGAATACGGTGTCACTTACCGGCAGGTGGAATTTCTGCCGGACGGTAGTTTTGACTATGACGGGATCCGCGCAGCGATCAATGACCGCACCAGACTCGTGACGATCCAGCGCTCCAAGGGCTATCTGATGCGCAAGACGCTCTCTGTCGCACAGATCGGTGAACTGATCGCGTTTGTTAAGAGTATCAAGCCGGATGTAATCTGTATGGTAGACAACTGTTACGGTGAATTTGTAGAGACGATCGAGCCGACAGATGTCGGCGCGGATATGGTCGTTGGTTCGCTGATCAAAAATCCCGGCGGCGGACTGGCTCCGATCGGCGGTTATATCGCAGGTACGACCGAATGTGTGGAAAATGCGGCTTACCGGCTGACTTCTCCGGGACTCGGCAAAGAGGTCGGCGCATCGCTGGGTGTCATCCAGTCCTTTTATCAGGGACTGTTTCAGGCACCGCTTGTCGTCAGCGGGGCATTAAAGGGCGCTATTTTTGCGGCTAATCTGTATGAGCGTCTCGGTTTTACGGTACTTCCGAACGGAACAGAGAGCCGTCATGACATCATTCAGGCGATCGCGCTCGAGACACCGGAGCGTCTGTGCGCATTCTGCGAGGGCATTCAGGCCGGTGCACCGGTGGACAGCTATGTCACGCCGGAGCCGTGGGATATGCCGGGCTATGACAGTCAGGTCATCATGGCGGCAGGTGCGTTCGTGCAGGGTTCCTCGATCGAACTGTCCGCGGACGGACCGCTGCGTGCGCCTTATAACGTGTATTTTCAGGGTGGTTTGACCTGGCATCATGCAAAATTCGGTATTCTGATGTCTTTACAAAAACTTTATATTCGAAATCTTGTTAATAAGGACTATCTGTGTTAAAATAATTTGATGGTTATGTCTGGTCTGCGGACAGGAGAGAGCAGAAAAGAGGACAAATGACCAATCATATGACAACCAAAGAACTCCCGATATCGGAGCGCCCCTATGAAAAATGCCTGCAGGCGGGACCACAGGCATTATCGGATGCGGAATTACTCGCCGTGATCTTAAAGAGCGGCAGTGCACAGATGAATGCTATCCAACTGGCACAGCATATCTTACAGTCCGGTGGGAAGAACCTGTTGAATCTTCATCATATGTCCGTGGAAGAACTGATGTGTTTTCCGGGCATCGGTGAAGTCAAGGCGATCCAGCTCAAATGTGTCGCTGAGATTTCCAGAAGGATCGCACAGACCGGCCGTATCGATCAGGTGCAACTGACGGATGCGGGATCTGTGGCAGCCTATTATATGGAACGGCTGCGCCATGAGCCGAGGGAACAACTGCTCATCAGCATGTTTGACATCAAATGCCGCCTGTTGTGTGACCGGATCATAGCAACCGGCTCTGCACGGGCAGTACTCGCGTCTCCGCGTGATATTTTTTTACAGTTGCTGGAGAAAAAGGCGGTATCGTTCATTTTGCTGCACAATCATCCGAGCGGTGATCCTTCACCGAGCAGAGAGGATGTGTATCTGACACAGCGCATCAAAGAATGCGCTGATCTGATGGACATTACGCTGTCTGACCACATTATAATTGGAGATAATAGGTATTACAGCTTTCGGGAGCACAGACATATTTTAGTTTCAGAAAATTAAGTTTAGAAAACAATTAGGAGAAAAACAGTATGAGCAGCAATGTATACGGAATCGATCTGGGTACGAATAACCTCAAAGTATTCTGTAAATCGAGCGGAAAGATCTTAAATGAGAAAAATACGGTGGCGATCGTCAACAAAAATCAGTTATATGCATACGGAGACGCAGCATACGCCATGTACGAAAAAGCGCCGGATACGATACAGGTATCCTTCCCTGTCGTTGGCGGCGTGATTGCCGAATACAACTTTTTACAGACGATGATCTTTGAGTTTCTGGAAAAGCATTCAAAGGGCAAAGTCCGCGGTGCGGATTTTATCGTAGCGGTTCCGACGGATATTACGGAAGTAGAGAAAAAAGCATTTTTTGACATGTTTTACAAGAGCCGCGTGAAGCCGAGACTGGTACAGGTCTGCGAGAAGCCGATCGCGGATGCTGTCGGACTCGGGCTGGATGTCAACGAACCCACCGGTGTGATGCTCGTGGATATCGGTGCTGATACCACGGAGATTTCAGTGATCTCACTGGGTGGGCTGGTACTGAGCAGCCTGCTGCATTTCGGTGGAAACCAGCTCGATGATTCGATCATTTCTTATGTACGGAAGAATAACAACCTGCTGATCGGCAGAAAGACAGCCTGTGCATTGAAGGAGTCGATCGGCTGTGCGCTACCCGGCAGCGAGGAAACGATGATGATCGTCGGCCGTGACGTGGTCAGTGGTCTGCCGATCGAGACAGAAGTGACTGCTGCTCAGGTGCATGAGGCCATTCAGGCAGATCTGAATGACATCTGCAATTCGATCAAAATGACACTGGAGCATACGCCGCCGGAGCTGGCACGCGATATTATCCATGCAGGTATTTATATTACAGGCGGTTCTTCGCAGATCCGTCAGTTAGATAAACTGTTTGCACAGACTACCAATATGCAGGTGAATACATGTGAGGATCCGGAAGAATGTGTGGCGAGAGGACTCGTAAAGATTGTCAGTGACAGTAAATTCAAGCACCTCGCATACACACTGAAGACAAAGATCTATAAATAATCGCTGAGGTTTGAATAAGAATGGCACGTGTGAAACGTAAAAATAAAACATCGATTCCCGCAAAATATATACTGCTGGCGCTGACCGGTGTCTGTTTTCTGCTGATGTTCGGAAGCTTTACTTTCGGCTGGGTATCGGGACCGGTCGGAGATGCAGCCAGCTATGTATTTATTCCTATGCAGCGCGGACTCACGACGGTTGGCAACTGGATCTCGGACAAGACCTATGAGCTGGCAAATCTGAAAAATGTAATGAAGGAAAACGAAGAATTAAAGGCGCAGGTGGATGAGCTTACCGACGAGCTGAACACGCAGAAGCTCGAACAGTATGATACCGAAGATCTGCGTGCACTGCTGGCTTTGGACGAAGGATATTCCGAGTATAACAAAGTGGCTGCGAGTGTGATCGGAAAGGACGCCGGGAACTGGTTTGACACTTTCCTGATCGACAAGGGCAGTAAGGACGGTATTTCCGAGGGCATGAATGTCATTACCGGACGCGGTCTGGCCGGCATTATCACGGAGGTCGGCCCCAATTATGCAAAGGTTCGTGCGATCGTTGACGATATGAGCAGTGTGAGTGGAATGGTATTGTCCACTTCTGACAACTGCATGATCAAGGGCGATCTGCAGACGATGGATGAGCGGCAGATGATCACCTTCAGCAATCTGAAGGACACGGACAACAAGGTAGCCGTCGGAGATCAGGTCGTGACCTCCTATATTAGCTCCGAATATGTACAGGGACTTCTGATCGGATATATCAGTGAGATTCATGTCAATTCCAATAATCTGACAAAATCCGGTCTGATCTCACCGGTCGTTGATTTTGAGCATGTCAAGCATGTACTGGTCATCACGGATCTGAAGACTACCACACAGACTCAGGAGGAATAGATCTGTTATGCGTAGAAAAATTACGGTATTTCTGATCGTGCTCGTCTGTTTTCTGCTTCAGACGACATTGTTTCAGTCCATATCTTTCCTCACGGTTGCACCGAATCTGCTGATCATTGTGACTGCATCCTTTGGTTTTATGAGGGGAAAGAAAGAAGGTATGTATATCGGACTGCTGTGCGGTATCTTAGTCGATATATTTTATGCGCAGATCCTCGGTGGATATGCGCTGCTGTATATGTATATCGGTTACATGAACGGTTTTTTTCGCAAGCTGTTTTTCCCGGAGGATTTCAAGCTTCCGATGCTGCTCATCTCCGCCAGTGATTTTATATATAACTTTATGATATATTTTTTCCTGTTCCTGTTTAGAAACAGGCTGGATTTTCCTTATTATCTGTCACATGTGATCCTGCCGGAGCTCGTTTATACGCTGCTCATGATGATCATCCTTTATTTTATTATATTGAAGATCAATCGACGGCTGGAGGAAATAGAAAGAAAGAGAGCTGCAAAATTTGTTTCGTAATATCAAAAGCTTTATTAAACAGATATTTCAATCAAGAATCCTGTTTCTGGCAATCCTGTTTATCGCAATGACCATCTGTCTGCTGCTGCGGCTGTTTCAACTGCAGATCATCAACGGTGCGGACAGTCAGTCGGATTATCTGATGCGCGTCATCAAAACCAGACGGCTGAACAGTACGCGTGGCAGTATTTATGACCGCAACGGCAATCTGCTCGCTTACAATGAACTGGCATACGGCATCACGATCGAGGATAACGGAAGCTATACCGGAGCGGACGGTTATACCGCGACACAGGTAAAAAACCGATCCATCAACGAGGATCTGCTTCAGGTGCTGCACACCATGGATCAGAATGGTGACGTGATCGACAATGATTTTTCCATACAGTTAAATGACAGCGGAGCCTATGAATTTACGGTCAGTGGTACAAAACTACAGCGTTTTCGTGCGGATATCTACGGCAAGACGGATATCGCGGATCTGGGCTATGATGAACATCTCGGCTACGACACCGCGACAGCGACCCCGGATCAGATCATGGCCTATCTGTCGAGTGACAGCAGCAACTGCTTCGATATCTCATCGGAATATTCCAAAAATGATGCTTACCGGATCGCCATTATCCGCTACCGGATGCGTCAGAACAGCTACCAGAAATATATTGCGGCTTCCATTGCCTCGAATGTCAGTGAAGAGACCGTTGCATACGTCAGTGAACATTCGGACGAGCTGCAGGGTATTGAAGTGACGGAAGATACGATCCGCCGCTACAATGACAGCAAGTATTTCGCACATCTGATCGGTTATACCGGACAGATCGATGAGGAAGAATATTTAGCGTTCGGAGGAGATAAGGAAGGTTCGGAATATTCGAGAAATGATACGGTCGGAAAATCCGGCATTGAGCAGTATATGGATGCCGAGCTGAAAGGTAAAAAGGGCGAGGAAAAGCTGTATGTGGACAACCTCGGCAAAGAGCTGGAGACGATCGAGCGTACCGAACCGGTGGCAGGTAACGATGTCTATCTGTCCATTGACATGGATCTGCAAAAGGCCGTCTACGATCTGCTCGAACAGGAGATCGCAGGTATCGTCTATTCAAAGATCATCAATGCAAAGGAATACGAGGCTGCCGGTGCTTCGGATATCAGGATACCGATTGATGACGTGTATTATGCACTGATCAACAACAATGTGATACAGATGGATCATTTTTCCGCAGAAGATGCATCAGAGACGGAACAGAGCGTCTATCGTGTATTCAATAAGCAGCGCAAAAATGTGCTCTCGGATATCCGGAAGGAATTGACGAAAAGCAATCCCGCCGCTTATCAGGATCTGTCCGAGGATATGCAGATGTATATGACCTATATTGTGTCCATGCTGATGGATAAAGAAAACGAGGTCATATTATCTGATAAGATCGACTGGAATGATGAGACCTATATCGCCTGGAAGAATGATCAGATCAGTCTGCAGGAATATCTGTACCATATTATCAATGAACAGTGGTTTGATGTGACCAAATTCCCCGCAGATACGAGATATTCCGATTCCGAAGAGTTTTACCAGTTGTTCGTCGATTATATTCTGGAGCATCTGGAAACGGATGAGGGATTTTGCAAGCGGATCTATAAGCATATGATCCGTGATGATCTGCTCACGGGAGTGCAGGTATGTCTGATCTTATACGATCAGGAGATTTTGGATTATGACGATGAAAAGATCGCAGAGCTGAAAAATCGTACGCTCAGCCCGTTTGATTTTATGATGGAGCGGATTAAAAATCTGGAGATCACACCGGCACAACTGGCGCTGGATCCGTGTACCGGTTCCTGTGTCCTTACGGATGTGACGACCGGTGAGCTGTTAGCGTGTGTGACTTATCCGGGATACGACAATAACCGTCTTGCAAATACGGTTGACAGCGCTTATTTTGCATCCTTGATGGCTGATCTGTCCTCACCGTTTTATAATAATGCGACACAGCAGAAGACGGCACCCGGTTCGACCTTCAAGATGGTGACCGCTACGGCCGGTCTGACCGAGGGCGTCATCACAACGACAACACGTATTCAGGACAAAGGAAAGTTTGATCGTGTAGAGGACGGTCCCAAATGCTGGATCTATCCGGGCGGTACACACGGCAAGATCAATGTATCAGAGGCATTGAGAGATTCGTGCAACTATTTCTTCTATGAGCTCGGCTGGCAGTTCTCGCAGGTCGGTGACAACTATGTGGAGTCGGCAGGAATCAATGTGCTGAAAAAATATGCCGAAATGTACGGTCTTGGGGAAAAGACAGGTATTGAGACGGTAGAGAGTACACCGGAGATCGCGGATGCCTATCCGATCACGGCAGCGATCGGACAGAGTAACCACAACTACACAACGATCGCATTGTCCCGTTATGTGACCGCTGTGGCGAATTCGGGCACGGTATATAATTATACCCTGCTGAACAAGCTGACCGATACGGAAGGAAATGTGCTCAAAACCTATGCGCCGACGGTGCGCAATGAGATGGATGAGATCTCTGACACAACTTGGGATGCGATCCACCGCGGTAACCGGATGGTTGTTGAGAATCTCAGCTCGTTTGATGATTTTGGGCGGATTGAGGTTGCCGGAAAGACCGGAACCGCACAGCAGGTCGCAAACCGGCCGAACCATGCGTTGTTTGTCGGCTATGCACCTTATAATGATCCAAAAATATCGATCACAACACGTATCGCATACGGATATACGTCACACAATGCAGCGGATGTATCTGCGAATATTCTCCGGTATTATTTCCATCTGCAGACAGCAGAGGATCTCATGACCGGAAAAGCCGCAAATGTCGGAAATAATTCAAATTCATTTACGGATTAGGCAGTTTTGCGGTATACTATAAGAGTGACAGCAAATTCAACAAAAGGAGAGGCGAATCGTAGTGCAAAAACAGCCTGTTATTATTAAAAGTTCAAAGAACGGCATTAATCTGGTACTTGACGAGACCATGCCGTTTGACCTGCTCTTAGAAGAGATTAAAAACAAGTTTGTAGACTCAGAAAAATTTTTCAAAAATGCCCGGATTGCGATTTCCTTTGAAGGGCGTACATTAAGTGATGAGGAACAGTATGCGGTGATCGATGTGATTCAGCAGAATACAACGATCTCGATTGTCTGTGTGATGGAGCATGATGATCTGATGGATGAGGTAATCAGACGACGCATGGATGCTTATGTGGAGAACCATTCACCGCAGACCGGACAGTTCTATAAAGGAACGCTGCGCTCCGGACAGCAGCTCGAAGCACAGACGAGCCTGATCGTCCTCGGAGATGTTAATCCCGGTGCGAAAGTGATCGCCACCGGAAATATTGTTGTACTCGGTGCATTAAAGGGTACGGCATATGCCGGGGCAGACGGTGACGATAGCTGTTTTGTGGCGGCACTCGATATGAACCCCATGCAGATCAAGATCGGAGATTATATCGGCCGGTCCGCAGACCGCAAGGAACCGGTTCGCGGTTTCCGCAAAAAGGTCCGTGAAGAATCAGCAGGCCCGCAGATCGCGACCGTTTACGAAAAACAGATTTTAATCGAGCCGATTTCATCCGGCTTGTTAAAAAATATGTAACTGTCAGAACAGTTACCGAGATTCTATTGTAATGAAAAAGTATTAGGAGGAATTAGTACATGAGCGAGGTTATCGTAATTACATCAGGAAAAGGCGGTGTCGGAAAGACAACTACCACAGCAAATGTGGGCACCGGATTAGCACAGTTGGATAAAAAGGTAGTTTTGATCGACACAGATATCGGACTTCGCAATCTGGATGTTGTTATGGGCTTGGAAAACCGGATCGTATACAATCTGGTCGATGTGGTAGAAGGTAACTGCCGTATCAAACAGGCGCTCATTAAGGATAAAAAATATCCGAATCTGTTTCTGCTTCCCTCTGCACAGACGAGAGATAAAACTTCTGTCAATCCGGAACAGATGAAGAAACTGATCGAGGATCTCAGAGAAGATTTTGATTACATTTTATTAGATTGTCCCGCAGGTATCGAGCAGGGCTTTCAGAATGCGATTGCCGGAGCAGACCGTGCGCTCGTTGTGACGACGCCGGAGGTATCTGCCATCCGTGACGCAGACCGTATTATCGGACTGCTCGAGGCAAACGAGATCGGCAAGACGGAGCTCATTGTCAACCGCCTGCGTATGGATATGGTCAGACGGGGCGATATGATGTCCGTAGAAGATGTCTGTGAGATCCTTGCGATCGATCTGATCGGTGCAGTGCCGGATGATGAACAGATCGTTATTTCGACCAATCAGGGCGAGCCGTTGGTCGGTTCAGATTCATTGGCCGGAAAAGCATACCAGAACATCTGCCACCGTATAATGGGAGAGGAAGTACCGTTCTTGGATCTGAACGTAAAAGAGGGATTTTTCAGCAAGCTGGCAGGCGTGTTTAAGAGATAAACAGGGGGATACATACATGGGATTCATGGATATATTTAAGAAAAAAAGCTCCGGGGATGTTGCCAAAGACCGGCTGAAGCTTCTCTTGGTTTCCGATCGGGCAGATTGTTCTCCGGATGTGATGGAAGCGATCAAAAATGACATTATACAGGTAATTTCAAAATATATGGAGATAGATGCGGAGGGGCTGGACATCCAGATCACACAGACGGAATCCGAGACAAACAACGGTACGGTTCCCGCCCTGTATGCCAATATCCCCATCAAGGATTTAAAGCATAAATGTTAAAAAGATATTCAATTCGCAATTACAATTTCAGACTGGTGATCTATCTTGTCTTATTGACTGTCCTTGGCATTCTCGTAATCGGAAGTGCCAAAGAGGGCAGCAACCAGACCAGACAGATCATGGGACTCGTACTCGGACTCGCGGCAATGGTTGTGATCTCACTGATCGACTATGCGTTTATCCTGCGTTTTGCATGGATCTGGTACGGCCTGAATCTTGTTCTGCTCACGGCAGTCATTGCCGGACTGGGTGCCAATCATAAAGGTGCGACCCGCTGGATTGAGATCGCCGGCATTCAGTTCCAGCCATCCGAGTTGTCCAAGATTGTTCTGATCTTGTTTTTTGCAGCGTTTTTACAAAAACACAGAGAAAAAGTGAACAGTCTGAAAATCCTGTTTCTCTATGCACTGCTGGCGGCAGGACCATTGTTTCTGGTAGTGAAGGAGCCGGATCTGTCCACAACGATCGTTACGGCATTAATTTGTCTGACCCTCTTGTTTATCGGTGGGTTAAGCTATAAAATAGTCATAGGCGGTCTGGCGGTGGCGATACCTTCGCTGCTGGTCGGATTATATGTGATCGCATCCAATCCGGCAGGCGCGGGCGGTGCATTGGAAGGTTATCAGAATATCCGTATTCTCGCGTGGCTGTATCCGGATCTGTATCCGCAGCAGGCACTGCAGACACAGAATTCCATTATGGCGATCGGTTCCGGGCAGCTCAGCGGTAAGGGGCTCTACAACACGGATGTGACTTCGATCAAAAGCGGTGGATTTATCGCAGAGGCGCATACGGACTTTATCTTTACCGTTGTCGGAGAGGAGCTGGGATTTATCGGCTCGGCACTTGTCGTGATCCTCATGGCATTGATCGCGTTGGAATGTCTGATCGTTGCCAGACGCGCGAAGGATTTATCAGGCAGGCTGATCTGCTGCGGTATGGCAGCACTGATCGCTTTTCAGTCATTTGTAAATATCTGTGTTGTAACAGGCATGTTTCCAAATACCGGAGTGACACTTCCCTTTGTCAGCTACGGTCTTACCTCACTGGTCACGAACTTTGCCGGAATGGGGTTCGTATTGAATGTCGGGTTACAGCCAAGAAAATATGGAACGGGGGAAATTACATGAATGTAGGATTGATTGCCCATGATGCAAAGAAAAAACTGATGCAGAATTTCTGCATTGCGTATCGTGGGATACTGAACAAGCATACGCTCTATGCGACCGGAACGACCGGACGACTGATCGAGGAGGTTGCAAATCTGAACGTCCACAAGTATCTCGCCGGTGCGCTCGGCGGTGATCAGCAGATGTGCGCACAGATAGAAAATAATGAGCTGGATATGGTTATTTTTTTACGTGAGCCGGTTTCACCGCGTTCGCATGAGCCGGATGTAAACAACGTCGTTCGTTTATGCGATACCCACAATATTCCATTGGCAACGAATCTTGCGACTGCGGAGCTTTTGATCCGCGCACTGGACAGAGGAGACTTAGACTGGCGTGAAATGTATAAATAGACGAATATTACCGGCCTTTCTACTGGCAGTCGGATTAGCCGTGACAGGCTGCGGTCAGGCAGTCGTTATTGAAGATCCGTATGATATCAGTACATCGGCAACCAATGCCAAAAGCACATCAGCGACTGAGCTGGTATCCGGCAGCGAAGATGCCGTTCATTTTTTCGCTGAGGATCTGTGCGTTGCAGAAGAAGAACAGACACAGTCCGATGCCGTTACCTCTGATGTTGTGGAGGCGGCAGGTGTCTTTCTGCCGACGGAAGGGACGATTTCCTATCAGAAAAATATATATGAAAAGATGTATCCGGCGAGTACGACCAAGATCATGACTGCATACCTTGCACTCACGCAGGGGAATCCGGATGATATCGTGACAGTGAGCGAGCATGCGGTCGACCAGCCTAGTGATTCTTCGGTGTGCGGCCTGCGGGCGGGAGACCAGATCAAATTATCCGATCTGTTGTACGGGCTGATGTTAAAAAGCGGTAATGATGCGGCGATAGCGATCGCAGAACACATCTCCGGCAGCGAGGAAGCGTTTGCGCAGTTGATGAATGATACTGCACGTTCTTTCGGCGCGACAAACACACATTTTGTGAATCCGAACGGTCTGCATGATGAGGATCATTATACGTGTGTCTATGATCTGTATCTGATCTTTTCGCATGCGATAGAACTGGATGATTTTGTGAATCTGATCCGGACGACCAGCTACACCGTATACTATACGGATGCGAACGGAAATGACGCGAGCCAGTCATGGACCAACACAAATAAGTATCTCAACGGTGAAGTAACACAGCCTGAGGGCATCACCGTATTAGGCGGTAAAACAGGCACTACCAATGCTGCCGGATACTGTCTGGTACTGCTTTCGGATAATGATAAAAATGAGCCGGTGATCTCCATTGTTCTCAAAGCTGACGGCAGAAGCAATCTCTATTATGTAATGAATCAGGTTCTTGCAAATTTTGCAAAATAGAGTTGTATTTTATGCTAAAGTATTTTATAATTTATCTATAGGAAAGCACTGCCGGAAGACAGATTTTACATACAGATTTTTGCAGATCAGTCGAACGGATGTGTAGTAATGAAAAGCAGGAGGAGATAGCGATGGTTGAAATTATTGCTGGTGAAAAAGGAAAAGGAAAGACAAAATATTTATTGGATAAGGTAAACGAATCGGTGAAATCCGCATCCGGTAACATCGTATATCTGGATAAGAGCCAGAAGCATATGTATGAACTGAGTAATAAGGTTCGTCTGATCAATGTGACAGACTTCCCGGTATCAAATTGTGATGAGTTCCTCGGATTTATCTGCGGTATCGTATCACAGGATCATGATTTACAGGAAATGTATCTCGACAGTTTCCTGACGATTGCAAATGTTGAAGACGGACAGATCAATCATGCGATCGAAAAACTGGATATCATCAGCGAGAAATACAATGTAAAGTTTGTCCTGAGCGTATCCAAGAACGAAGCAGATCTTCCGGAATGTGCAAAGGCAAAGATCATCGTTTCTCTGTAATCATAAATGAAATATAAGGTGCCTTTTTAGGCACCTTATTTCATGTTGTTATGTTTGTTATCCAATGGAACGGATCCGTCCGTATGCGCTGATCAGATACAAACCGGCAATACCTACCAATGCGTAGATAATGCGGGACAGCCAGGACATGTTTCCGAATAAAAATGCAACGAGATCAAACTGGAAAAATCCAATCAGTCCCCAGTTGACTGCACCGATGATCACTAATGTGAGCAGGCAGTAATCCCAGAACTTTGAATTCATAATAAATACCTCCTTTTTTCAGATAGTATTCCATCTTTTTCGGATACTATACAAATAAACCGGAATTATGAAAAAAAACAGTAAAATTATAAAATATCCCAAAACATTGAATATTAATATCGGCGTTGTTTTTTTTGCGCTTATTTTTATATATCTGCTATTTAATGTGTATTCATATCTGACAGCCAAACACGTATCCTATTATGAAGTGGACGAGGGCAGTATACGCATCCAGACAGCCTATACCGGACTGGCACTTCGCGAGGAACAGTTAGTCTATGCGGCAGAAAGCGGTTATGTCAATTATTATCTCAAAGACAACTCGCGTGCCAAAGAGGGTTCACTGATCTGTTCGGTTGATGAAAACGGTAATGTCTCGGATCAGATCGCGCAGGCGGGAGGTAATGACAATTCCCTGGATGCAGCCGCGTATCAGACGCTGGTAGAAGAAATGCAGGATTACAGCAATTCCTACTCCGATATGACATTTTACAATACATATACTTTTAAAAATGATCTGCAGGCAGAATTGATGGAGGCGATCAATCTGGGTGCACTGGATTCCATGTCGGAATACGCATCCAATGCGGAAGCGGATCAGACCTTTCACCGGGTGACTGCGTCAGAGCCGGGGATCGTATCCTATTACTGTGACGGATACGAAGGTGTGACAGCCTCCAATTTCACGGAGGGTATGCTGGATGCCTCCGGTTACAAGAAAGACAACCGAAAGGCTGCCACGCATATAGAGGCCGGTGATCCGTTATATAAGCTGATCACCTCGGAAAACTGGCAGATCGTATTTGCGATCAATGATGATCTGAAAGCGTTACTGGCAGATGATTCGGTCATTCAGGTATGTTTTCAATCGGATGAGACAACCGCCTGGGCAAATTATGAGATCCAAAACCGTGATGGAAACAATTACCTGATCCTGTCATTTACGAATTCAATGATCCGGTATGCCTCCGAACGATTTGTCGATGTGGAATTACTGTTAAACAGACAGAGCGGATTAAAGATTCCCAACCAGTCGATCGTGACAAAATCATTTTTTGTCGTACCGCAGAGTTATTTCACCAAAGGCGGCAATACGAATTCGCTCGGCGTCTTAGTTGAAACAACGGATGATTCCGGGGAAAAAGTACAAAAATTTGTTGCGACAAATATCTATGCCTCTACGGATGATACGTATGATATTCATGAAACCGGACTGGAAAAAGGAACGAAGCTGCTCAGTCCATCCGGTGGGGAGAGCTTTGTTCTCAGCGATACCGAGGAACTGAAGGGTGTATACAATATTAACAAAGGCTATGCCGTATTTCGTCTGATCAATATTCTTTACCAGAATGAAGATTATACGATCGTTGAACGCGGTACGGATTATGGACTGTCGCTCTATGACCATATTGCATTAGACGGTTCGATCGTCTCGGAAGGCGAGATAATAAACGAATGATCCAAATAAATCAAAATAAACGAATGATATAGAAGAGTGAGGGAAAACGATATGTTAAAAGATCAGTTACAGCAGGTAGAAACCAATATTGAACAGGCATGTGCGAGAGCAGGCAGAGACCGCTCAGAGGTCACATTGATCGCAGTCAGCAAAACAAAACCGGTGGAGATGCTCCGAGAGGTCTATGATGAAGGTATTCGAACCTTTGGCGAAAATAAGGTGCAGGAGATCTGTGAAAAATACGACCAGCTTCCCGGAGATATCCAGTGGCACATGATCGGTCATTTACAGCGCAATAAGGTCAGACAGGTGATCGATAAGGTTGCACTCATCCATTCGGTAGATTCTTATCGTCTGGCACAGGAGATCAGCATACAGGCACAGAAAAAAAATATCTGTATGCCGATTCTGGTAGAGGTCAATATTGCAGCCGAGGAGAGCAAATTCGGCATTGCAGCAGATGAAGCGATCCAATTGGTAGAGGAGATCGCTGCACTGCCCAATCTCGCCATAAAAGGGCTTATGACGATTGCTCCCTATGTGACCGATGCGGAGGAAAACCGTCCGTATTTTCGGCAAATCAAGCAATTATCTGTTGACATAAAAAACAAAAACATTGATAATGTAACTATGGATATCCTTTCTATGGGTATGACCGGCGATTATGAGGTTGCGATTGAAGAAGGAGCAACTATGGTTCGTGTCGGAACCGGTATTTTTGGTGCAAGAAATTACGGAAATAAATAATAGATCAGATAGGAGTATACAGATCATGGGAGTATTTGATGGATTTTTGAATATGATGCGTCTCGGACCGGATGATGACGACGATTTTTATGATGACGGATACGAAGATGAAGTAGAGGAAAAGCCCAAAGCATCTGCACGTACGATCACAAAAAGCAGTGTGGAGACATCCGAGCCGGAACCGGTCAGTGATGTACGCCGTCAGAAGGACAAGCCTCAGAATAAGATCACACCGATGCGCAGCTCTTCCAGACGTTCACAGACGTCCGGCGGCATGGAGGTATGTGTGATCAAACCGACGACCTTTGACGAGTCTCGGGAGATCACAGAGACATTGCTTGCCAATCGCACGGTTGTCCTGAATGTAGAGGGACTGGATGTGGATATCGCACAGAGGATCATCGATTTCACATCCGGATCATGCTTTGCGATCAATGGAAATCTGCAGAAGATATCCAATTATATCTTCATTATTACACCGGAAAGTGTGGATATATCCGGTGATTTCCAGTCATTTATGGACAGCTTTGATATTTCAGGTATTTAGTGCAGAGTATTTATATGAACGAAGAAACGCAATATATCAGCAAACGGTTTATCGACCTGTCCAGACAGGCCGAACGAAAAGGAATCGTGACGTTCAGTGATTTTTTATCCCTGAATGAACAGTCGATCCTGCAACAGAATAAAGACAAGCTGGCGTCTAACTATGAGATGTCTGGCGGATACGAGTATGCAGAGCGTCAGATGGTAGCATTTATCCCTGATGCTCTCTTTTATGAATGGGATTATCCGATGGAATGTGTCAAGGTGCGTCCGGCATACCCCAAGTTCGCAGAGCAACTTTCTCATCGGGATGTATTGGGAGCACTCATGAGTCTTGGGATCGAACGGAGCAAGATTGGAGACCTGATCGTAAGCGACCACGAGATCTTCTTCTTTGCGGAAGCGGCAATTACGCCGTATATCCGGGATACGCTGACATCGATCCGGCATACGGTAGTGACGTTAGAGATCGCAGATGATTACAGGATCGACTATGTACCGCATTATCAGGATAAAGAAGCAGTCGTGACTTCCAACCGGCTGGATGCAGTCATCGCAGCGATCTGTAAAATATCACGTTCGGCTGCATTGCGTCTGATTCAGGAAGGTAAAATATTTGTGAACGGAGCAGAAAGTTTACATAATACATATTATTGTAAACAAGGCGATGTATTGTCGATCCGTGGCTTTGGAAAAGTCCGGTTTGGAGAGACCATCGGAGTGACCAAAAAAGACCGGATACGTTTTTCGTATCAGCTTTTTGACTGACAGATGATAGATATAGATAGATATAAATAAGAACGAGAGAGGGAACACTTATGCGAAAAGAAATTGATGTCCATTACGAAGGTGCTCATTGCTATGATATTACCTTGAACAGTACGTTTGAATCCTTAAATTCAGATCTTGCAGCGGCCATTGGCACAGACCAAAGTAAAAAAGTCTGCATTGTATCGGATTCAAACGTGGCAAAAATATACATGAAAAGAATTGAACAGCTCTTGTCAGAATCTTATCCACAGGTTTTTTCGTTTGTTTTCGATGCCGGTGAGCAAAGCAAAAACATGGATACGGTTCAAAAATTATATGAATATTTAATTATTAACAAGTTTGATCGCCATGATTTTCTGGTTGCGTTAGGCGGAGGAGTTGTTGGAGACCTGACAGGATTCACAGCATCCACCTATTTGAGAGGTATTGACTTTGTCCAGATCCCGACTTCGTTGCTCGCACAGGTCGATTCGAGCATCGGTGGGAAAACAGGTGTTGATTTTCAGCAGTATAAGAATATGGTAGGTGCTTTCTATCAGCCCCGGCTGGTCTATATGAGCATGGAGGTATTTGCATCACTTCCGGATCAACAATTTGCCAACGGTATGGCGGAAGAGATCAAGCATGGTCTGATCAAGGATCGCTCTTATTATACATGGATGCGCGATCATCGGGCTGAGATACTGCAAAAGCAGCCGGAGACCCTGATCGGAATGCTGGAGATCGGATGCAATATCAAACGTGTAGTGGTAGAGAATGACCCGAAGGAAAAAGGAGAGCGTGCACTGCTCAATTTTGGACATACGATCGGTCATGCGGTTGAAAAGCTGTCGGATTTTTCCCTGTATCATGGAGAATGTGTTGCGATCGGCATGGTAGCCGCCGCATATCTTTCCGTAAAAAAAGGACTGCTGTCAACGGATGAGTTGAGCGAACTTGAACAGGTGCTGCTGGATTATCAGCTGCCGATACGCATTCATGATTATGATGCCGGACAGATCCTTGCAACAACGAAATCCGACAAAAAAATGATCGGTGGAAAAGTAAAATTCACACTGCTGCGTGCGATCGGTGATGCCTACTCAGATCTGTCACTGACAGATGAAGATTTGCTGGATGCCATTAACTATATATTGGAGTGATAGATATGAAACAGACAACGAACAGTCGTCAAATGAGACGCTATATGACTGGGGCACTGATTGCCGCCGCAATGATTTTTTTGGATCAGATAACGAAGCTGCTTGCGGTTACAAAGCTGAAGGATCACGATGCGTTTGTGCTCCTAAAAGGTGTTTTTGAACTCCATTATTTGGAAAACCGGGGCGCGGCATTTGGTGTCATGCAGGGAAAAAAAATATTTTTTGTTGTGATCACATTGGTAATGGTGGTCTTTCTGATCTACGTTTACGGTAAGCTACCCGCAGAAAAACGCTTTTTCCCATTACATGGTATATGTATCACGTTATTTGCGGGTGCACTCGGTAATTTTATTGACCGCGTGGCACACAATTACGTGATCGATTTCTTTTATTTTTCACTGATAGATTTTCCGATATTTAATGTAGCGGATATCTATGTGACCTGTGCAGTGGCTTTGTTTGTGATTTTATTCCTATTTTATTATAAAGAGGCGGATCTCGATCGTCTGTCCGCATTGATCTTTCATCGGAGTAAAAATTAAGGCAGTCAGACGGCAGAACCGAAGATATAACATACGGAGAGATCATGATGAACGAATCGGTAATCGCTAATTTTGAAGTAACCTATGAATATGAAAATGAACGTCTGGATAAGTTCCTGGCCGCGGTATTTCCGGAGCGGTCAAGAACTTATTTTTCAAAATTGATCAAAGAAGGACATGTAACGATGGATCAGAAGGTATTGAAGGCGAATTACCGGCTGCATACCGATGACCTCATTACTGTTGAGACACCTCCGGCAGAACAGGTAGAGATTCTACCGGAGAATATTCCGCTGGACATCCTGTATGAGGATGATGCGCTGCTGGTCGTCAACAAGCCGAAGGGCATGGTTGTACATCCGTCAGCGGGGCATTACAGCGGCACATTGGTCAATGCGGTGATGTATCATTGCAAAGACGACCTCAGTGGCATCAACGGCGTGATCCGGCCGGGTATTGTACATCGCATTGACAAAGATACGACCGGCTCCCTGATCATCTGCAAGACGGATGCGGCTCATATTCATATCGCAGAACAGATCAAAAATCATTCTTGCAACCGCAGATACAGAGGAATTGTTGTCGGTAATGTGTCTGAGGATACAGGTACTGTGACAGGTGCGATCGGACGCGATCCCAAAGACCGCAAGAAGATGGCGATCAACGAAAAAAATGGCAAGCCGGCAGTTACACATTATCAGGTACTGGAGCGTTTCGGAAATTACACATACATGGAATTTGCACTGGAAACCGGGCGTACGCATCAGATCCGTGTACACATGGCCAGTATTGGTCATCCGCTGCTGGGTGATGAGGTGTATGGCGGCCGACATGTAAGCGGAAAGTGGCATCTGCAGGGGCAGACATTGCATGCGATGCATTTGGGATTTATCCATCCGACAACCGGTGAATTTTTAGAAATCAATGCGAAATTGCCTGAATATTTTGAAAAAATATTAGCGGAATTACGTCGGAAGTGATATAATAAATACAGACAAGTCAACATACTTGCGATCAAAAATGTACTTTGAAAGGACGTGATTCTATGGCAAAAATCATTTATACGATTGGACGTGAATTTGGAAGCGGTGGAAAAGATGTTGGACAAAAGTTGGCTGAGAAGCTGAACATTCCGTTTTATGATAAAGAGCTTTTGACACGTGCAGCGGCAGAAAGCGGCCTGTGTGAAGAAATCTTCCATATGCAGGATGAAAAAACCACCAGCAGCTTTTTGTATTCGCTCGTAACAGATACATATTCCTTCAGCAATTATCATGGAAATACCTATATGGATATGCCACTGAGCCAGAAAGTATTTTTAGCCCAGTTTGATACGATCAAGCGGATTGCGCAGGAAGGATCCTGTGTGATTGTCGGTCGTTGTGCGGATTATGCGTTATCAGAGGAACCGAATTGCATCAATGCATTTATCTATGCGGATAAAGCTTACCGCATCAAGCGTGTTGCGCATGATCTGGGCGTTTCCGAATCAAAGGCTAAGGATATGATCAACCGCACAGATAAAGAACGAGCCAGCTATTATAACTTTTATACCAATAAAAAATGGGGAGATTCCCGCAGTTATGATCTGGCATTGAACAGCGAAAAACTGGGAATTGACGGATGTGTAGATATGTTACTTCGTTTTGCAGATATCAATAAGTAAAGATACAAAGGGCGGCTGCTATTGGGGGTAGTCGCCCTTTAACTATTCGCAAAAGTCCAGTTTAACGAAAAGTTAATACCGTTTTAAGGAGTTTCACGATTTCGAATGAAAGAAAAAGCATATTATGAAAAAGTAAATATCACAAACGCTGTCAGGCTGCGCGAACAGCTTCAGGTACTGCCACATTTTTGCAGGGAGTATTTTATCGGTATTGAGCCGACAACTTCTTCGCGGACCAGACTGGCATATGCCTATGATCTGGGTATTTTTTTTGAATATATCCATGATAATAATCCCGTTTATCGTAAAATGGATATCACGGATTATCCGCTGACACTGCTGGATGAAGTGACGGCACTGGATATCGAAGAATACCTGTCTTATTTAAAATATTATGAAAAAAACGGTGTGGAACACACGAATGACGAACGAGGAATTGCGCGAAAACTGGCCAGCCTGCGAAGCCTGTATAATTATTTTTTCAAAAAAGAACTGATTGCAAAAAATCCGCCATCACTCGTCTCCACTCCAAAGATTCATGAAAAAAATATTACGCGACTGGATGTCGATGAGGTGGCATTGTTATTGGATCAGGTAGAATCCGGTGAAAAATTAACGGAACGCCAAAAGCTGTATCATGAGCAGACCAAAAAACGTGATCTGGCAATTATGACATTGCTGCTAGGCACGGGAATTCGTGTATCGGAATGTGTCGGGCTGGATATTGATGATCTTGATTTTAAAAATAATGGAATCAAGATCCACCGAAAAGGCGGCGCTGAAGTTGTCGTATATTTTGGTGATGAGGTCGCCGAGGCACTGCTTGATTATCTGGAGGAACGTGAAAAGGTTGATGCTGTTTCCGGACATGGCAATGCTCTCTTTTTATCGATGCAGAAAAAAAGAATGCAGGTGCGTTCGGTTGAAAATCTTGTAAAGAAGTATTCCAGACTGATTACGACTGTCAAAAATATTACGCCGCATAAGCTGCGGAGTACCTACGGAACGACCCTTTATCAGGAAACGGGGGATATTTATCTGGTTGCAGATGTACTTGGTCATAAAGATGTAAATACAACGAGACGTCACTACGCAGCGCAGGCTGATGAACGCCGACGTATGGCGGGGCGTGTTGTACAATTACGCGAAAAACCTCAGGAATAAGTGTTCCTGAGGTTTTTTTATATCCTATCGTTTTTTCATGCAGTTCCTATATTTATTATGGTCTTTTGGCACCGCAGTTCTGACAGAAATTTCCCTGATTGAGAGTACCGCAGCTACATTGCCAGCTCGTGGGCTGGGGCTTTGGTGAGCCACAATTCGGACAGAAATTTCCGGTTGCAGTCGTGCCACAGGTGCATTGCCAAGCGGCAGCCTGTGTATTTTGTACCGGCTGCTGTGTCTGCATGTTCTGCTGCATAGCCTGTTGTTGCTGCTGTCCCATCGTATACAGATTCTGAATGTTCATGCCACCGGCATTCATCGCCATATTCATTCCCATAAAGCCATTCATGGCACCGGCTGAGTTACCTGCCGCCGCACGCATCGCATCTGCCTGTGCGCCCGTCAGTGTCGCAGCAGCCATCGTAGGATCACGCAGGATCGCTGCCTGCTGTGCTTTCTTAATCATCTCCTGATCTTCCGGAGGTAATGTCACGCTTCCAAGCGCTACGGACATGATCTGTATACCGCGCAATTCGGCCCATTTGGCAGATAATGCCTGATTCATGGCATTTTCCAGCTCAGTTGTATGCTGAGGAATCTGATTCGGTCTGAGTCCGAGATCTGACAATCGTCCAAAGGCAGGCTGTAAGGCACTGACAAATTCTGTTTTTAACTGTCCGTCGATGGCATCACGTTTAAAGGAATCCTTTACATTGCCGGCTACACTGCCAAAAAACAGTAACGGATCGACAATCTTATAGGAATAAACACCAGAAGCACGTACCGACACATCCAGATCCAGTCCGATATTGGTATCCACGACGCGGAAAGGAATCGGCGTCGGTGTTCCGAATTTGTTATCCATCATTTCTTTTAAATTGATAAAATAGACACGCTGATCTTTTCCGGTATCACCGCCAAACGAAAACCGCTCATCGATCGTTGCAAAAGTTTTTCGTACACTTTCACCGAGATCCCCCGTAAAAATACTCGGTTCCGAAGATGCATCAAATACATATTCACCGGGTTGTGCACAGACATCGACGATCTTCCCCTGCTCTACAATAATCATACATTGTCCGGCGGCGACTGCGATCTTGCTGCCCTCTGTGATGATATTGTCATTACCTTTTGTGTTTGATGAATGTTTTCCGATACGTTTTTGCCCCCGGACAAGTAATGTATCCGCAGACAACGAATCACAATAAATAAACTCTTTCCACTGGTCTGCCATCGTACTTCCGACAGCGCCGATTGCTGCTTTGATAAGTCCCATAAAAAACCTCCTCCGTAGTTGCTCCGATGTTCTTATATATTACTATTCTATATCATTGCAGACTAAAATTCCATCCCTAAAATTTAAATCGGACAGACTTTGATCAGCATCAGCCATGCCAGTCCGTAATAAGTCAGGACGGCAACAAGGTCGTTCATGGTCGTGATCAGCGGGCCGGAAGCAACGGCCGGATCAATATGAATCTTGTGAAACATCATCGGAACCAGCGTGCCGACCAGACTGGAAATGATCATTGCCACCAAGAGGGAAATGCCTACACAGCCCGAAATCAAAAAGGCTTTTCCTATAATATGATATTTAAACAAATAGATGTAACAGCCGACAAACAAAAAGGTAAGCACTGCCAAGAACAGTCCGTTCAATAAGCCCACTTTTGTCTCTTTTACTACGAGGAAAAACTTCTGCTTTCCGGTTAAATGCTCATCTACAAGAACACGGATCGTAACAGCCAGTGACTGCGTACCTACATTTCCTGCCATATCCAAAATCAATGACTGGAAACAGATGACGATCGGAATGACTGCTACGATCGATTCAAAGACACCGACAACCGATGAAACACCCATTCCCAGAAACAGTAAAATGATCAACCACGGCAGTCGTTTTTTCATACTTTCAAACGGCGTCTCGTCCAGATCTTCACTTTCGGTCAGACCAGCCAGCTTTGCGTAATCCTCACCCAGCTCTTCATCAACAAATTCTATAATATCCTGCGCAGTAATCGCACCGATCAGATATCCCTCATCGGACAGTACCGGAATGGAATCCTCCGCATAGTCCTTGATGCGCTCCACACACTCTTCCATCTTTTCGTGTTCTGTCACATAAGGATAGGATTTACTGATCAATTTATCCAGAGCATCATTCTCACGTGCAATGATGAGATCCGTCAGATCGATCGCACCATAGAATAATCCCTGATCGTCTACCACATAGACGGTCAATATGTTATCATTCTCACCGGCTTGCTGGATCAGTTCATGCATCGCCTGCCGAATCGACAAGTGCCGGTTGATAACCACGTAATTGGTCGTCATCTTGCTGCCGATCTCATCTTCTGCATAGGATAAGAGCATATGCAGATCTTTGCTGGCATCCGTATCCAGCAGACCGGCTAGGCGGCTTCTCAGAGCCGGACTGATCGTTTCCAGAACGTCGACTGCGTCATCGGAATCCATCTCTGAGAGAATAGCCGCTGTCGTTTTCGGATCCAGTTCGTTCAAAAAAGTTCCGGCATCATCATCCATATACGGAATGATCTCTGCCAGACGCTCCACGCCAAGCAGCGGATATAAAATTTTTCGTTCATCCGCCGTGAGCAGCCGGATCGCATCAGCAATATCATTTTCATGATAGTTTTCAATCTGCTCCAGCAGGTGTTCCGTATGAAGCTGATCCGGTTCGCCTTTCATAAATTGACGAATGATTGCTAATAGTTCTTCCGCGTAGCTGTGTTTATTTAATAATTCTTTGCCTGTTCTGTTCATATCGTCTCTATGATCTCCTTTCTGCCTAAAAAAGTGCATAAAAATACACCGCTTTTATAAAATGCTGCTTTCTATCACATTTCACTTTGAAATGCTATCATTTAAAAGAGCTGTTTTATGCGGTGATAAACATAAATACAATATGAAAAGAGCCCAACAAACTCATGAGATCATGGACATGCTGTGCCTGAAATATGTTTGCTTTTCACCGCAAATAATACTTCTACTTCGACTTGGACTACCACAACCGTCCATAAATCTCACCTCCTATGGATGCAATCAATGCTGTTGACTGTTTCAATTCACACTTGTTTCATCATAGGTTATATTTTTATTTTTGTCAAGAAAAGTCTGCTTACAAAATATTTTCCGAAAATTTTTTGTCACAGAACATTTCTTATAATACGGTCTCTACAGGTACCAGAATATAGGAACCGGCCTGAATACGATCGGATGATAAGCCATTTAATGCCTTGAGCTGGGTGACAAAATATCCGGTGTCCGTTGTACCACGATACTGCTGAGCAATGCTCCACAAGCTGTCTCCACCATCAATATAGACACTCTCATAGGTGGTCTGTGTCTCACGTTGTGCAGCCTGCGTATGTCCGGCAGTGACCGCTGTGCTGACGAATACTGTACAAACCAGAATGGCGATCAATGTCACAAACAGAAACATAAAATTACGGATGGATAAATGATTCTTTACAAAATAGGATGAATTTCTCATAAGTATATACCTCCGATTCGAATATCTGTTCCGAACAATTGTTCTGTTTGTAATATATCACCCAAACATTTGTTTGTCAATGAAAATCGAACAAATTTTCGGAATATATGTTTGATTTTTCGATTTTCATATGATACACTTAGAATGGTAATGAACAGATATATCTATGAATATGGGTATTTTGTATATAGGCATTTCAAGTCAGGAGGATATGATTTATGGCAACAGGAAAGATCTCTGAGAAACAGCGTCAGATTTTAGAATATATCAAACAGGAAATTTTACAGCGTGGATATCCGCCGGCGGTTCGTGAGATATGCGAAGCGGTGAATCTGAAGTCGACGTCATCCGTTCACTCTCACCTTGAGACACTGGAGAAGAATGGATATATCCGCAGGGATCCGACCAAGCCTCGTGCAATAGAGATCTTAGATGATGACTTTAATCTTACAAGGCGTGAGCTGGTCAATGTTCCGGTCGTCGGACAGGTAGCGGCCGGAGAACCGATCCTTGCTGAGCAGAATATTCAGGATTATTTTCCGATTCCCGCGGAATATATGCCGAATGCAGAGTCTTTTATGCTAAAGGTAAAGGGTGAAAGCATGATCAATGCCGGTATTATGAGTGGTGATACGGTGCTTGTCCAGAGACAGGCTGATGCGAAAAACGGTGATATGGTCGTAGCGCTTGTCGATGATTCAGCTACGGTCAAGACTTTTTATAAGGAAGACGGCTACTATCGCCTGCAGCCGGAAAACGATTCCATGGATCCGATCATTGTCGATCATTGCGAGATCTTAGGTAAAGTATTCGGTGTGTTCCGGTTCTTTTGATGTTAAGAAAATTTTATGTTACGAAAATAATACCCGCCGATGATGGCGGGTATTTTAAACTTATTATAATTCGTCTACAGATACTTCTTTTCCGTCTGTCCAGATCCGCTCCAGATCATAGAATAAACGATCTTCCTTGGAAAAGACGTGTACGATCACATCGCCGTAATCCATCAGGATCCATGTGGAATTGCGGTTTCCTTCGGTCTGTTTTAACTTACAGCCGGCTTTGTATAAGTCCTCCTCGACTGCGTCACACATTGCCTGCAGTTGATTCTGATTGGCACCGTCCGCAATGATAAAATAATCTGCGATCGGTGAGATTTCGCTGATATCAATAATCTTGATATTCTCGCCCTTTTTGTCAGCTAATGCTTCATAAGCAACTTTTGCAAATTTTGCACTTTCAGCCATTGTTTTGTTCTCCCTTCTGATGATAGTATTCGTAAGTTTCGCGCGTCATCGGGTCAACCGTCGCCGTTGAGCCGGACAGATAGTTCAGGGTATCCGTCAGGATCATCTCACAGGCTCTGTCCAGATCCTGAAAGGCTGTATAACGGATCTCACCCAGATGCAGGGCACGGTCACGATGCGGTTCAATATAATCTGCGATAAAGACAATCTGCTGCAGCGGATCCATTGCGGGTGCACCGGTCGTATGGGTGGCGATCGCGCGGCATACCGCTTCGCTGTCTACGCCGTACTTTTCACGTGCAAGAACCGCCCCCAGCTTTGCATGGATCAAAGCAGTATTTTTCTGTTCTGCGGCTGTTAGCCGTACCTGATATTTTTCACAAAGTTCAAATTTTTTTTCGTCAGAATAGCATTTGGCACAATCATGAAGCAGACCGGCTAACAGCGCATTTTCCATATCGACATGATGGCGCATTGCCAATGATGCGGCTGTGTACATGACGCCCAAGGTGTGCTCGTAACGTTCCTCACTAAGTCTTTTCTTCATCTTTTTTTGTAAATCAAAAGTTTTATCATTCATAGCCTGCTGCTTCCTTGTATAATTGTTGTTCCAGAATATAGTCCCTTACAGCGTCCGGAACCTGATAACGAATGGATCTGCCCTGCGCTGCCCGCAAACGCAGTTCACTCGACGTCACAGACAGATTTGGCGTATGGAGCAGTCTGATATCCGCCTGATATAATTCCTGCAATTCATCGGTATACTGATGCAGATGCTCCATGTCACACTGATCTCGAATCGCCGCCACTAATGTCGCCACACGACAGATCCGCTCCGGATGATACCAGGTTTTAAAATCGCGGAGTGAGTCGCCGCCCATGATAAAATACAATTCATTGTCCGGACATTCCTCATGCATTTGTTCCAATGTAAGATACGAATAACTCAGCCTGTCGCTGCGCAGTTCCCTGTCATCAGCGATAAAGGCCGGATTGCCGGCGATCGCCAGCTTTACCATGTGCATACGGGCTGTTCCATCTAAAATATGCTGTCCCTGCTTGTGCGGCGATCTCCCCGTTGGGATAAAATGAACCTCATCCAGTCCAAGCTGTTCATATGCATTCTCTGCGATCAACAGATGACCGTTATGGATCGGATTGAAGGTGCCGCCCATGATGCCGACTTTTTTCATAAAAGCCGCCTCCTATTTCGGAAGTACGATCTTCGGATTCTTTTTATTCGGACGATAAAGCACGATCTTTTTTCCGATGACGATCACAACATTGGAATGTGTGCGTTCGGCGATGATATCTGCCAGTTCATGTGGGTCATCCATGCAGTTTTTTAATACGGAAATCTTGATCAGCTCGCGTTTCTCAATCGCATCATCAATCGCCTGAACCAGCGAAGGTGTGATGGATGATTTACCGATCTGAAAAATCGCATCTTCCACGCTGGCGAGTCCCTTTAAATAAGAGCGCTGTTTACTTGTGAAATTCATGGTTGTCCTCCTGTTATTTATAATAATCAAAACTCAGACCATACATCCGGACGGTATCACCATCCTGAATACCACGCTCTTCGAGTTCTTTTAAAATTCCCTGTTCCTTTAAGAACTTCTGGAAAAACAGAAATCCCTTTTCAGAATCAATGTTCGTATAACCGAGCATCTTCTCGATCTTCGGGCCTTCTACAATATATTCCTGTGCTTCTTCATCATAGGATACGGTATATGCTTCATTTTCAAATACATGAAGTTCCGGGAAATATTCCTGTTCGTAAAATACAGGTGTATCATCCATCTGGTCTAACATCTGCTTCACTTCACTGATCAGTTCCTTCACGCCTGCGCCGCTGACAGCAGATATCGGATATACCTTCCAGCCTTTCGGCTCAAATTCTGCGCGCAAGGCAGCAATCGTTTCGTTTTCACCGTCATAAAATGCATCGATCTTGTTGGCCGCGATCACCTGCGGCTTGTCTAACAGCGCAGGGTCAAAGGCTTCCAGTTCCTTACAGATCGCATGAATATCCGCGATCGGATCACGTCCTTCCACAGAAGCAGCATCTACCATGTGAATGAGCACTTTACAGCGCTGTACATGCTTTAAAAATTCATGGCCTAAACCGATCCCTTCCGATGCTCCCTCGATCAAGCCCGGAATATCGGCAATGACGAATCCATCGCCCCATCCCATATCGACAACACCGAGATTCGGATTCAACGTCGTAAAATGATAGTTTGCGATCTTTGGCTGGGCATTGGTCACACGGGATAAAAATGTGGATTTGCCGACATTCGGGAAACCGACAAGTCCGACATCAGCGATCACTTTCAGCTCCAGACGAACTTCAAGTTCAATCGCCTCCTGACCGGGCTGTGCATATTTCGGTGCCTGCATGGTCGATGTGGCAAAATGCTGGTTGCCGAGACCGCCTTTGCCGCCACGCAATATGATCTGGCGCTTATTGTCACCCGACATGTCTGCAATGACTTTATCCGTCAATGCATCACGGATGATCGTTCCGGCTGGAACCTTGAGGATCAGATCCTCTCCCTTTTTGCCATGACAATTCTTCTTGCCGCCTTCTTCACCTGCCTGGGCTGCAAATTTACGCTTATGACGATAATCATTTAAGGTATTCAGGCTCTCATCCACCTCAAAGATCACATCTCCGCCCTTACCGCCGTCCCCACCGTCAGGGCCGCCGTCAGGAACATATTTTTCACGGCGGAAGCTCACATGTCCGTTACCGCCTTTTCCGGATTTTATAATAATTTTTGCTGTATCAGCAAACATAATTGTCTCCTAAAATATGATAGTAAAAAATGAGCTGTCACAAAAATTGCAACAGCCCACATGTTTCTTATTCGTTTTCAGCTACCGGATAAACACAAGCCTGTTTCTTGTCTCTACCCTTTCTCTCAAATCTTAAAATACCACTTGTCAGAGCGAATAAAGTATCATCTCCGCCGATTCCAACGTTTACACCAGGATGAATCTTGGTTCCACGCTGTCTGTAAATGATATTACCAGCCTTTACGAACTGTCCGTCTGCTCTCTTTGCACCTAATCTCTTTGACTCGGAATCACGACCGTTCTTGGTAGATCCAACTCCCTTTTTATGTGCAAAAAACTGAAGGTTCAATTCAAACATTGGTTACACCTCCTTGAAATCTAGTGTCAGGAATCGCTTCCCGTAATTTGTTTGTATTCCTTGTAAGCCTAAAATCATGGCATCTACTAAAAGCTTTGCCTGAGCTTCACATCCGGATGGGAAGTTCACATGAATCGTTCCCGTTTCCTGATCTGCATCAGCAAGGATCGTTGTCGCTGTCAGTTGTTCGATCGCGTTGATCGTATTGATCACCAATGTCGAAATACCTGCACAGACAATATCCTCTCCCGCATCTGCATAACCGGCATGTCCTTCACAGGAAAACCCTGTAAATGCTGTTGCTTGATTTGTGTAAATCGTTACATGTGTCATAACAATTCACCAGTATCAATTAGCCATTAATCTTTTCAATCTTTACCTGAGTGAAAGCCTGTCTGTGACCATTCTTCTTATGATAACCGGTTTTTCTCTTATACTTGTAAACGATGACTTTCTTACCGCGTCCTTCTTTTACAACGCTTGCAGTTACAGTAGCGTTCTTCACGTCATCTGCAACCTTCATGGTTCCGTCGTTTACAGCAATCACCTGATCAAAAGTAACAGTCTCGCCAGCTTCTACACCAAGCTTCTCAATGGTAATGATATCGCCTTCGGATACTTTGTACTGCTTACCACCTGTTGCTATAATTGCGTACATATGGCACCTCCTATTTTATCATTACTCGCCAGTTGTGGTGGTGTCCGTTGAAAAATGAACACACTTTTAGACCTCACTGTGCGGCATACTCCAGTATAATAGCATTTCCATGCTTGTTCGTCAACTGTTTTTTCATGCTTTTTTTAATTTTTTTGTCTTATTTTAGTCCGATTCCATCAGCCGGTCAATTTCAAACTGTTCGCGCAGCGGCCGTCTCGTCTTCTGCCGTGTCAGCTCCATCAGTCCAAGCTTTGTGAGGTCTACGACCTCGGTTTTTACCGGATCACGACGCACCAGCCGCCGCATCTCGTTCATCAGTGTCTGGCGGTCTGTCTCATCTGCCAGATCAATAAAATCGATAATGATAATCCCGGAGAGGTTGCGCAGACGGATCTGCCTTGCAATCTCCCGCGCAGCTTCCAGATTCACCTGTAGATGCTGGCTGTCCGGATCATTTTTCTTCACATTTTTTGCACTGTTGACATCTACGACCGTCAATGCCTCTGTCGGCTCAATGACCAGATTGGCACCGGATTTTAACCATACCTTTTTTTGAAGGGCATGTGTGAGCTGTACCTGAAGGGAATACAGCTTCTGAAGCTCCAACTGCGGATCATCATAGAAAGATAATTTTTTGCTCAATGTCTGCCACGTCTGCGATTGTACATGAAGTCCGATATACTTTTGCAACGTGTCAAACACCTCCGGATCGTCTGTAACGACCTGTTCGATACGTTCATTGCCCTCTAACGGTTGATTAACCAACAGCCTGATATATTCCGGCTCTGCTTCATAAAGCTTCGAATACAGGCTCCTGTGCGGTGCATATAAGAGCAGTTCTCTCATCTGCTGCTGTAATTGCTCAATTTCACTCAGCAGTAATTCTTCCGGTGCCTGTGCTGCGTTGGTGCGCACGATCAGGCCCAGATTTTTATCATAAATTCCATGCACCGCTTCTTTTAGCCGTGCTCGCGTAGTGCTGTCTAACTTACCCGATACACCTAATCCATGCCTGCCACTGGTTACGACACTGTAGATGCCGGGTATGGACAGGTTGGTACTTACCTGCGGCTCCTTTGTCTTTACCGCTTCACGTACGATCTGAACCAGCAGTTCATCTCCCTGTGCAAGCACCTGGTTTTGCGAGATGCGCTTTACGTAAACAGGTTCTTTTACATCGGATAACGGCAGGAAACATTTTCTGCCCTTCTCGATCTCTACAAAGGCTGCTCCGATATTTTTTACAACCTGCGAGACGCGTGCAACATAGATATTGTTCAGGATCTGGGCGGGTGTATGCTCAGGAATTCCCTGCACTTCAATGATCTGGTGTTCTTCACATATCGCACATACCAGCGGATGTCTGTCAAAGAGATCAACTTTTGTAATCACCATCCGCCGGCTCATAAAATGATCTCTCCCATATCATTCAGAGAGATAAAACCGTTTTCTCTGCTTCCGGTATAGACATCATGCCGGTGTGTCTGGAAAGTAAAATCAGCCAGCTCCAGTCCTAAATACCGGTAAAAATGCTCCATGACAAGCTCCGGTTTTGTATTATCCGTACTTCCGGTCGATACCTTCAGGTAAAATGCCGGTTTTCCTTCAACTTCAACCACTTGAAAGTCATAGACTAACTGCTTTAAGTCAATGATCTTCTCTGACTTTTTCGTCTGTTTTACGACTTCGATCTTCTCCGGCACCTCATAAAATGCATGAATCGCCTCCTGTAACTGTGCAAGTGTCAGATCTGTCTCATAGCCTTCACGGTAAGTTAATGTATAATCCGCACAGGATACGATCGACATCGCTGTCTTTGACTGATCCGGTAATTGTCGGTAGTCCAGAACACGGAAACCTTCTACCATTGCCTGATTTAACGCATTGACAGCGTCAGCAGTCGATCCGCTCGAATGAACCTCGATATCCAGATATTCCCCATCACTGGTGATTCCTACCCCAAGTGGTGCCGCAAAGGACATGATCTGGTGCGGAGAGAAACCGGTTGAGTAGGCAATGTCGATATCTGCCCGGCGCATGGCTTTCTGAAAATACCGCATCGTATCCAGATGTCCGATAAACTTCATGTTTCCGGATTTTGCAAATTTAATTCTGATTTTCAAAGCATACTCCTCCTCCGTATTTTCTCGCTCCGCAGCCGGAACAACTCATGCGGCAGTTCGGTGTCACGGTCTGTCCACATGCCTTGTTCCATTCCCGTTTCAGAAATTCTTTGGTTACACCTGCATCGATGAAGTCCCACGGAAATAATTCTGAGAGTTCACGCTGCCTTAATGTATAGAAAGCAATGTCTATCCCTGTCTCTTCAAACGCTTCGAGCCACCGCTCATTATCAAAATATTCGGACCAGGCATCAAACAACGCACCTTTTTCATAGGCGCGCTCGATCGCTGCCGCAATCCTTCTGTCACCGCGTGCAAATACTCCCTCAAGTACTGTCACATCAGCCTCATGCCAGTTATAACGGATACTCTTGCGGTTGAGCTGATTTTTCACAGCTTCATTCACAACTTTTGCCTTTCCCAGATATTCATCTACTGTACACATGGGTGCCCATTGGAGTGGCGTAAACGGCTTGGGTACAAAAAATGATGTAGAGATCGTGATCTGGCATTTTCCGTTGCGCTGGTCTTTGGGTATCTCATAATAGCGTACCGCGATGTCATTGGCCAGTTCTGCGATCGCCTGCATATCTTCGACTGTCTCTGTCGGCAGTCCCAGCATAAAGTACAGCTTCACCTTCTGCCAGCCGCCTTCAAAGGCTTGTCCGGCACCCTCTAAAATAATATCCTTCGTGAGTCCCTTATTGATCACATCACGCATACGCTGTGATCCGGCCTCCGGAGCAAAGGTCAGACTACTCTTTTTGATATCCTGCACTTTTCCCATGACATCTAGTGAGAATGCATCGATCCGGAGTGACGGAAGCGAAATATTGACACCTTTATCATGAAAGTTGTCAATCAAAAAATTAACCAGTTCTTCCAGATGCGAATAGTCGCTGGAACTGAGAGAGCTTAATGAGATTTCCTCATGTCCGGTGCTCTTTAACATCTCATACGCATAGTTTTTCAACTGTTCGATATCTTTTTCACGGGTCGGACGATAGATCATACCTGCCTGACAAAACCGGCATCCGCGGATACATCCACGCTGGATTTCCAATACGACACGATCCTGTGTCGCTTTCAAAAACGGCACAAGCGGTTTCATCGGATATGGTGCCTGTGACATGTCTAAGACGAGCTGCTTTTCGACCTTGGCTGGGATGTCGTCATACTTAGGCGTAAAACTGCTCAGGCAGCCATCCTCCCCATAAGTAACTTCATACATGGAAGGTACATAAATACCGGGGATCTGTGCTGCTTTCCGCAGGAACTGTGCCCGGTTAAATCCCTCCTGGCGGCACTGCTTATATAATGCAAACAATGCATCATAACTGATCTCTCCCTCACCGATATAGAACAGATCGAAAAATTCTGCGATCGGCTCCGGGTTGTAAGTGCACGGACCGCCGCCGATGACGATCGGCATGTCATCTCCACGCTCACTGGCATGCAGCGGGATCTGTGACAGATCAAGAATCTGCAAAATATTCGTATAGCACATCTCATACTGGATCGTAATTCCAAGAAAATCAAAGTCTTTGATCGGATCCTGACTCTCCAATGCAAATAACGGGATCTGCTTTTCCTTCATGATCCGGCTCAGATCCGGCCACGGAGAATAGACACGCTCACAATATACATCACTTCTCCGGTTAAACATATCATATAAGATCTGTATGCCAAGGTGCGACATGCCGATCTCATAGACATCCGGAAAACACATTGCAAAACGAATATCCACCGAAGCAGGATCTTTTTTTATCATATTCAATTCACCGCCGATGTATCGCGCCGGCTGGTCAATTGTCAGTAATATCTCATCAGACAATGCGAGTCTGCTCATAAGTACCTCCATCTATTGAAAATTTATTTCGATTTATCTGCAAGTAGCATCATAACATACTTTTGCGCATTTGTATAATCATCTTTTTCAATCTCGGAGGCAATCGTTGTCGTCGAATAATCGAAGATTCTGTAATCGGTCATATCTGCGAGCACAAACAGTAAAAACAGCAGTATTCCAAGCACGATACGAAATACCAGTGCATGTGTGAGTGACGGTTCGTCTGTCTCACTGCGTTGTATCCGGTCGTATTCCTGCTCCTGAAAAGAAGCTCTTGCCTGACGTACATATTCTTTACGCGCATCCACTCTGTCATAGGTCATAGTCTGGCACCTCCTGTCAGCATAAATTTATGCATTTGCAGACAAACTATGCACGATTTTTCATCAAAAGGATTGAAATGTACGGATGTCTCAATGTGTTACAGGATCGCAAAGACACACAGACGGCTGTTGCCTGCACGATCGGTCGCTTTCAGAAAATAAACGCCTCTCTTTTTTAACGTAAAGGATGATTTCATCTTTCTGCCATTCAACCGGATGTCCCGTAGCTTGCAATTGTCACGGATGCGGATGTGACGTGCCTTTTTATAGAATCGCAGATGCTTTACGCCACGGATCACCGGATGTTCTCTGTCAATACAAAAATAATTTGTCTGTTGCTGCGTTACCGTATGCCGGTCAGTCGTCCGGAAAATCACAGCTTCGGCTCTTCCATCCTGCTGATTTTCATGAATGGTCAGTTGATCGGTATCCAGCCGTTTCCATTGTGTCGAAACAGCCTCATCCTGACGGATGATCCGGTAATCACAGGTTGCACCGTCCGGAACGCTAATCTGAAAAGTAACGTCTTTTTTCGTGTAAAAGATCTGATCAGACGTCTCACCGGGATCCAGCAGTCGGATGCCATCTTGCTTTATTTGTATGCTTGCTGCAGTAGATGTGCCTGAGGACGTGGTGCTGCCATAACTGCCTGAGCTTGAACTGCCGGAACTCGAACTGCTTGAACTGTAACCGCCTGAACTATAACTGCCGGAACTATAACCACCTGAACTTGAACCGTTTGAACCCGAACCGGAACTCGTGCTGCCGGAATCGGAACCGGCGTTATCTGAACCGGTAGAATCTGTAGGGACTTCCGGTTCCGTTTTAGGTGTTTCCGGCTCATCTGATATTTGATCCGATTTACTATCCGGTTGGAGATCCGGGTTGGTATCCGGCTGTGGATCAGGATTTACTTCAGGCTCCTGATCTGTGAGATCCGCTTCCTCATAAAAGTTTTTGTTATCATCCGCACTCACATGCAGATTTCCTGTAATCCAATAAGATTGGTCATCTATGATGAACCGGAAATCATGCGTCCCGATCGTTGCCAGAAATGTAAAAATCCCATCTTTGTTTGTGACAACATCATACCTACTGCCATCCAGTTCAAATTGTACCGGATATTCTGCCCTTCCGGTGCTGATCGTGACCAGCCGCAGCGGGATACCGGAGCAATCCCGGATCTCTCCGCAAAAATCCCTTGTTACGTAGATTTGTATGTTTGGAGCAATCTGATTCAGCCATAACATGGCATCTTTCTTTTTCACATCGACAGGCTGTAACGCACCGCTCTGTGTGAGGCAGACATCTGCCTGTGTAGCAATGGTGTTTCCGTCAAAAATGACCTGTTCCTCTTCTATCAATATATCCGACCGGGAACAGTCCAGTAACAGCCGCAGATCTGACTGATAGATTTGCTGCGGTTGATGGATCTGCCATTCCCCGGTGAATACAAACGGTTCTTTACAAAGTTTTATCTGACAATCCCCTTCCGGAAGTAAAAAATGCAATTCACCGTCATCCGGCAAATCATCTGCAGCCAGCAGCTTTTCATCTCCGTTTAGAGTCAGCTGATATTGATCCGGAGTCTCTATGATCAGTGAAACCGGAAATAACCGTTTGCCCTCTCCGTTGCGCAGGGAACCCTGACAACTCTCATAGCTCAACAGATTAGCCCCTTCGATCAAGAGCAGTGCATTCTCCGAGATCAGAATACGGCGGATGTGGACAGGCACCATTAGCCGTAGTCGCACAATCGAAGTACCTTGGACATCCAGTGTATCCAGACGAGTCTCATCAAAGCTCAATACATGCTCACCGGATTCGATGGTGAGCGTATGATCGCCGGTTCCGCTGACCGTATAATCACCGGTGTATTCATAATCCTCATCAAGATAATGATAAGAATCTTCACGGATCACGGCATCCCCATAGGACATATTCAGACGGCCGTAGGCGTTCAACTGAAATTCGTTTAATGCAGCAGAACGTTTCACCCGGACTGACGCCTCAAAAGGCCGGATGCCAAGGAGACGTATGCGTTGTCTGCCGATTCCGATATACGTATGCATTTGTCCGGATTCATCCAGGCGGGAGGAACCGGTGAGTTCGTTAGCGGTTACCGTAACCACAGTGCTGCCAAGCGTTTCATCCGTCTTTAACAGGCATTTCGAGCAGGCTGCTTCCTCTGAATTACGGATGTCCACTGTTGCTTTAAAATCGCCCTCCAGAATGGATGTCAGATCTGTCGTGATCACTGCCCCGTGAACATAGCCATTCAGAACACCACCGATAAAACGCTGGTCTGCATAGGTTGACGCATTGGCATAACCGTTCCAGCGGCTTCCTTTTTCGCCTGCGGAGGAATGGATCGTCCACTCGCATTGATCGGAGTCAATGTGCCCGCCATTACCATCCAGTGGATGATTCACACTCTCGTAATCGCCGGAATAATTTCCGTACATACTCACCTGATAATTCATATAATCGCCTGCATTGGCTCCGCACACAGCAGTATTACATTCGATCACTGCATTTTTGGCAATGATCGTCCCACCGTTTCCGCCTGCTATACCTGCGACATCATAGCTGGTTCCGGCACCGGAGGATGAGGCCGAACGGATCAACTGATGACCGTTACCGCCGCTCGCAATATCTTTGGCGATCAGTGTCGAATCGGATATCTCCACCTGTACACCGTGTAATCCCTGCTGTTTTCCGTCCCTGCTGATCTGCGGCAGATTCTGCTGCGTTGCCACATTACCGGTAACAGTCACATAGCTGTGATTGATGATCTGAACCGGACAGGCACTTTGGGTGATGCCGGATGCATGATCGTAATAGCTGCTTCCGATGCGTCCATCTCCGCCTCTGCCGCCCATTGCGATATTGCCGCCGACAGATACCCGGCTATTGTCGATCCAAACGGATCCCGCGGTTCCTCCGTTTGAAGCAGTAGCGCTCCACGTGCCCTGACTGCTCACACCATTGCCACCGCATGCCAGACTGCCACTGACCATGATCTGTGCGGATGTGATCGTGATCTCGGGGGAAGCGTTGCTGCCCGGTGTCGCACTGGCAATCGTTGCACTGCCTCCATTGTAAGCGCTGTCCCGTCCGATCGTGCCACATCCGAGATCCTGACATATGACGGTACATGCTTCGATGTGCACCTTCGCACCGGTCTGTGTCGTCCCACCACTGCTGCACGCGATCCGGCCTGCGGTGAGCATCGCATCCGCAGAATCACCGGCGATCGTTACCGTTGTCTGTGTGCCACCAATCGCAAGGATGTTATTGCAGGAGCTGTTTCCGCGCAGCAGGATTCTGGCATGAATGCCGTCTGCGACAGTAATATCCGCTTCATTTCTGATGTGATCGAGTATCAGTGTACTGTCAGCCGTCACGCGGATCGGAACCTGATAGGTCTGATCCGGACTGCCATATAACCGTAATGTACTGCCTGCGGTATGCATAGTCACATCCGAGACGTAGTCTAACGATACGGAAGATATGCTGCCATCCTCTGTCGTCTCATCCGCATGGACAACAGATACGAGTGGTGCTGTGGTTTCGCAGAACAGACACATGATGGACAAAAGTACTGCGAGCATTGTTTTTTTGTATTTTGTGGTTTGGTTTTTGTTCATGAGATTCCTCCGCTGCAAGAAAACCGACTATTGCATCTGTGATCTGCAACGAAGAATGGAAACTACATGTAACAGGGTAAAAGAAATGGGAATTGAATGCTATTATACACTCACTTTTCAGACAAAATCAACTGGTAAAATCCCACAAAAAATGTATGCACAATTTTTACATTGTGCATACACATTTTTAACGCTGTGCTAATTCCTTTGTGACATCTTCCCAAGTCACTCCGGTCTCGACCATCATCGCGGTCAGATAATACAGCAGATCCGATATCTCATACTTGATATGCTCCGGATTCGGGTTCTTCGCTGCGATCACGACCTCGGTCGTCTCTTCGCCAAGCTTCTTTAACATCTCATCAAGCCCTTTATCAAACAACTCACTGATATAGGAGCCCTGTTTCGGATTCGTCTTGATATTCATGAGCGACTGATAACTGTTCTCGAATACCTTTAACGGATTATTCTCCACATATTCTTTTTTTACGATCTCATTGAAAAAGCAGGTCGGGCTGCCGGTATGGCACGCGACACCTACCTGTGATACCTTGGCAAGTATCGTATCATAATCACAGTCTGCGGTCAGTGATTTCACATACTGCAGATGTCCGGATGTGAGTCCCTTTGTCCACAATTCATTTCTGCTGCGGCTGTAATAGGTCATTTTACCGCTGGAAAGCGTCTTGTAGTAGGCTTCCTCATTCATATAGGCGACCATGAGCACTTCCTCTGTGCGGTAATCCTGCACGACACACGGAACCATACCATCTGAATTTTTCTTGAGCTGTGCCCACTGGATCTCAGGCTTAAAATTGTCCATCCACAGACCAGCTTCATCCAGATTCGTCTTATATTGCATAATATCCGTCTGCGGGTCATTGAACAGTGAGCCACAGATACCTCGTGCATTCTCACGCTCTAAAAGTGCATAGATCTCAGCAAAATCAGCTCCGTCATATAAGACGACATACGGCGTATTGGACAGATTATCCACTGCATCCAGCACAGACTCATCCATGACGAGTACCTCGTGGAACAGTTCGTTCATCTCCGTCTGATTTTTAAATATAAAGTCCACATTGTGTACCGATACGAGAATGCGGTCTTTGCCGTAGCGTTCCGCAGCCATACGGGCCAGATCGATACAATCACTTTTGGCTGCGTTGAGCATGATCTGCTTACAGCCGGCATAGATGAGTTTTTTGACATCCTCCATGCGGCGCAGATTACCGCCTCCACAGGTCGGAATATCGATCATGCGGTTCAGCTCACGGATCGCTTCTATATTTTTTTCATGCTCATCATCATCGTCGGACAGATCGAACACAAATATTTTGTCAATACCGCTGTCATTATAGGTCTTTGCGTAGGTATGCAATTCACCGATCGGCGTCAGGTCGCGATTGTTCCTGACCGGCTGACCGTCCTTGAGGTAAAGCGTCGCTACCAGAATTTTCTTGTCCATAAGTCTTTTTTAACTACCTTCCTAAAAATATTACTGATCTTCAAATCGTACGCGGATGGAATTTGCATGGGCAGTCAGTTGCTCACACTCCGCAAACTGTACGATATCTTTATAGATCGGTTCGAGTGCTTCTCTCGAATATGAAATAATGCTTGATTTTTTAATGAAATCATCGACAGACAGCGCCGAGAAAAACTTTGCGGTTCCGTTGGTCGGAAGTACATGGTTCGGTCCTGCAAAATAATCGCCCAGCGGCTCGCTGCTGTATGTACCGAGGAAGATCGCTCCTGCATTGCGGATCTTAGTCATCACGGTAAACGGATCTCTCATGACGATCTCGAGATGCTCGGATGCAATGTCATTGGCTGTCTCGATCGCCTCTGCCTCATCTTCTGCCACCAGAATATATCCATAGTGATCCAGTGACTTCTGAATGATCTCTTTCCGGCTGAGCACAGCAACAAATTTATCAATCTCTTCCGATACCTGTTCTGCCAGTGTCTGACTGGTCGTGACAAGGATCGCAGATGCCATCTCGTCATGCTCTGCCTGTGAGAGCAGGTCGGCTGCTACAAAGCGTGGATTAGCTGTCTCATCCGCGAGTACGAGGATCTCACTCGGTCCTGCGATCGAATCAATGCTGACATGACCGAATACAGCCTTTTTGGCAAGTGCTACATAGATGTTTCCGGGGCCGACGATCTTATCGACTTTCGGAACACTCTCTGTACCGAAAGCAAGTGCGGCGATCGCCTGCGCGCCACCGACTTTGTAAATACGGTCAACACCGGCCTCTGTCGCAGCTACTAATGTAGATGCACAGATTTTGCCATCCTTTCCGGGAGGCGTTGTCATGATGATCTCACTGACACCGGCTACCTTTGCAGGAAGAACATTCATCAATACGGAGGACGGATAGACCGCCTTTCCGCCGGGTACATACACACCGACACGGCGAAGCGGAGTCACCTTCTGTCCGAGAATGATGCCGTTGTCCTTGGAATCGAACCAGCTGTACTGGCGCTGTTTTTCATGATATTCACGGATATTCACGAGAGCCTTGCGAATTACATCCAACAGGGTCGGATCAACGGTCTCATAGGCTTCTTTGATCTCTTCTTCTGTTACGATAATATTGTCCGCATTGATATCTGCTCCATCAAACTGCTTTGTATAAGAAAAAATAGCTGCATCCCTGTTTTTACGCACCTCAGCGATGATCGCTGCCACACGGTCTTCGAATTCACCGTAACTGTTCGGGCTTCGCTTTAACAAATCCTCTAAAATGTTGCTTTTTGTCTCTTTGCTTAATTGTAAAATTCGCATATCAATTCTCCTTTTGAATGACCTGTTTTAAATCTGCGATCAGCTTCGTGATGCGCTCATTTTCCATCTTCATGCTCACCGGATTCACTACCATACGCGCAGACAGCGGACATACCTCTTCGAGTACCTGTAAGCCGTTTTCTTTCAAAGTAGATCCGGTCTCAACGATATCTACAATGACATCTCCGAGTCCGACAATCGGTGCTAGTTCGATCGATCCGTTTAATTTTATGATCTCTACGGTCTGATGCTTTTTATTGTAAAAATAATTTTTTGCGATCCGGGGATACTTGGATGCCACACGGATCTGCTCGTGATGCTGCAGCAATTCACGTGCACTCTCCGGTCCGCAGACACACATCCGGCATTTCCCGAATCCCAGATCCAATACTTCATAGATATTGCGGCCTTCTTCTAAGATCGTGTCCTCCCCGACTACACCGATATCCGCTGCGCCATATTCAACGTAAGTCGGAACATCCGGCCCCTTTGCCAGGAAAAACCGGAGTTTTAATTCCTCATTGACAAAGATCAGCTTACGCGTCTCTTTATCCTTCATCTCCTCACAGGTGATACCGATCTCTTCCAGTAATTTTAATGTACGGTTCGCCAGCCGCCCTTTGCCGAGCGCAAAGGTCAGATAGCGTTCACTCGTTTCGTTTCCCATATGTTTATCTGTCTCCCATCAGTCATGTCATTCTATACAAAATTATGATTCATCCAGCATCCAACTGATCCTTGCGATATGATTCTCCTGTGCATAGGCTTCATATGCCGATCTGCCCTTTGTGGGATCATACAACAACAATTCCGCACGTCCGCCGGTGCTGCGCAGCTTTCTGGCTGATACAACAGCCTCTTCCCGGTGCACTGCATCGTAGACGATCAACTGTGTGTGATGCATGATCGGAACCTCGATGTGCTGCCTGCGGATCGCTTCGAGCAGCTGATCGATCACAACGACAAATCCGATCGCAGCGGCATCTTTGCCAAACATCGGCAGCAATTCGTCATAACGGCCACCCTTGACGATCGGCTCTCCGGTGCCGTAGGTATAGCCGCTGAGCAGGATTCCGCTGTAATAGTGATAATCACTGACCATTCCGGGTTCAAATGATACATAACGGTCGATGCCGTAGAGTAACAACAGCTCCTGTAGCTGCTCTAAGCGCTGCAAAGCCCGGTATACGGTCTCATATTCTTTTGCATCTTCCTTGAAGCGTTCCAGTTCATCCGCAGAGGTATACATGCATCTGAGAATACCAAAGCAGCGTTTGAGATTCTCGGGAAGATCACGGCTGTCTACAAATTCTTCGACGCCGAAAAAGTTCTTATTGGAAAGCAGGCTGCGCAGCTCATCCGTCTCATCGGCTGTAAATCCTGCCGCATCCGCGAGTCCTGTAAAAATACTCGCATGGCCGACACTGATCTGGAACTCCTTCAGTCCTGCCGCCTGCAGACAATCCACGATCATAGACAACATCTCAGCATCTGCATCCACGGAAGTATCTCCCATAAACTCCGCTCCAAGCTGGGTACATTCCTTCATCCGTCCGCGCAGGCTGTGGTGGTTGATAAACGTATTCCCTTTATAGCAGAAACGCAGCGGCATCTCTTCATCCATGTAATATTTTGCCGCAGAACGCGCAATGGACGGTGTGATATCCGGTCTTAAAACCAGCGTGTTTCCCTCACGGTCAAAAAATTTGTACAGATCCTGCGAAGGTGTCGTACCGACTTCCTTGCCGAAAATATCGAAAAATTCAAAGGACGGTGTCTCGATCGGATGATACCCGTATCCGGTCAGCACAGAAAACAATTTCTGCTCCAAATATAACTTTCGCTCGCACTCCGCATTATAAATATCGCGGACACCTTCCGGTGTATGTAAATTCTGTTTCATCGTATTTCTATCTCCTTATCGCACGCTTTATTGCGGTAACGTGATAATTCATTAGCACAATAAATCTAACTGATTATAAGCGATTCCCGAAAAAAAGTCAACCTCTGGAGTCCAGATCAATCTGAAGCGGCTGTAAATATGGTACAAATACACCGCCTTTTCCCATAGAAAAGAAATATTGTTCCTGCAGCTCCTCAAAACGGAAGCTTTTTCTGCCTCCCTGTTCCATCCGTTCCCAAAAGGTGAGCAGATCCCGAAACGGAAGGTAATAAAAGACATCCCGCTTGGTATAATGGATCAGGAAAAAAGCGACTCCCTGCTGCGCCTCAAACAAACGCATAAATTCAACCTGATGCGCATGGATATTCTGTAACGGAAACGTATCCGTATGACATTCCTTTGCATCAAAGCATACCGGTATGCCCTGAACGGCACCGATATAATCCACCGTGCTTTTCTGATCGAAGTACGCCAGTGTGATATGTCTGGTTTTTTTATCAATATTGATCGGCGTGATCGGCGTCGGTACTTTCTGGATCAGTGCCAGCGCATGGGCGGCATAGACCTCATTTGTCCGGTTTACCAGATCCTCCAGTGCTGATCCACGCAGTCCTCTCGAATTCCAGGTAGCCATCTGCGATTACCCTCTCGACGGTTCTGCCGCTGACCGTCCCCGCAGCCACGCAAGCGCAGCCTCAAAATCCATCGGCAGATCTGCGATCACTTCTCTGCCGTCCGTAAAACGCACACGATAGGCATGCAATAACTGGCGGTTGATCCCGGCTGCTTTCTCAAACAGACGGTTTTGCTTCTGCTCACCGTATTTCGGGTCACCGATGACCGGATGCCCGATCGATGCCAGATGTGCACGGATCTGGTGGGAACGCCCTGTGATCAGGTGCACTTCTAACAGTGTATAGTCTCCAAACCGTTCCACCGGATTGTATTCCGTCTCAATATATTTGCGGTTTGGTGCACCGTTCTGGAAAATGGATACCGCATTTTCTCGCTCGTCTTTTAATAAATATCCCTTTAACAACTGTCTTTGCGGCAGATCACCCTTGACCAGACAACGATAATATTTTTCCATTGAACGGCTTTTTAATTCTGCCGACAAACGCTGCAGGCCGCGCAGCGTCTTTCCTGCCAGCAGAATACCGGAGGTATTCCGATCCAGACGATTGCAGATTGATGGCCGGAAGGTACGAAGTTCCGCCTCTGACAGTGCCTTTGTCTCCAGTAAATACGCGATCATATGCTCATTTGCAGAGATATCCGATTCCTTTGCCTTCTGCGAGAGCATGCCTGCGGGCTTGTTCATGACGAGTACATCATCGTCTTCATAGACGACGGAAAAAGCCGGTTGAACCGGTACCCGCTTCAATTCCTCAATCGTATCCTTACGGCTTCCGGAAAATTTATCGAATGTCTCATCGGACAGAAAACAAACGACTTCGTCACCTACGGATAAATGCTCCGAACCGGTCGCTTTTTCCTTGTTCAGCACGATATTCTTTTTCCGCAGCATTTTATATATAAAGCTGCCCGGTGCATCCGGGAGCAGCTTTCTCAGATATTTGTCGAGCCGCTGACCGGCCTCATTTTCCCTGATCGTAAATGATTTCATATCGTTGTGTCATCCTATTATTGGCTTAATGTTTGTTCTTTTTGTGTACATTCCGGATCGTTTTCTTTTTTGCAGGATGTTTTTTCGCTCCGTTTGTATCGGAAGACCGATGATTCCCTGCTGTGCTCCGGTAGCCGTTTGGCTTATTCTGCTGTTTCATGACTCGAGGACGGATCAGGCATTCCGGCCCGAAACCGATCAGATCCGTTCGCCCGGCCCGCTCAAGTGCTTCTTTGACCAGCTCATAGTTTTTCGGATTGCGATACTGCATGAGTGCACGCTGCATCGCTTTTTCATGCGGATTCGTCGCAGTGTAGACAGGTGTCATATCTCGCGGATCGAGTCCGGTGTAATACATGCAGGTCGATATCGTAGACGGCGTCGGATAAAAGTCCTGTACCTGCTCGGGCATATAATGAATGTCCCGCAGATATTCCGCCAGTTCGACAGCCTCTGTCAACGTCGCGCCCGGATGCGAAGACATCAGATACGGCACGAGATACTGCTTTTTGCCGAGTTTCTCGTTCATCTGCGTATATTTTTCTACGAATTTTTTATATACTTCCGGAGCTGGTTTACCCAGCTTGTCCAGCACTTTTCTTGAAATATGCTCCGGTGCGACCTTGAGCTGTCCGCTGACATGATACTCGCACAGTTCGCGTAAAAAGGCATCGCTTTTATCCGCAAGCACATAGTCAAACCGGATACCGGAACGGATAAAGACTTTTTTTACACCCGGGATCTCGCGGAGTTTACGCAGCAGCCGGATATAATCCGTATGGTCGGCATGCAGATTCCTGCACGGCTGCGGGAACAGGCACTGCTTATTCGGACAGACGCCCTTCGTCAGCTGCTTCTCACAGGAAGGATGTCTGAAATTGGCGGTCGGCCCGCCGACATCATGGATATATCCCTTAAAATCCGGCTCATACGTGAGCTTTTTTGCTTCCTCAACGATCGATACATGACTGCGTGTCTGGATCGTACGTCCCTGATGAAAGGTCAGTGCACAGAAATTGCATCCGCCAAAACAGCCGCGGTTGCTGATCAGCGAGAATTTTACCTCGCGGATCGCAGGAATACCGCCTGCCTCCTCGTACATCGGATGATAGGTGCGCATATACGGCAATGCATAGACACGGTCCATCTCCTCCTGCGTCAGTGGCTTTGACGGCCGGTTCTGTACGACAAACAGTTTTTCATCATATGTCTCGTACAAGACTTTTGCCACAAAATGATCCGTATTGCAGTACTGGATATAAAAGCTGCGGGCATAAGCCTCCTTGGATGCACGGATCTCTTCAAAATGCGGCAGTTCCAATGCTTGGGATTGTTTGATCAGTTCTCTGTCTCTCGTTTTGTAGACCGTTCCGTCAATAAATGTGATATCCTTGACCGCGATCCCGCTGTCAAGTGCGTCTGCGATCTCGATGGTGC
>JBNMHW010000009.1:0-51616 GCA_050872965.1 bacterium | reverse complement strand
CTCCATGTATGCCGGCACACAGAAGAATACGCTGTGCCAGGAGCCGACGGTGCTGTAGTAGCGATCCTGCGACTGTCCATCCTGATTCTGGCTCTGATCCTGTGTCCGGTCAGAAGCTCCGGTATAGCGGTAGCTGTTGTTGTTCGGGTCTACCGGGTAGCCATTCGGATTGGTTCCCGTATTATAATTGTTCTGGCTGTAACCATTGTTATAGCCGTTCTGATTGTCGTTGTTATAGTTGTCCATATGTCATGCCTCCTTAGCTGTTCAGTTCCTTCATTCGATACTGCACAGTTTACGAGGAAGTTGTGTCTGAAATGTGTTCTATATTTGTCGTATTTGTGTCAGTCTGCGAAAAATCACTCTACAGTCACGGATTTTGCGAGGTTTCTCGGCTTATCCACATCGCAGCCCTTGCCCACGGATACATAATATGCGAACAACTGCAGCGGAATAATGGCGAGTGAATTCGTAAAATATTTGTTGGTCTGCGGAATGTAGATGACATAATCTGCATTCTTTTCGATCTCGGTATTGTCCTCGTTGGTGACTGCGAGTACGACTGCTCCGCGGGAACGCACCTCGACAATGTTGCTCAGTGTCTTTTTGTACAGATCCTTCTGTGTGACAGGCGCAGTGACAAGCGTCCCTTCCTCGATCAGCGAGATCGTGCCGTGCTTGAGTTCTCCTGCCGCGTATGCCTCAGAGTGGATATAGGAGATCTCCTTGAGCTTTAAAGAGCCCTCCATGCCGATCGCATAATCGATGCCCCTGCCGATGAAAAATACGTCCTTGGCTCCGACATAGCGGTTCGCGATCCTCTGGATGTGTTCCTTGTTGGCGAGCAGCATCTCGATCTGCGCGGGGATCGCTTTCAGATCGGTGAGCATATCGGCTACCTCTGCCTCCGTGATCTCTCCCTTGACCTGCGCAAAATGGATCGCCAGCAGATAGTGTGCGATCAACTGTGCGGAATATGCCTTGGTCGTAGCGACTGCGATCTCAGGTCCTGCCCACGTGTACATGGCACGGTCTGCTTCTCTGGCAATCGAACTGCCTACGACGTTGACGATGCCGAGTGTCTTGACACCTTTTGCCTTGGCTTCACGCAGTGCCGCCAAGGAATCTGCGGTCTCTCCGGACTGGCTGATGATCACGACGAGATCGTTTTTATGCAGGATCGGGTTGCGGTAACGGAATTCACTGGCCAGATCTACTTCCACCGGGATGCGAGCCAGCCCTTCCATGATATATTTTGCTGTCACGCCGGTATGATAGGCGCTGCCGCACGCTACGATATGGATGCGCTCGATCGCGCGGATCTCCTCGTCACTCATGCCCAGCTCCTCGATCACGATCTGTCCGTCCTTGATACGCGGGTTTAAGGTATCGCGTACTGTCTTGGGCTGTTCGTACATCTCTTTGAGCATAAAATGCTCATAACCGCCTTTTTCTGCCGCATTGATGTCCCACTCGATGGTCTTGCTCGTCTTCTCGATCTGCTCTCCGTCACTGTTGAAAAATGTGATATCATCCTCGGTCAGACATGCGATCTCCTCGTTCTCGATAAAATAGACATCGCGGGTGTATTTGAGGATCGCGGGAATATCAGAGGCGATGAGGTTGCCATCCTGTGATTTTCCGACGATGAGCGGTGCATCCTTGCGCAGCGCATATACCTGATCCGGATGCGATGCGAAGATGATGCCGAGCGCATAGGAGCCCTCGACGCGGTGCATGACCTTGGTGATCGTATCGATAATGTCTCCGTTTGTCTTGTTATAATAGTAATCGAGCAACTGCGCCACAACCTCGGTATCTGTATCTGAGACAAATTCGTAGCCGTGGTCTGACAGCTTTTTCTTTAATTTCAGATAGTTTTCGATGATGCCGTTGTGCACAACTGCGATACTCTTTGCTGTATTGCAATGCGGATGCGCATTGCGGTCGCTCGGCTCGCCGTGTGTCGCCCAGCGGGTGTGTCCGATACCGACTGTACCGGGCATGGTACTGCCGTCATGGGTGAGCTCGCTGAGTACTTTGAGGCGTCCGGTGCTCTTCTCCACGCGGATCTCCTGTCCATCATAGACTGCCATTCCTGCCGAGTCATATCCACGGTACTCCAGCTTGGACAGTCCGTCCAATAAAATCGGCGCTGCCTGTCGTCTGCCGATAAATCCTACGATTCCACACATATTGTTGTCCTCCTTGTCAAATTCTGTTATATCCAGAATTACCCGAGGGCAAATGTCCTCGGGTATATCATTTTGTCTGTTTGATTGTTCTGTTACTGGGTTGTATCTGTCTGTGTCTCTGCCGGAGCGTCAAAATTGTCTCCTTCGATGCTGCCGCCCTGTACTGCCTCCGGATTGTCTCCGTTCTCTATCGTGATGCCATAATTATTCTTGAGCAGGTCACTATAGTTGATGACAGTCGCTGACGGTACATAGGTCGTGTCATCATAGAGATAGCGGTGCAATGCCCGGACGTTATTCTCGAGATCGGCACAGATCACGACATCGCCCTTGCTGCCGCCGAGTCTCGCCGGATATTTGCTGAACGGGAATCCGGTCGAATCCACCAGTTCATAGTTAAACATGCTGGCTGCGAGACGCAGGATATCCATGTTCGTATAGTTCGTACTGATCTCAGGAAATACCTGATTGATGATCGCATTGATCGTAGCGAGATCTGATTTTTTCGCTTTTTTCACGACTTCATTAATGACTTCGCGCTGACGTTCCGCACGCTTGAAGTCGCTGCCTGCGGTCGAACGGATACGTGCATAGGCGGTCGCCTGCGTTCCGTTAAGTGTCTGTAATCCGGTCGAGGTCAGATGTACCGGTGTGTCTCCGGTCGCTCTCGCGGTCGTGTCTATGTGATGGTTGATGTATTTGAGCTCTGCAGAATCGATATCGATATCCACGCCTCCGAGCATGTTGACCACGTCTGTCACGACCTTGAAATCTACCGTGATATAGTGTTCGATATCCAGATCAAGGCTGGCATTAAGCATGTTGCACGACTGCGTTGCCCCTCCGAGCGCGAACGCACGGTTGGACTTGTGGAAGTTCGGCGATGTATCGCGGCCGATATCGGTATCTAAAAATGTATCGCGGTATACGGATACGAGCTTGACTTCCTTGGTATCATTGTTGATGCTGGCGATCATGATCACATCGGAGTTGCCGGAATCGGCATGTCCGTTGAAATAATTGTCTACACCAAACAGTGCGACATCCTCATACCCTTTCATGATCTCTACGGTATCCTCGGCGAGTTCATCCTCATTGTTGCTCATATCCGTAGATGTATCTCCCTGTATATTTGCCGGTTCTTTTTCTATTTTATTCAGCGCCTGCCATACATATAACATGCCAAGCACAATCAGCAGGACGAGAACTTCCACGACTAGCAGAATGATCTTACGTTTTTTTCTCTTTTTTTTCAAAAGCTTCTTCTGTTCCCTCGGGCTCAGATCACTTTGCGGATTTTTCTTGCTCATGACGACTCCTTCGTATATTTATGTATCATTGTCTGGTGACAATTCCCTAACCGTAAACTAAACATCACAATTTTAGTCTAATTCCTATCATCTGTCAATCGCTCTTTTCGGGTTTTTTGTGGATGTAGCGCCAGCTCTGTACATAGTCTGCGCGTTCCTGTTCACCCATCCGTGCATAAGTCTCATAATCCAGTTTTGTCAGTTCCATGACAGCATTGCCGCATCGGTGGCATTCCACATCCTTGCGGCGCGACACTGTCCGCAGCCAGCCGCATTCCGGGCAGATATATATCTTCAGCATATTTCACGATCTCCTTTTCCAGCCCTCACAAACCGATATAATCCAGTATCCGTTCCGTCGCATGTCCATCACAGGCACTCATGAATTTCTGACGGAATTGTGCGACTACCTGCCTGTCATATCCAGTCTCCATATGGTGGATACTACGTATCAACTGATCCTGCGTCACGCATACCGGACCCGGTGTCAATGTCTCATAGTCATAATAGAATCCCCGCTCGTCAAAATATTCCTGCAGATCCGGCGCATAGAAGATCATCGGACGCTCAAATAATGAATACTCGAAAATCAGCGAGGAATAATCACTGATACACAGATCACTCACGCAGATCAGCTCACTAATGCTCATCTGTTCGGTCAGATCAACCGCAAAATCCCGACAGTTTTCTTCGATCACAGGTCTTTTTCTGACAAATGGATGATGCTTTTCGATCCATACATAGCGATCCGACAGTGCCGCCTTCATCCGTTCCCGGTCAAGCTGCATAGAATATGCCTGTGTCTGTGTCCCACGAAAGGTCGGCGCATATAATATAACCTTCTTTCCGCGAGCCTGCGGAAAACATTCATAGAGCCGTTCCCTCGCCCGCGCGATGTAATCCGCATCGAAAAAAACATCTGTACGGCTCACACCGAGCGGCTGTATCACACCCTCCGGCTGATGCATCGCGTCCTGATAGGCGCGGACTGCTTCCGGCGCACTGACACTGACCAGCCACTGGTTTCTGTAATACGGATAACGTTCCATCTCCCTGCGCGAGATGCCCCAGCCAAGATCCGCCGTAGAAAATCCAAATTTTTTAAATGCACCACATCCGTGCCAAGTCTGTATGAGGCGCGTCTCAGGACGCAATCGAATGCAGCTCGTGACATTGGAGGCCTCATTGATGAATACAATGGCTGCACCGGCGATCTCCCGCAACATCTGTGCACAATTTTTCAGATACTGTATCCCACCTGCACTGCCGTTGTGTATGCAGATGAGCTGCGTATGTTTTCCCCGCATGCGTACTGCCTGTTCCAACAATACAAAGCTTTCCGTCAAATGGTCTGCCGATACCTCCAGAAATATAACGCGATCCGGATCGACCGCCTGCCTGGTCGCTCGTGCATAAACTGCCGGCAAATACAACTTCAGACTCACGAAACGTGCCATACGTTTAGCCAACTGTCTGAGGAACATATCAGTCCTCTCCTTCCATATAAGCCTCGTAAGCATCGAGTACTTCGTCCGCATCTCCCATCATCTTGATCTCTCCATCATTCATCCAGATCACGGTGTCACACAGGCTGCGGAGTGTCGCATCCGAATGTGATACAATCATGACCGTATGTTTGCGGTTCTGGATCATTTTTTTCATTCGATTATAGCTTTTTTTCTTAAAATGACGATCTCCAACCGATAACACCTCATCGATCAGCATGATGTCTGTCTCCAACACTGCTGTAATGGAAAAGGCAAGTTTGGAATACATACCGCTGGAATAGGTCTTGACCGGTTTGTCAATAAAATCACCCAGTTCGGAAAAACGGATGATACGAGGCATCTGCTTGCGAATCTCTTCCTCCGAAAAACCGAGCAGCATACCTGACAGCAGAATGTTCTCTCTGCCTGTCAGCGCTTTCTGAAAACCGACACCGATCGCTAACAGCGATACGGAATTGCCGTGCAGATCGATCGTTCCCTCATTCGCACAAAAGATACCTGCGACTGCGCGCAAAAGCGTCGATTTGCCGCTCCCGTTCTTGCCTGTAATACCTACGATCTGTCCCTTGGGCACCTCAAAGGTCGCATGTCTGACTGCTTCGAAGGTCTCTTTTTTCGGTTTTTTCTTAAAATGCAGGGACTGTTTGATCGATGTCTTATTCATCATAGAATAGCTGATGGATACGTTGTCGATCGTGATTGCCGGCTCATACGTACCGGGAGCCGGGATATACCGCTCACGGACAGGCTCCTGTCCGTCTTCGTCCATCTGTTCCATTTTTTCGATCTTATCTATGTCGTCCATGCCTGTCTTTTTCGATTGCTTTGCTTCCATCCTTAGATTCCTTTCACGTAGTTATTCTCGTTGCGATATACGAGCCGCACACCGATCATCGCCAGTAATACGGAGATGACAAACCAGATGAACATCCACCGCCAGTTCGGCGATTGGTTATAGATGAGTGCATTTCTGACGGAACTGAGCAGAAATGCGACCGGATTCCATTTGCCAAGTATCATTGCCAGTTCCGGATAGTTCTTACCGATACGCTGATCGATATTGAAAATGATTCCTGTCAGATAAAACAGTAATCGCAATGCGATATCATTCACTTTTGTGAGGTCGTCCACATAGACACCATAATGCATCTCCAAGCAGGATAATCCGAATGTAATCAGCAACAGTATCATCATTCCGGGTATCACATAGATGATATGATGGCTGAGTGGCACACGGAAGAAAATCATCATAACTATAACGATTGCTAAGGATATGCACATTTTAAAGCCCGTTGTCATCATCTGTACAAATAACAAGATAACTTTCGGCAGATAGATCCTGGAGATCACCGATTTATACCGCCGTATAATAGATGCACTCTTCTTGAGATTTGCCGAAAAAAAGTTCCACAATGTTAGTCCGATAAATATGAATAGCGGGTAATATTTCTCTGATTTGGCAAATATGATTCCAAATATAAATGTATACACGAGCATAAGTGAAAACGGCTCAAGCAGCCACCACACCCAATTCAGATAAGAGTCTGCCACTTCTGACTTCAGTTCTGATTTCGTCGCGCAGATCATGTAATCTTTGTACTTTTTTATATCATTGAAAAATTGCTTGTATATATTCATTGTTTTCTCCTATTGTCATTCGCGATGTTCTCTCATCCAACGGACGATCCGTTCGGAGGCATGTCCGTCGCAGGCTCCCATCGTCCGCTGCCAGAATGCACCCATCGCAGCACTCACGTCCAGATCCCATGCCTGTGATACAGCCGCGAGCAACTCGTCCCTATCATTTGCCCGCAATGCCGGAATACTGTCATAGTCTTCGTAAAACCCACATTCTGCCCGGTACTCTGCCAGATCCGGTGTAAATAAAATGAGCGGCCTGCCAAAATATGCATAGTCGTAGATGATCGATGAATAGTCCGAAATGAGCAAGTCAGTCACTACCAGCAGCTCCTCCGTCAGCATCTGCGAATCGGCCGCCGGCAGCAGTTTCTGCGCATGCGGATGCAGCTTGACAATCAGATAGCAGTCGGAGGGCAGTTGTGCACGCAACGCTTCGATCGCATCCGCCCCTGCCAGCTTCGGTGCAGCCGCACTGCCGCGGAAGGTCGGTGCCCAGACGATCACACGCTTGCCCTGTGCCTGCGGATGCAACCGGTAAAAACAGTCTCTGACCTTTTGTTTGCTTTCTTCACTATAGAACCAGTCTGTCCGGCTCACGCCGAGTACCTGTACCCGCGACTCATCCGTACGCATCGCACGCACAAATGGTTCAATTGCATAAGGTGCACTGACCGGTATCAGATCATAGTTCGCATAGACATTGCCACCGTGATAGCTGCCCGGTATATTGCCCGGTGAATCGTAGCCAAAACGTTTCAACGCTCCTCCGGAATGCCATAACTGGATCACTTTCGTCTCCGGTCTCTTGTGGCAGGATGCCACCGGCAGATGATTGTCGCAGATAATCACATATTCCGCGCGGGCATAGAGCCTCATAAACCGTAACATGCTGCTCATAACTCTGCGATACGATGTCCGCTGATAGTCTGTGCACAGTTCCGTAACGGTAAAATCCTCCTGCTGCCGCAGCAACTGTGCGAGTTCTCTCATACTGTAAGGCAACTCATCATGATGGGCATCAGCAAATAAAACTAACCCTTTTTGTATCTTTCTTTTTCTAAAAAACCGGTATTCCGACAGGTCGTAGACGACCGGCAGCAACACGCGCTGCATCAGTGTCTTGATCAGTTCCCGGATCGATGATCTATCCATAATAGTTAACCATAATATTTCTTCACTCCATGCCACGCATACGAACACAGGTAATACAGGCTCTTGATGGCTCCGAATCCCATGTAACGATACACGCCGTACTGCATGCGGGCGGATCTTAGCTTGTTGCGCGATTTGCCGCCTTCACTCAGTCTGCAGTGCAGGTACGGTTCGTCGATACCGACGGCCGCTCCGTATTTTTTCAATACCTGCAGCCACAGGATATAGTCCTCATGCAGCTCCGCATGGCTCATATAGAACTCTCTGGCGATATCCGTGCGCATCACGACTGAGCCGCAGGGGATCACATTTGTATACAAAAGCTGCTCATACGTCACGCGCTGTGGTACGCCGATCGTTCGTCCGGTCGGTGTGCCGTCTGCCTCGTGTAACTGCCGCGCGCTGTAGCACAGCGGTGCTCCGGTAGTCTCCAGCAGCCGAAGCTGCGCGGCGAGCTTGTCCGGCTCCCACCAGTCGTCCGCATCCAAAAAGGCAACATATCTGCCGCGTGCCATGCGTATCCCGCGGTTTCTCGTCTCTGCGACACCGAGGTTATGATCGTTTTCCACGTAGATGACTGCCGGATCACGTACGAAATCTTCCATCGCAATATCCGTATGGTCACTGCTGCAGTCATTGATCACGATGATCTCCCGCTCTTCTTCAGCGAGCCCTTCCTGTTCCAGTGCCGAACGGACGGCATTGGAGATATAATGTACGGCATTGTACGCCGGTATGATGACTGATACGAGCATATGCGTCTCCTGCCTGGAATCTGCGGTGCCTACTGCAGTGCTGTCGTCTGCCTGTCGTCTACACCCTCTGATTTTTCTTTCTGGAACAGGATCTTCACCGTGAGGAAGCACAGCTTGATGTCGAGCCAGAAGGAATACTTCTCAATATATGTCAGATCGAGCTTGAGTTTGTCATAGGGCACGGTATTGTATTGTCCGTACACCTGTGCATATCCGGCGAGCCCTGCCTTCATCTTCAGGCGGAACTTGAACTCCGGAATACTCTCCTCGTACTGTTCAAAGATCTCTCTCCGCTCCGGTCTGGGACCGACAACGGACATCTCACCCTTTAATATATTAAATAGCTGCGGCAGCTCATCGAAATGCGTGCGTCTGATTACGCGTCCGACCGGGGTGATACGGTCGTCGTTGGCACTCGCAAGTCTCGCGCCCGTTTCCTCGGATTCCACGATCATGCTGCGGAATTTGAGGATCTGGAACGGTTTGCCGTCCTTGGTGATACGCTCCTGCGTATAGAAGACCGGCCCGTGGTCGTATGCCTTGATCGCGATCATGATCACGAGCATGATCGGTGATAATATGATACATGCGACCAGCGAGATCACGATATCCATCAGCCGCTTGAAGAAGCGCTCTCCGATCGATAAGCCGTTGTTTCTGCTCAGCATCAGGATGCTGTCGAACAGGTCGATCCGATCTGATCCCGTGATGATGATATCCGAGATCTTCGGTATGCTGTAGCAGCGGATCTCATGCCAGTAGCAGAATTTTAAAAACTGGTTCCGCTCATGTGACGGGATATCCCCGATGATGATCGTGTCGTATTCCTTGATCTTCTCTAAGATCGCATCCATGCCCGCATCCAGCCGGATCGACTCCTTGATCTGGTAACGGTCCTGTCTGGAATCCAGCTTGCTGATCAGATGCTTTGGACTGATATCTCCGTAGATCAGCAGCATCTGGTGTGGTGGATAGATCTTGGCATAGAAATGCCTCGTCAGCAGTGTCCACAGGATCGCAAGCCCCGCCTCTATCACGATCAGATAGATAAAATGCTCCAAATGTGTTCCGAAACGCCACAGACCAAGCAATGCCAGCTGCAGATATGCAACCGCGTTCTGGAAAAAGATCGCGAGCGCCTGTCCGTACAGCGCATCCATATTTCTCAGGTATCCGACCTTGAAACCACCGAATATTTTCAAAAACAGCACACAATAGAGCGCATACAACGCAATGATCGCCCAGTCACCACGCCGGTAATACTTGACCAACATGATATGTGCATAGATATTATACCACTGCCACGCATAGACGGCTGTCTGGGCTGCGACAAATAACACGCTCGCCCAGAACATGAATATCCGCTTGTACTGATAGTGTTTATTTTCCATTTTTCTGCTCCTTTAGTACCCCCGAAGCTCCCCCTTTTGTCAGATGCGGTCCGGCTATTCGCCCAATCCGCTCTCCACAACTGCAATGACGGCTGCCAGAGCCTCTTTCTCATCCTCTCCCTCGCACTCGAACTCCAGCTCTGTGCCGCATTTGATACATGCGCCAAGGACGCTCAGGACACTTTTGGCATTCGCCTCATCGTCTCCATAATGAAAATAGATCCTACTCTTGTATTTGACTGCCTCATTACACAGTACTCCCGCCGGACGCAGATGCAATCCGGTCGGATTTTTTACGATTACTTTTTTACGAACCATCGTTTACTCCCTACAGCATCGTGTTCGTGATCAATTCTGCCAGTGCATGTGCCTCGCGCTCGATCTGTGCCTGATCTTTCCCCTCGATCATGACACGCACAAGAGGCTCTGTACCTGACGGACGTATGAGCACTCTGCCTTCTCCATTAAATTTTTGTTCCAGTTCCCGGATCGCATCCGCGATCTCAGTGTATTCCATAAAATGTTCCTTTTTGTGATTCGGCACTTTGGCATTGACGAGCGCCTGCGGATAGATCTCCATGATCTGTGCCAGTTGTGACAGCGGCTGACCTGTCTCTACCATGACCTCCAGCAGATGCAGGGCGCTCAGCAGGCCGTCTCCGGTCGTGTTGTCATCCAGAAAGATGATGTGTCCACTCTGTTCTCCACCGATATTATAGCCATTTTCCAGCATGTTCTCCAATACATACCGGTCACCGACCTTCGTTTTCTCCGCATGCAGTCCCTCGCGCTCACACATCGTGAAAAATCCGAGGTTGGACATGACGGTGACTACGATCGTGTCCTTCTTCAAGGTGCCCTTGCGCTTCATATGGCTGCCGCAGATCGCAAGCAGCTTGTCACCGTCTACGATCGCGCCGTTCTCATCAACCGCGAGCAGACGGTCGGCATCTCCGTCAAACGCGAGTCCGACATCCGCTTTCTCATAGACCACACGCGCCTGCAGCTCTGCCATGTGGGTAGATCCACAGTTGGCATTGATATTCGTTCCGTCCGGATCGACATGCAGGGGAATCAGGTCTGCGCCGAGCTGCTGCAGTGTCTGTACCGAAGTCTGATAAGATGCTCCTTCCGCACAGTCAATGACGATGCGCAGTCCACTCAAATCTACAGGTACACATTTCTTCATAAAACGGATGTATTCATCCTGCAGATCAAAGCGGTACTCAACTCTGCCGATACCGGAGCCGGTCGGCAGTTGTATGCCTGCCATATTGTTATGGATCAGCTCCTCGATCTCGTCTTCTAACGCATCTGAGAGCTTGTAACCCTCTCCGTTGAAGAATTTGATGCCGTTGAACTCCATCGGATTGTGTGATGCTGAGATCACGACACCCGCGTCTACCTTATGCTTGCGCGTGAGATAGGCAACTGCCGGAGTTGGCAGTACGCCGACGTGGATCGCATCCGCTCCGACAGAGCAGATGCCCGCTACCAGCGCATTGGCGAGCATTCCTCCGGATATTCTCGTATCGCATCCTACAAGGATCGTAGGTTTATGTGCTTTCTCTTTTGTCAGGACATAGGCTCCTGCCTGACCGAGTTTCATTGCCAGCTCGATCGTGAGCTCTGCGCCCGCTACTCCGCGGACACCGTCTGTTCCAAATAGTCTGGCCATGTATCTGTTCCTCCGAATTTGTTTACTTTTTTATGTTTATTCCGTTGTATCCGTGGTGTCATCCGACGAATCTGACGGTTCATCGGACGGCTGGTCCGTAGTGTCCGGATCCTCCGGGGTATCATCCGTCTCTTCACTCACTGTCACACGCACGGTCACAGGCTCGTGATAGATATTTTCATCCAGATCGAGCACCAGCTCTACCTCATGTGTACCCGGTGTGAGCTGTCCCGCATCGATGCTGGCAACGATCGCTGATGTGTCGAGCGCGTTGATATCCTCCTCCACTCCGCTGAGTGCTACCCGGATCACAGAGCTGTCAAATGTCAGCTTGTAACCATCCTGTAAGTTTAGCACCTGAATGGATGAAGGGAAGATATTCACGGTCTTTGTCGCGAGTCGTGCAATGTGCACGGTCACAGTCACCTTCGCATCGTTCTTGTCTGCCATCGTGACACCGCTCGGCAGATATTCGGACACATCGATCACCTGCGTGATGTCGTCCCTCGCTCCACTGATATCGAGCGCAGATTCCGGGATATTGACCATCGTCACGTTATTGAGCGACGCGGCTGTTCCCTTGATCGCAATCGTCTTCGGCTCGTATTCCATATCCATGTATGCATAGCCGTCCGCCGGTGTGCCCGTCACATTGAACATGAGCGATACATCCTTGATATCGAGGATCCGTACCGTCACTGTCACAGTGGACATATTGAGCGTCAGATTGTTTTTATCTATGACATTTCCGTCACTGTCATACAGTACCGGTATCACACTCGCCACCACATCTTCTGTCATATTGGTGACATCGATGCTCGCTGTCACATGATCGATCCGGCTCACAACCGACTGCGGTCCGGATACTTTTAACAGATTCGGTGATACCGTCACCTCACCGAGTGCACAACCATCCGGGAGTGTACCCGTCGTATCCACAGTGACGATATACTGCTGCTGTGCCAGTTCATCCAGCGCGATCTCCAGATTCTGGGTCGCCTTGCTGATCGTGACCAGACTGCTGTAGCGCAGCGCCGTGACCTCGATCGGCACTTTTCCGATGCCGCTCTCGTTGTCGATGGCGGCGTTTTCCATATTGGCTACTGCCTTGAAGTCCGTATTGCTCAGCTTCTCCAGATAAGACCGCTTGGCTGTAACGGTGAATACGATCGTATTCGTATCGTCAAGTACCTCAAAATACTTGCCCTGACTGGTCAGGTAGTCTGCATTTTCGATCACGACTGACGCGCTGAACCGCTGTGAGAGCTTGGGATCGTCGATATTGACCACGACCAGCCACAAAATGACTGCAAACAGCGCCGCTAAGAGCTTGAGTCCAAAGTTATTCGTTATGACTTTCCACACTCTTCTGACCATGCTCCAACCTCCTCTTTAACTTCTGCAGGCGCGACTGACCATAGCCGGCATCCGCCAGCTCCATGAGCTGTTTTTTCAGCCCCGTCTCATCCAATCCGCGCATGATCACACCGCCGATCGCCGTTGATACGGCTCCGGTCTCCTCCGACACGATGATCGTCAGCGAATCGCTGACTTCGCTGATGCCGACTGCCGCACGGTGTCTCGTGCCGAGTTCCTTATCCAGTTCCATATTATCTGACAGCGGCAGATAACAGGTCGCAGAGACGATGCGGTCTCCGCGCACAATGATCGCACCGTCATGAAGCGGTGTGTTTTTCTCAAATATATTGATGAGCAACTGGCTCGATACGAGTGAATCGAGTGCAATTCCGGTTCGCTCATACTCTCCGAGCACGATATCCTTCTCTACGACGATCAGCGCTCCGGTCTTGACCTTGGCCATCTCGAAGGTTCCTTTGACCAGTTCATTGACTGTACGCTCCGAAAACCGTTTGATCGTGCGGTCGATGTCCCAGCTAAACATACCAAATAGCTGCTTTCTGCCGAGCTGATCGAGTGCCCTGCGCAGTTCCGGCTGGAAGATCACCGCCAGCGCAATGATACCGACATTGATCAGCCGTCCAGCCAGCCACAGGATCGTATTCATCTGAAACAGAGCTGCCAGCAGCACGAACACAGCGATGACGACAATGCCCTTGAACAGCACCCACGCCCGCGTGTTTTTGATCCAGACTAAGATACTGTATATCAGAAAGGCTATGATAATGATCTCAACCACGTCTGTCGGTGTCACCGATGGAATGTTCAGCCAGAATAAATATTTGTCACGAAATGCTACCATCCCGCTTATGATTCCCTGCACGTTCGTTCTCCTTTCCCGATGATGGTTCTGTCTGCTAGAAATCCAGCAGATCTTCGTCTATGTCCATCTCCTGCGCAAGCTCCTTTCTGGATATCTGCGCATCTTCTCCGCTGAATTTCTGTACCTTCTTGTCTGTGCCCGATACATAGATCTTCGGCACAGCTTTTACATAATAATAGTATTCGTCATCCTCAAACTGCACACGCTCCGTCCGCGTATAGTCCAGATTGAAGAAGAAAAACTGCAGGATCAGTCCGACCAGCGCACTCACGATCACACCCAGTATCACACTCAGCATGTTCGTTGCCAGCTTAAGCTGCAGGTCACAGATCAGGCTCAGCACCAACTGCAGCAGGCAGCCGGTAGATATGGCGATCAGCCATGCGTGATCGATCGCCAGTCTGCGCAGAAACCATACGACGAGCGCTGCGAGTACCAGAATCGCCAGCATTGCGATCATCTCTCGGTTGCCGAGAAACTGGTTCAACACATCGCTGAATTTCGTGATGATCGAATCATCCTCCGTCATCTCTGCGATACCGGATGCATTCGCCGTAATTCCTGCGAGCAGATAGTAGATCACTCCGCCGCATACCATAGCTAAGATCGATACCGGATTCTCATTGAGCAGTCCGAGCACGACCGGCATCACATACGGAATATGAAATGCAAATGCCAGCGGCATCAGCACCGCATAATAGCTTTTTTTCGGTAAAAAGCGAAAATACAATAAAAACATGACCAGCATGACCAGAAAGCACACCGCACACGCCGCCAGCGACAGCGCATACAGATGCAGCAGGATCAGTACCGCCGCAAATGCCACGATCATATTGACCGGAAGTAATGCACACGAGAGCGCCAGCACGAGGATCAGCGTCATACTGTTGATCCGCGTCATAAATCCCAGTCTCGAACGGATCATCATAAATGTGACCAATGCCAGTATACTCCTGACCACAGGGCGCAGATAGATCTCATATCTGCTGCTGAATCCCCGGATCTGTTCTTTTATCTCCAATAATGTCGTCATGATTCTCCTCCGTCCCGTTCATAGCCAGCGATCACACGCTTTAAGTGGCGATTGTAGCTCTTCATCTCTTTTTTGGCACGGGTGTATTTGATCTGCGCATAGATATAGACTGCGATCAGATAGAGCACGACGAATACGACGTAGCGCAAAATGATCTTTATCGCAAACTGCTTCAGATCCATCGTGTGGACTGAGGTCATGAGCATCTCCATATTGCAGATCCCCCACATCAGCAGTCCGATGCCGTAGCAGACGGTCCCGCTGACAAATGCACTCAGCATATGCAGTCCTACAAAATCTCCGCGGAAATATTTGACAACCGGAAAATATTCGCTTCCCTTGCGGTCGTTGAATGCCTGTAATTGCACCATGTGGCGCACGCGCTCGTTATGAATCATATTACACCCCATTCTGGTTTATTACATAGTTGTTCGTATTATAGCACAGTTTCCCGTGAATTACAAAGAAAAAAGCGCCGTTCTTCCAAACGGCGCTCTGCTGGCTGTATTTATTGTCTATTTTTATCGTCTATTTCAAATATCTCATTCTGTTCTTCCGGTCGTTGAAATCCTTGCTCTCTGCTGCCTGCTGGGGCTTGAGCGCACTGGATAATGTCTGGTTGAGCTTACCCTTGCAATTGTTGCAGTAGCGTCCGGTCTTGATCGTCGCCCCGCAGATCTCGCACTCGAGTCCCACCGGAGAATCGTCCGAAAAACTGAGCCGTTCCTCACGCACCCACTGACGAAGCTGTCCGACCGATACATCCATATCCTCTGATATCTGGGATAATGTCGCATCCTTGTGCTCCCAGATATAGGTCTTGACCTCCTGAAACTTCTTCTCCAGTGCCTCCATGCACGCAGGGCATCTCACCGGTCCCGAAATATAGTTAAACAGCCGTCCGCACGACTTACAAGTTCTTACTTCCATCTTCCAAACCTCCCTGTTCTTCTCCTCCGATGCAGATACACAGCAGATACACATTCTCTACCCCTGCCAGACGCAGTGCCTGTGCTGCCGCATCCGCGGTACTGCCTGTCGTATAGATATCATCGATGAGCAGTACTTTCTTTAATTGTACTATGTTTTTCGATGTTTGAAAAGCATTTTTCAGATTATTTTTTCTCTCCTGCGGATTTAACGCGCGCTGCCTGTCCGTATTATGCACCCGCACAAGGATATCCGCATCGACCGGTATTCCGCTAAGACGCGACAGTTCCCGCGCCAGCAGCTCTGCCTGATTGTATCCGCGGCTGCGTCTGCGCGACGGGTGAAGCGGCACCGGGATCATTACCTGCGGCGCGATCCTGCGGATCCATTCCGCGTGTGCCCGGTAAGCTTCCCGCGCCAGCACCGGCGCATAGTCACGGCGGTTGCTGTACTTGAAGCGATGCATCGTGCCGATCATGGCTCCGCGATAGACGAACACAGCTCTGCCCTGTGTGTATGAATGTCTGTGTCTCCTGCAGTCCTCACAGTATTCGGCTCCCTCATGCACACCCGCGAGCGGCTTGCCGCAGCGCATGCAATAGGGGCTTTGCACCCGGATGATACGCCGTTCACACGACGTGCAGATCCGGCCTGTGCCATCATCGGTGAGCATCTGCGGCTGCACTTCGCCACAAACCGGGCAGACCGGCGGATAGAGGATCTTTGTGATTGTCTGTAATAGCTGTCTGATCAAATATCTGTTCCTTTTTATTTTATATAGTTTCAGGTGATTTTACTGGTTTTCCGCCATCCTGCGTTCGGCTAACTGCTCCGCAAGCCCGCTGTAGCGCCGCTGTTCCTGTACATTTTCCACCATCTGGGCGAATACGCGGTCGTCCCCGACGAGCGTGACACATTTTCTGGCTCTGGTGACTGCCGTGTAGAGCAAATTGCGGTTCATGAGCGGACGCGGGCCTGCCATGAGCGGAATCACGACTGCGGGGTATTCGCTGCCCTGCGACTTGTGTATCGTGATCGCATAGGCGAGTTCGAGTTCGTCGATCGCGCCGAATGGGTACTCGACCATACGCCCTTCCTCGTATTCGACCGTCAGGCTCTGTGCGAACGAATCAATGATCCGGATCGTTCCCATATCTCCGTTGAACACGCCCATCCCCTTGTCAATCGGAATACCGTAGCGGCTGCGGACTTCCCATTCGAGCTGGTAATTGTTCTTCGTCTGCATGACTTTATCTCCCTCGCGGAAGATACCGTTCGGACGTTCCTTTTCTGATTTGGACGCATCCGGCGGATTGAGATACTGCTGGAGCACGACGTTGAGATGTTCGACACCGAGCAATCCTTTGCGCATCGGTGTCAGCACCTGGATGTCAGTCGGTGACGCCTGCACGTATTTGGGCATTTTCTGCAATACGAGTTGGAGCGTCACATTGATAATCTGATCTGCATCATAGCGTTTTAAAAAGAAAAAGTCCATGCTCTGATTGTCGAGCGTGACCGGTTCTCCTCGGTTGATGCGGTGCGCATTGACAATGATGTCGCTCTCCTTTGCCTGCCGGAAGATCTCCGTGAGTTCCACGACCGGCAATTGTTTTGAACGGATGATATCCTTCAGCACACGTCCGGGTCCGACACTCGGCAACTGATTCACATCCCCGACGAGAATCAGTCTCGTTCCGGGCATGATCGCCTTGAGCAGCGAATTCATGAGCGGCAGGTCGACCATGGACATCTCGTCAATGATGACTGCATCTGCCTCGAGCGGATTGCTCTCATCCCTGCCGAAACCAATGGATTCCTCCCCGCCCAGTTCGAGCATGCGGTGGATCGTGCGCGCTTCATATCCGGTCGTCTCACTCATGCGCTTGGCCGCGCGTCCGGTCGGCGCTGCGAGCAGAAAATCGAGTCCTTCGAGGTCAAAATAATGGATGATCGCGTTGATCGTCGTCGTTTTACCGGTTCCGGGACCTCCGGTGAGCACGAATACGCCTTCCCTCGCGGCTGCCACGACTGCCTGTCGCTGGTGATCCGCGAGCTCAAGCCCGGTCGCTGCTTCGATATGTTCGAGACTCTTGTATACATGTGCTTCTGAGATATCCATCTCTACATTGAGTTCCTGGAGGCGAAGTGCGACGTTCGCCTCCATATTGTAAAAGACTGTCGCGTAGATGTGTACGCCGTCCGGCGCCTGCTTTTTGACGATCCGGCGCTCGATCGCCAGATCCATGAGATTCCGCTCGACGGATTCCTGTGGTACTTCCAGCAGATCGACCGCCCGCGCGATGAGCTGTGCCTCAGGCAGATAGGTATGTCCCTCTCCCGATGCCTGCTGCAGACAGTAGAGCAATCCACTGCGGACACGAAAATCGGAGTCTGTGCGGATGCCGACCTTGGTCGCGATCTCATCCGCAATCCGGAAACCGACGCCGTCGATATCGTCTGCGAGGCGGTAGGGATTTTTCTGCAGGATACTATACAGCTCCTCACCATACGTATTGTAGATCTTGACGGCTAACGTCAGGTTGATCCCGTATTGCTGCAAAAAGAGCATCGCTGAGCGCAGTGCACGCTTCTCTTCCACCTGAATACTGATCTCCTGTGCTTTCCGCTCGCTGATGCCCTTGATCTGCGCAAGACGCTCCGGCTCCTCCTCGATGATCCGAAAAGTGTCCTTGCCGAACCTGCGCACGATACGCGCTGCGAGCGCCGCTCCGATGCCCTTGATCGCTCCCGATCCCAGATAGCGCTCAATCGCGAGTTCGTCTTCGGGGTCTTTTTCTATGTAATGCACTGCCTTGAACTGTCTGCCGTAGCTGGGATGCTCCGTGTACTCGCCCTCCAGCTCGACATTCATGCCGTCTGTCAGCCCCATCAGTGTGCCGACACAGGTCGTCATCGCGCCGTCTGTCATCAGTTCAAGGACGGTATATCCATTGTCGGAATTCTGAAAGATAATGTGATCTACATATCCGGTGATATGTTCCATGTGTCCTGTTGCTCCTTTAGTCTGAAAATGGGTGGGCAATGCCCACCCATAAATGTTTCAAATCATGTTATTCTTCGGTGATCTCGTCTGCAGGAATGCCGTAATTGCGACGCATCTGCTCATACAATGTCTGTGTGAGGCGGTCTCCTACCTGATCGGTGATCTTGTCTGCGATCTGCTCGTTGACCTGTCCCATAAAATACTCGGTCAGCTGTGAATTGGAGCCGTCCTCATCTCCTCCGAGTGATTCCTGTACATTTTTCAAGATCTGCTCAACGAAATAGGATTCGAAATCCCTGATCGCCTGCTTCATCTCTGCCTCGCTCGAGTTCTCATCAATGCCCTGTATGCTGCTGTTCACAGCGCCTGCGGATGCCGAGCTGCTGGCGTTATTGGCTGTCTGTGTGAGATAGCTGTACATGCTGTCATTTACTGATATACTCATAAGCTACCTCCTATCGTTTCAACTGGTTTGCCTGGCTGAGCATGTCGTCGGATGCCTGTATCGCCTTGGAATTGAGCTCATAAGCACGCTGTGCGACGATCAGATTGACCATCTCGTCTGCGACCTGTACATTGGAGGACTCCAGATAATTCTGACGCAGCTTGCTCTTGATCAGATTCACACCGTTGCCCGCCTCGTTCAGCGCATTGCCTGACGCTGCGGTCTCACGGAAATATGTACCGGCTACCTTTTCCAGTCCTGCGGGGTTATTGAACTGCCACAGTCCGATTGTCTGATTCAGGCTGACAAAGTTGCCATCCGGTGTCTTGTATCCTGCCTCGCCGTAGGAATTGATCAATACGGTGTTGGCATCGATATTATCCGGTACCACGATCGGATTGCCCTCCTGATCGAGTACGTAATAGCCCTCGGCAGTCGCCAGCGTCAGTCCGTCTTCCCCGTTCGTCCAGAAGAAATCGCCGTTTCTCGTATAGCTGATCTCTCCGTCCACACCCTGAATTCCGAAAAATCCGTCACCCTCGATCGCAAATGCGGTGTTACTCTCGGATGCGATCAGCTCGCCTTCCTTGAAGCTGGAGGTCATGGATGATACTCGTGTACCGAGTCCCACCTGTGCGGGAATCGGCTTCTGTTCACCGTTGGCTGTCGTTGTTCTGGTCTGCAGTGTCTGGTATAACAGGCTCTTGAACTCTGTCTTCTCACTGCGGTATCCTGTGGTATTGACATTCGCCAGATTGTTGGCGATCGTATCTACATTGGTCTGCTGAGCCAGCATGCCTGATGCTGCGCTCCACAATGCTCTCATCATATAGGTAGTACTCCTTTGGCGCCCTTCCGTGGACTGATAGTTTTATCCTTATGTTGTATTATCGGTTATCGATCCAAAAAACTTTAGACACGGCCGACATTATTGACAGCCTTATCGAGCATGCTGTCTACAGTCTGAATGACCTTCTGATTGGACTCATAAGCTCTGCTGATCGTAATCATGTTGACCATCTCGGATACGACATTCACATTCGATGCCTCGATGTAGCCCTGACGGACACGCGCGTTCGCTGCGGTCGATACGGCTCCGTCCACGGTCTGATAGAGGTTCTCGCCGTATTTTTCCAGATAGTTATAGTCCTCGAAATCGACGGTTCCCAGTTGTGCGACCATCTGATCGTTCTGCCAGATGTATCCGCGCTCGTCGATCTTGAATTCGCGGTTCGGGTCCAGCCGGATATAGTTGTTCTGTCCGGGATCTGCATTCTGTGCACCTGCCTGATTCAGGACGTAATCTCCGTCCTTGGTCACAAGATAGCCGTCTGTATTGACGGTGAATGCTCCGTCTCTCGTATATTTGACCGAAGTCTCTCCGTCCTTGCTCGTGAAGGATACTGCAAAAAAGCCGTCCCCGTCGAGTGCCACATCATACTGGCTGTCTGTCACGCGGAAGCTGCCCTGCGAATAGTCCGTGTAAGTCTCCCCGATCATGACACCGGGATGGACACGCCCGAGACGCACCGGCAGACCATCGTCCGAAAGATCACGGATCTTGACCGCCAGATGCTCATCGAAGGTCTGGGAGGTCGCACCCTCCTTTTTATAACCGTTCGTGTCTGCATTTGCCAGATTGTTCGTCATTACGTCCAACTGGTTCATCTCGTTCACCATGCCGGACCACGCTGTATAGAGTCCCTTTACCATATTCCATTCCTCTGATTATCGGTGATTATCAATTAGTCGTCATCGCGTTTTCCCGCGAGAAATTCTACATATTTTCCGGTTCCGATCGCCACGCAGGTCATCGGCTCGTCTGCTGTCATCGTATTAATACCGGTCTTGTCCTCGATCAGTTCCTCGAGTCCGCGCAGTAATGCGCCACCTCCGGTGAGTACGATACCGCGCTCTGCGACGTCTGCCACGAGTTCCGGCGGGGTCTTCTCCAATACACTGTGGATCGCCTCTACGATGCGGTTGGTCGCCTCGCGGAGTGCTTCCTCTGTCTCCTCTGCGGATACGGTGACGGTCTTGGGCAGTCCGGTGACAAGGTTACGTCCACGCACATCCATCGTGCCGCCGTCGGGCAGCGGATAACAGGTTCCGATCTTGATCTTGATATCCTCTGCGGTGCGCTCACCGATCAGAAGATTATGTTTTTTACGCATATAACGTACCAGTGCCTCATCAAAATCGTCTCCTGCGATCTTGATCGAGGTCGATACAACGGATCCTCCCAGTGAAATCACTGCGATATCCGCGGTTCCTCCTCCGATATCCACGATCATGTTTCCACACGGTCTGGAGATATCGATACCGGCTCCGATCGCTGCTGCGATGGGCTCCTCGATGATCTCTACCTCTCTGGCGCCTGCCTGGAAAGTCGCATCCTCTACGGCCTTTTTCTCTACCTCTGTGACACCGCTCGGTACACAAACGCTGACGCGGGGCTTACGGAAAGTCTTCTTGCCGATCGCCTTCTGGATGAAATACTGGATCATCTTCTCTGTCACTGTATAATCAGAGATGACGCCCTGACGCAGCGGTCGTACCGCTACGATATTGCCGGGTGTACGGCCCAGCATCAGACGTGCTTCCTCTCCGATCGCCTTGATCTTATTCGTGTCGCGGTCAAATGCCACTACTGAGGGCTCCTTTAATACGACACCTTTTCCTTTAATGTATACGAGTATACTCGCTGTTCCCAAATCGATTCCGATATCTGTTCCAACCATCTTACAGTCTCCTTAATATTGATACACGCCGGCTGCAGGTTCTTATATATACAGACCTAAACAGCCACAATACACTTTGTTCTATTTTTTCTCATATAGGGCTATTATATACAATAAATTCCATTTTTCCAAGTGGTTTAGCGATTTTTCAAATATTTCTGCAAATATTGTCCTGTATAGGAGGCTTCGACCTCACAGATCTCCTCCGGTGTACCCGTGGCTACGACAGTTCCGCCGCCGTCTCCGCCCTCGGGTCCCATATCGATGATATAGTCCGCGGTCTTGATCACGTCCAGATTGTGCTCGATGACAACTACCGTATTACCGCCGTCCGACAATCTGCGCAGGATCTCTACGAGCTTGTTGACATCCTCAAAATGCAGTCCGGTCGTCGGCTCGTCCAAGATATAGATCGTCCGGCCTGTACTGCGGCGGCTCAGTTCGGTCGCGAGCTTGATCCGCTGCGCTTCTCCGCCTGAAAGCTCGGTCGAGGGCTGTCCGAGGCGGATATAGGATAATCCGACATCGTAGAGTGTCTGGATCTTGTTATGGATGCTGGGCACATGCTTGAAAAATTCCAGCGCTTCCTCCACCGTCATGTTGAGCACATCGTAGATCGATTTGCCCTTGTAGCGCACCTCAAGTGTCTCGCGGTTGTAGCGCTTGCCGCCGCATACCTCACAGGGCACGTACACATCAGGCAGGAAATGCATCTCGATCTTGATGATACCGTCTCCGGAGCATGCCTCACAGCGGCCGCCTTTGACATTGAAGCTGAAACGACCCTTTTTATAGCCCTTGGCCTTGGCATCCGGTGTCGCCGCGAACAGGTCACGGATCATGTCAAATACTCCGGTATAAGTCGCCGGATTGGACCTAGGTGTACGTCCGATCGGCGACTGGTCGATGTCGATGACCTTGTCGAGCTGTTCTAAGCCAAGGATCTCATCATGATCGCCTGCGATCGTGCGGGCACGGTTTAGTTCCTTCGCCAGTGTCTTATATAAGATCTCGTTCGTGAGCGAGCTTTTGCCGGATCCGGATACACCGGTCACGCATGTCATGACTCCGAGCGGGAAACTGACGTCTATATTTTTCAGGTTGTTCTCCCTGGCTCCCTTGACGGTCAGCCATCCGGTCGGCTGGCGGCGCTCCGCGGGCACCGGAATCTTTTTTTTGCCGCTCAGGTAGGCGCCTGTGATCGACTTCGGGTTCTTCATGATCTGCTTTGCCGTGCCGCAGGCGATGACCTGTCCACCGTGTTCGCCCGCACCGGGACCGATATCCACAATATAATCGGCTGCTAACATCGTATCTTCATCGTGCTCGACGACGATCAGCGTATTGCCGAGATCGCGCAGATGTTTGAGCGTGTCGAGCAGCTTGTCGTTGTCTCTCTGGTGCAGTCCGATACTCGGCTCGTCTAAGATATAGGCAACTCCGACCAGTCCGGAACCGATCTGTGTCGCGAGGCGGATACGCTGGGCTTCGCCGCCGGAGAGTGTGCCGGTCGCGCGGGATAATGAGAGATAATCGAGTCCTACATCGACTAAAAACTGCACGCGGGCGCGGATCTCTTTTAAGATCTGGTCTCCGATCAGATGCTGCTGCGGTGTCAGATCCATCGTCTCCAGAAAACTGTGCAAATTTTTGATCGACAGGTTGGTGATCTCGTATATATTTTTGTCTGCGACGGTGACTGCGAGCGATTCTTTCTTTAATCGCTGGCCACCGCACAGCTTACACGGTGTGATCCGCATAAATTCCTCGTATTCCTGCTTCATCGTGTCGGAATGGGTCTCGCGGTAACGCCGGTTGACGTTTTTGATCAGTCCGTCGAACAGCACATCATAGATGCCTTCTCCGCGCTGTCCCTTGTAATATACCTTGACTTCGCGGTCTGCGCCGTAGATGAGCATATGACGGATGTCTGCCGGGAGCTCGCGGTACGGAGTGTCCAGGCTGAAGCCGTATGCCTCGGACAGTGCTTTTAAGATCGCGTACGTGTAGCTCTTGGGATCGGTCGAGGACTGCCATCCCATGACCTGGATCGCGCCTTCGCTGAGTGAGAGCTTCTTGTCCGGGATCATCAGATCCTCATGAAATTCCATCTTATATCCAAGTCCGAAACATTCCGGGCAGGCGCCGAACGGGTTGTTGAACGAGAAGCTGCGCGGTTCGATCTCGTCGATACTGATACCGCAGTCGGGGCATGCGAAGCTCATGGAGAAGTTCATCGGCTCTGCATCTGCGACGTCTACGACGAGTAGTCCGTCTGCGAGTTCGAGTACATTTTCTATCGAATCGGTGAGTCGTTTTTCGATGCCGGGTTTGACGACGAGGCGGTCTACGACGATCTCTATGTTGTGTTTGATATTTTTATCCAGTGTAATCTCTTCGGTCAGTTCATACATGCTGCCGTCTACGATTGCGCGCACATAGCCGCTGCGTCTGGCCTGTTCGAACAGCTTGGCGTGTGTGCCTTTGCGCCCGCGTACGACCGGAGCGAGCAGCTGGATCTTTGTGCGTTCGGGCAGTTCCATGATCTGATCGACCATCTGGTCGACGCTCTGTCTACGGATCTCGCGTCCGCATTTGGGGCAGTGCGGGATGCCGACTCTTGCGTAGAGCAGTCGGAAGTAGTCGTAGATCTCTGTGACGGTGCCGACGGTGGATCTGGGGTTACGGTTGGTGGATTTCTGGTCGATGGAGATCGCGGGCGAGAGGCCTTCGATCTTTTCGACGTTTGGTTTTTCCATCTGGCCAAGGAATTGTCTTGCGTAGGATGACAGGGATTCCATGTAGCGGCGCTGGCCTTCGGCGTAGATGGTGTCGAATGCCAGTGAGGATTTGCCGGATCCGCTGAGTCCTGTGAGTACGACGAATTCGTCGCGCGGGATGTCGAGATCTATGTTTTTGAGGTTGTGCTCGCAGGCGCCTCTGATCTTGATATATTTGCGTTCTTTCATGGTGGTGTTGCCTTTCTTGTGTTCTTTTGTGGCCTCCCGGACATGTATTGGCTACGATTGACCTCTCAGACATGTATTGACTACGGTTGGTCTGTGGGGTGGCCTCTCGGACATGTATTGACTACGATTGGCTTCCCGGACGCGGGCTGGCTGCGGATGAGTTTTGCCATGCCTTATGCTCCTGCGGGAATACGCGCGTTCGGCACAAAGTAAAAGCAAGTGCGGCTTTTCTTTGCTGCCGCTGTCTTGCTTCCTCTATGTGTTCTCCGCGCGCGCCCGGTCGCATAAAGGCCCTGTCAAAACCTCATGCCGCAGTCTGCCCGCTGTGCATGGATCTTCATAAATCACTATAACACGGGGTGTCAAACAGGGATCAAATATGCTGTTTAAATCAACATCAGTCTGTCTTACCCTCGTTACATAATTGTCTCCGACAAGCCTTCGCGAAACATGACTCGTGTTCAGCATAGGCTTCCACGAGTCATCTAAGTCCGGCTTCCGCAAACTGATAATAATATGTTCCGTTATCGTAGAACAGTGGCATGCTGACCGGGAGGTGTGTCGTGAAACAGCAGCGCGAGCAAGTCATGTCTGATTTTGCTGCCTTTGCACGATGGAGATGAGACTTATAACTCGTGGAAGCCTATGCTGAACACGAGTTAGGTCTTCTAAGGCTCATCGGAATGAACCGTGCAATAAAGCAAAAGGCAGACTGCTTGCGGGAGCTGCGTCCTCATGTAACAAAATTTCTATGGTCAGCATGTTACGTCCTATATATACCACACGGACTATTTTTTTAACGCCCGATCGTTGTCCGCAGTATCCTCGAGCATTTTGCGCAGCTCTACCATTCGGTCTCTCAGCTCGGCTGCTGCCTCGAAGTTGAGGTCTGCTGCAGCAGCCTTCATCTTCTTTTCGACTTCCTTGATGAGTTTCTCGAGTTCGTCGCGGTTCATGGATTCCGGTGTCTTGGCGAAGTTCAGTTCTTCCTGTGCGACCTTCTTGGAGATCGCGATCAGGTCACGGACGGACTTTTTGATCGTCGTCGGCGTGATGCCGTGTGCTTCGTTGTATTCCTGCTGGATCGCGCGGCGTCGCTCTGTCTCATCGATCGCGACGCGCATGGAGTCCGTGATCTTGTCCGCATACATGATGACGTGTCCGTCACTGTTACGTGCGGCACGGCCGATCGTCTGTATTAGCGAAGTCTCAGATCGCAGGAAACCCTCTTTATCGGCATCGAGGATCGCTACGAGCGTGATCTCGGGGATATCAAGCCCCTCTCGCAACAGGTTGATTCCAACAAGTACATCAAAGACATCCAGCCGCAGATCGCGGATAATCTCCGCACGCTCGAGCGTATCGATGTCCGAATGCAGATATTTGACGCGGATGCCGACTTCCTTCATGTAGTCGGTCAGATCCTCCGCCATACGCTTCGTCAGCGTCGTGATGAGCACTTTGTTACCGTTTTTCGTCTCTTTATTGACTTCGCCGATCAGATCGTCGATCTGTCCCTCTACCGGTCGTACCTCAATCTTCGGATCGAGCAGTCCGGTCGGGCGGATGATCTGCTCCGTGCGCAGCAATTCATGCTGTTCCTCGTACTCGCCAGGTGTAGCCGATACAAAGAGCATCTGGTCTATCTTCTGTTCAAATTCCTCGAAATTGAGCGGCCGGTTGTCCAGCGCGGACGGCAGGCGGAATCCGTATTCCACGAGCGTCGTCTTGCGCGAGCGGTCGCCTGCGTACATGCCGCGTACCTGCGGTATCGTGATATGCGACTCATCGATGATGATCAGAAACTCGTCGTTAAAATAGTTCATCAACGTGAGCGGCGTTGCCCCCGCCGGTGTGCCTGCGAGATGTCTCGAATAGTTCTCGATGCCACTACAGAATCCGGTCTCACGCAGCATCTCCACATCAAAGTTCGTGCGCTCTGCGATACGCTGTGCTTCGATCAGCTTGTCCTCGCCCTTAAAATAGCGCACACGCTCCTCAAGTTCTTTTTCTATATTATCGCATGCCGCCAGTATCTTTTCCTTCGGTACGACATAGTGCGATGCCGGAAAGATCGCCACATGCTCTAGCTGCGCCTTGATCTCGCCGGTCAGCACATCGATCTCCGTGATGCGGTCGATCTCGTCTCCGAAAAATTCCACGCGGATCGCGCGCTCACTGCTGTTCGCCGGAAAGATCTCCACCACATCACCGTGTACGCGGAACGTACCACGGTGAAAATCCATCTCGTTTCGCGTATACTGGATATCCACCAGTCCGCGCAGTACATCATCACGGTCGATCTCCATACCCGGCCGCAGGGATACCATCATGGAAAATAGGTCTTCCGGGCTGCCCAGTCCGTAGATACAGGACACGCTCGATACGACGATCACATCTTTGCGCTCGATCAGCGATGCCGTTGCCGAGAGGCGCAGCTTGTCGATCTCCTCGTTGATGGAAGAATCCTTGGCTATATAAGTATCCGAAGACGGCACATACGCCTCCGGCTGGTAATAATCGTAGTAAGACACGAAATATTCTACCGCATTTTCCGGAAAAAATTCTTTCATCTCCCCATAGAGCTGTGCTGCCAGTGTCTTATTGTGAGATATGATGAGCGTCGGTTTGTTCAACTGCGCGATCACATTTGCCATCGTAAATGTCTTGCCGGAGCCCGTGACACCGAGCAATGTCTCGAACTGATTGCCTTCCCTGAAGCCTCTGACTAATTGCTCGATGGCCTGCGGCTGGTCGCCGGTGGGCTGGTAGGGCGCATGCAGCTTGAATATATTTTGTTCCGTTTGCATGATAATCTCCTCCGGATATCCTCTATAAAATCAATATGGACAAAATAACCTATTTCTAGCATATCTTATACCATAAACAGATCGTTTTGTCCATAAATTCACGAACATTCGTTCGTTTTTTGTCATTATCTATAACACTGAAGCATAATCTACATATTTCTTGGCATTCTCTACTTTATCCCAGGTATGTGTGATCTCCAGTTGTGCCTGTGTCAGATAAAAATAATTGCGGTGCACCTTCGCCTTTGAACCCTCATCCGGCACCGGGTCATCCCAGGTCACGTCAATGTAACGGTAATTGCTGCCGTTTTTCACATAATTCCACGCATGCGTGCCGCCGCCTGCCTCTCCCGGGACTGCGATCGAACAGATTCCGGCCTTTGCCGCCAGCAGATTGAACGCCGCCGCATAACCCTGACAGACTGCTTTTTTCTTCACCAGACAACCATATGCGGTGTAGGCATCATCATAGCCGTATTCGCTCGCACTCTCATCATATTCGCAGTTTTTCACAAGGTAATCATGGATCGCACGCAGCTTCTGCTTGCGTGTCATATTGCCCGTGATGATCCGGTTGATGATCGTATTTGCTCTCTTATTTGCCTGCCTGATGCGGCTCGCGATCTGCGCGCTGCCAAGATCGCTGCCCACGCGATAACCAAATGTTCCATCCGAGCTCTTCCAGATGAGCAGATTGTAATTGTACTCCGGGTGATGCTGCAATGCCAGCACAAATGTCTCATAATACATTGCCCCATCAGCATAAAAATTCGTCTTATAATCGCGTTTTTTCAAGGCTTTGAGTGCATGCTGATAAGCGTCTTTTTCCGATTTTACAGCCGTGACTTTTTTTGTAAACTGTGAAGAAATGTCAAAGCTGTAGGTGACGCTGCTATGCCCGGATAGTGTATACGTATAACTCGTGCCGCTCATCAGCCGTCCGTTTTTGAGCGCAGCTTCCTCCAGCCACGAAACCAGTTCCTGTGCATAGCTTTCTGCCTCACGCTTCGCATCATATTCACTGACCGCAAATGTCCGGTCAATTGTGAGATTCACCTGTGAATCGCCGTTTTTAAATGCCCGCTCCATACAGGCGCGGATCTGTGCCTCACTGTGTACAACCGATGCCTGCGCCGGTGTCGCTGCCAGCAGGATCAGGAAGCCTAACATGAACAGACATCTGTGTATCCCACGCATCCAAGTTTTTTTCATCTTTTTTCTCCCATAGTTAAAACTGCCCAGAATCAGCGCATAAACGCCCTGACCCTGAACAGCTTAAAATTATGCCTGTCTGCCGCAGCACTGCTTGTACTTCTTACCGCTGCCGCACGGACAGGGATCGTTCGGATATACCTTCTTGGCTTCGCGTTTCTTGGGCGCAGCCGCAAGGGACTCATCCTTGTTCGTTCCTGTCACTTTGGCTACCTGCTCACGCTCTACCTTCTGCTCTACCTTCACGTGGAACAGCATACGCAGCGTATCCTCTGCGATCGCTGCTGTCATCGCATCAAACATCTCAAATCCAGCCAGCTTGTACTCTACCAGCGGATCTCTCTGTGCAAATGACTGCAATCCGATACCCTGACGGAGCTGATCCATATCGTCGATATGTGCCATCCACTTGCGATCGATCGTCTTTAACAATACGACACGCTCCAGTTCGCGCACTGCCTCGGGCTCGGGGAATTCTGCCTCCTTGGCCTCATACAGCTTGACTGCACGCTCTTTGAGTGCATGCTTGAGTTCTTTTGTATTTTTGTAATCTTTTACCTCTTCCGGTGTCACCGGCTCCATCGGAATAACCGGAATAATGATCTGATTGAGTTCAACAACATCCCACTCCTCAGACGGAACATCGTCTGAAATGCAGGTGTCTACCGCATTTTCCACAAAATCGGTCATCATCTTGTAGATCGCATCACGCATGCTCTCGCCGTTCAATACGCGGGCACGCTCCTCGTAGATGATCTCACGCTGATCGTTGTTGACCTGATCGTAATCGAGCAGGTTTTTACGGATTCCGAAGTTGTTGCTCTCGATCTTCATCTGTGCCTTCTCGATGGCGTTGGTCAGCATCTTGTGCTGGATCTCCTCGCCCTCGGGTACGCCCAGTGCGTTAAACATATTCATCAGCTTTTCTGATCCGAACAGACGCATCAGGTCGTCTTCCAGTGAGATATAGAACTTGGACTCACCGGGATCTCCCTGTCGTCCGGAACGACCGCGCAGCTGATTGTCGATACGTCGTGACTCATGGCGCTCGGTACCGATGATCTTGAGACCGCCTGCTGCTACGGATTCGGGATCCAGCTTGATATCCGTACCACGGCCTGCCATGTTAGTCGCGATCGTAACGGTGCCATGCTCTCCGGCGTGTGATACGATCTCTGCCTCCATCTCATGGAACTTGGCATTCAGCACCTGATGCTTGATGCCTTCCTTGTTCAGCATTCTGGATAACATCTCGGATGTCTCGATCGTGATCGTACCGACCAGAACCGGCTGTCCCTTGGCATGGGATGCTTTGATGTCCTCCACAACTGCGTGGAACTTCTCTCTTTTTGTCTTGTATACGGCATCCTGATGATCGATTCGGATGACCGGCTTATTTGTCGGGATCTCTACGACGTCCATGCCGTAGATATCACGGAACTCCTTTTCCTCTGTGAGTGCGGTACCGGTCATACCCGACTTCTTATCAAACTTATTGAAGAAGTTCTGGAAAGTGATGGTCGCTAACGTGCGGCTCTCTCTCTTGACCTTGACATGCTCCTTCGCCTCGATCGCCTGATGCAGTCCGTCGGAATAACGGCGGCCCGGCATGATACGTCCGGTAAACTCATCGACGATGAGCACTTCGTCGTCTTTTACAACATAATCCTTGTCACGGAACATCAGGTTGTGCGCACGCAGCGCTAAAATGATGTTGTGCTGGATCTCGAGGTTCTCCGCATCGGCCAGGTTGTCGATCTTGAAGAACTGCTCGACCTTGGCAACACCCTGTTCGGTCAGGTTAATAACCTTGTCCTTCTCGTTTACGATAAAGTCTCCGGTCTCCTCGATCTCTACACCCATAAGGGCATCCATCTTGTTAAATTCTCCGCTCGCCTCACCGCGCTGCATCTGACGCGCCAGTATATCACACGCCTCGTAAAGTCTGGTTGATTTGCCGCTCTGACCGGAGATGATCAGCGGTGTTCTTGCCTCATCGATCAATACAGAGTCAACCTCATCGATAATGACATAATGCAGTCCACGCTGTACGAGCTGCTCCTTGTAGATGACCATGTTGTCTCTCAGATAGTCAAATCCGAGCTCGTTGTTGGTCACATAAGTAATGTCGCAGTTGTACATCTCCCTGCGCTCGTCGTTGTCCATGCTGTTGAGCACGCATCCGACCTTTAATCCTAAAAACTCGTGAACCTGTCCCATCTCGTCTGCATCACGCTTTGCCAGATAATCGTTGACCGTGACGATACAGACTCCCTTGCCCTCTAACGCGTTCAGGTATGCGGGAAGTGTCGCTACGAGTGTCTTTCCTTCACCGGTTCTCATCTCTGCGATACGTCCCTGATGCAGGACGATACCACCGAGGAGCTGTACACGGTAATGTTCCATTCCGAGCACACGGACGGCTGCCTCACGGACAACTGCGTATGCCTCTACCAATAAATCATCTAATGTCTCGCCGTTTGCCAGACGTTCCTTAAATTCTTTTGTCTTATCCGCAAGCTGTTCGTCGGTCAATGCCTTCATCTGCGGACGCAGGGCATCGATCTTATCTACCAACGGCATGAGTCTCTTGACTTCACGCTCGCTATGAGTTCCAAACATTTTTTCTATCAGGTTCATATGATACTCCTAACTATGTCCGGTAAGCTGTCTTACCTTTTTTATGCAATCATGCACATTAACTGTTATATTCTAACACGTTTGCGTATTTTCCACAAGTGGGTGTGATATGAACCTTTTGTAAACGTTTTTTGAACATGCGCCGCTTGCATTTGCGGGAAACGAGTGATAGAATATGCGAAAAACAAATACAAAGGAGGACTGACCCATGAGTTACACATATAAGACCAAAGGAACCTGTTCATCCCAGATCGAGCTGGAGCTGGACGGCAATATCGTTCACAACGTAAAGTTCACCGGCGGCTGCGACGGCAATCTGAAAGCGATCCCGAAGCTCGTCGAGGGTATGACCGTAGATGAGGTAGAGAGACGCATCGGCGGTATCCGCTGTGGTTTCAAAAATACTTCCTGCGGTGACCAGCTCGCCAAGGCGTGCCGCGAAGCATATGAGAACAGCCAGAAATAAAATAATTGTTTTGGTAATACAAAAAGTTCCCACAGACGATCAAGTCTGCGGGAACTTTTTTAATCCGCCTCATATTTACCGAGGAATTCCTGTAATCTGGCATTGCCTGCGTCAAATACTTCTTCCGGTGTTCCCTGTTCTACGATCACACCGTGTTCCATAAATATCACATGATCTGCTACGTTTCTCGCAAAGTTCATCTCGTGTGTGACGATGACCATCGTCATATGTTCTGCCGCGAGCCCTTTGATGACGCGCAGGATGTCTCCGGTCAGTTCCGGATCGAGCGCTGATGTCGGCTCATCGAAAAACAGGATCTTCGGATGCATCGCCAGTGCACGCGCGATCGATACACGCTGCTGCTGTCCGCCGGAGAGCTGGTACGGATAGGCATCCGCCTTGTCTGCAAGGCCCATCTTGGCGAGCAGTGCACGCGCCTCCGTCTCTACCTCTGCCCGGTCACGCTTTTGCACACGGATCGGCGCATCCATGACATTTTTCAATACGGAATAGTGCGGAAACAGGTGAAAATTCTGGAATACCATTCCATAATCCTTGCGGATCTCCCGACGCGCCGCGTTGTCCGCATAGTGCACGATACCTGCGTCATCAGTCCACGCTGCTTTTCCACCGATGTATTCGATCTCGCCGCCGTCGATCGTCTCTAACATGACTGCGCAGCGCATGATCGTCGATTTGCCGGAGCCGGAAGGTCCGATGATCGCCAGTACTTCTCCTTCTCTGACCGAGAGCGAGATATCTTTTAGTACTTCCAGACCGTCAAAACTCTTTTTGATATGTTCCATTCGTAAAATATCCATTGTCTGTCCGCCCTCCTATCTGTAATAATTCAGCTTCTCTTCCAGCTTCGCCATACCTGTCGATACGAGCCAGTTGAAAATGAAATAGAAGATGGCAGCTACCGCAAACGGCACGAAGGTCGTCTCCTTTGCGGCGATCTGCTTCGCGATCGTGAACATCTCCATATAGGCCAGCGAAAATGCCAGTGAGGTATCCTTGACGAGTGTCACCATCTCGTTAGTGATCGCCGGCAGCACACGCTTGATCATCTGCGGCAGTATGATAAACACAAAGGTCTGTGCCTTCGTGTATCCGAGTACTTCCGCTGCCTCATACTGTCCCTTGGGCATGGATTCGATGCCTGAACGGTAGATCTCGGCAAAATATGCCGCATAGTTGATCGAAAATGCGAGAATGATCGCCGGATAACGGAAGCCTCCGATGTCTGCGCGCCACAAAAAATACGGACCGTAATATACGACCATTAGCTGCAGCATGAGCGGTGTTCCTCTCATAATATCGATATATAATTTTGTGATCCCTCTCACGGCACGGAATCGCCCAAATAGTTTCACATCGGACATGCGTCCGAATGCGATCAATAATCCGAGCGGCAGAGAGAAAAGTAAAGTCCAACAGAAAATACTGATGGACTTTAGCATTCCTCCCGCCAACTGTTGAAAAATCATAGCGGTAGACATATGTATATTCCTCCCGGAGCGGCTGCCCCTTTTTCATTATTTTCCGATACAGATCAGATCGGAAATATCGTATTTCTCTGCCAGCTTGGCGATCGTTCCGTCCTCAGCCAGCTTGGTCAGGTCTGCATCGACCGTCTCACACAACTTGGTATTACCTTTTTTGAAGCCGACTGCATATTTCTCGGAATTGAGCACCTCTGGAAGGATCTTGTATCCCTCTCCACGTGTCTTGATCTGGTAGTTGGCTACTCCGACGTCCATAGCGACTGCATCGACCGATCCGGCCTGCAGCTCTACAAATGCACTGTTGTAGTCCGCGAACTCCTGAAGTCCCGCAAATGTACCTGCCAGATCTGCCTGATCCTCCTGCAGCAGAGTCAATGCCGCACTTGCTGCCTGCACGCCCACGGTCTTACCTGCGAGATCACTCAGCGCATCAATGCCTGAATCATCTGCAACGACAACTACCTGACTGTTATCCACATAAGCCTGTGACCATGTATAATCGTCCTCTCTGCCATCCATCGTGAATCCATTCCAGATACAGTCGATCGCACCGCTCTCGAGCTCCATGTCCTTGGAATTCCAGTCGATCGGCTTTTTCTCCAGTGTCCAGCCCTCCATATCACAGACTGCCTGCGCGAGCTCCAGATCAAATCCGGTATACTCTCCGTTATCATCCATATAACCATACGGCGGATATTCCGCATCGAATCCGACCGTAAAGGTCTTGTCATCACTCTTTGAACCGCATCCGGTCAGCATTCCTGCTGTCATTGCCGCTGCCAGCACACATACGAGCCATTTGTTATTTTTCATCTTGTTTATCCTCCTGCATCCTGTGCAGTTTCTGCACTTTACCTCGGTGATATGCTACCACAGCCGCGTGCAGGTGTCAATGGCTATTTGTGTTCACGCCGGGCGATCCCTGCTCCTTTCCGCGCTCTTTGATCGTTTCGAGCTTGTGTCTCACATAGCGCAGCCATTCCTCATCCGGCTGCAGGATCGTGCCGCCATATTTGAACAGTCCGCTCGGCAGTTCAATCTCCCGCAGAATATTCAGCCGCAGTACGATACGCATCTGCTGCAGACGATCTTCATACACGACCGATACCGGATTCCAGTCTTTTTTCGGTATCATGGTCTTGCATACGAATCCCATACCGTTTTCGCTGTAATTGCGCACAACGATCTCCCGCTCTTTGTCATCGGACAGCGTCCGCACTGTCGCATTCATCTCCGTCCGTATACGCGGCTCCCCACGTCTGTTGACCCTCACACTGTCACGTTTGGTCGTGAGCAGATGGCACAGTTTGTGCTGATAGGTATCTTTCCGGATACGGCATCCGCTCCAGCCGAACGCCTGCCGGTTCTCATTGACAAAAAAGGCAAATATCTGTATATTCTCTACCGCAAAATCTATGATCTGTCCTTCGTGCTTGACCGGAGCCAGATACAGGCCATCCTCACGCGTTGCGACGACCACTCCCATGCACTCAAATTTCTTTTCTCCCCGCATGACCCGAATCTGAATCATCGCGTTTACAGGTATTTCACCTATCTTCATCTGTCTCGTCCTTTCTGTTGTCTGCGTCTGTTTCCCATGCCCGGCTGCGCTCAAACAGATCTAAAAGTTCCTCATCTACGGCACCTTCATCTGCCATCCGATGCAACAGTTCCAATGCATGATCAGCAGGCATCGGCTGCTTGTATGGACGATCCTGAGCAGTCATCGCCTCGAAGATGTCCAGAATCGTCAACAAACGTACCTCCATACAGATCTCCTCTGCCTTCAATCCCTTCGGATAGCCGGTTCCATTCAGCAGTTCGTGATGCTGCGATGCCCACATGCACACATGGCTGTAATCTTTGCCAAATGTCATCTGCTCGAGCATGATACGTGTCTTTTCCACATGATCACGCATGATCTCCCGTTCTCTTTCGGTCAGTGTTCCGCTGCGAATCAGCAACTGGTCTTTTTCTTCCGGCGTGATCCATGTACAGCGTATACCATTTTCCTCCGTGTAGGTGTGCGCTGACAGTTCCAACACCTGCCGGTGCAGATCATCGGTCAGATACTCGATCCCATTGACTGTCCCGATCAGCTGCGTGGCCTGTTCGATCTGCTCCAGCCGCTCACTGAGCTGTTCTTCACTGCATTTGCCCTCCAAGTAATCGATCCGGGCTAACAGACGGATCTTCTCAAAACGCTGAAGGATGCACTCATAATTACCCGCCAGACGATCCTGCTTGTCCATGATCTCGATCGGCGTGATCAGTTTGCCGATATCATGCATCCACACGCTCATGATAAATTCACGCGTTTTTTTCTCGTCAAATGCCTGTGGCAACCGCTGCTTGCGCATCCACTGCAGAAACCGTTCCGCATAAGCGACCATATTTCTCGTATGATTGGCATTGTATGGTGTTCTGTCATCAATCGCAGTCGACATGACCTTGATATAGGAATCCAGCATCTTCCGGATCTGCTCTACATATTCCTGCAATAATTGTTCCTGCATAATTGATCTCTTTCTACACTGTATTGCTATTTATTATAGCGTATCTGAGCCGCCTTGAAAATAATTTCCAGCATATTTTTACCGATCCGGCAAATACTTTTCCAAAACAACCGTATTTATTTCAAATAACGGAGGGATGAAAGTTATGTCAAATGAAATCTCTGAAATCGCTTATGTGATCGTATTATCACTCGCATCTTTAGTCGTATTGTTTCTCATGACCAAACTCATGGGCTACCGCCAGATGTCCCAGATGAGCCTGTTTGACTATATCAACGGCATCACGATCGGCTCCATCGCCGCGGAGATGGCAACGAATCTGGAGGACTACCACCGCCCGCTCGCCGCGATGATCGTCTATGGGCTGGCTGCGGTCTGTCTGTCGCTGCTCTCCGGCAAATCAGTCAAAGCCCGCCGTTTTCTGAACGGCAAGCCGCTGATCCTGCTCCACAATGATGTATTATATGAGGAAAATCTAAAGAAATCCAAGATCGATCTGAATGAATTCTTAGAACAGTGCCGTGTGAGCGGATATTTTGACATCGCACAGCTCCAAACAGTCATCCTCGAGGGCAACGGCCGCCTGAGTTTTCTGCCAAAATCAGACGAACGTCCCGTGACACCCAAGGATCTGGCACTCACACCGGAACAGGAGGATCTGACTGCCGTGCTCATCTTAGACGGTCATATCATGGAAGATAACCTGAAACATGCCGGAAAAGAAAAAAAGTGGCTTGCCGCACAGCTCCACGCGCAGGGTATCCCCGACGCAGAGCATGTACTGCTCGCCACCTGTGATCTGAATAATAAGCTGACCGCTTTTGAAAAAAATGCGGGTGTGCATGCCGAAGATCTGCTGAGCTGACCTTCGCCAAACAGCGCGGATCAATAAGAGATCAGTTCTGCCCCGTCCTCTGTCACGAGTACCATATACTCCCACTGGGCAGAGGGCTTGCCGTCTTCCGTGTAAGCCGTCCAGCCGTTTGCTTCATCGATAAAGATGTCTTCCTTGCCCATATTGACCATTGGCTCGATCGTAAACATCATGCCGGGCACGAGCAGCATCTCCTCACCGCGTTTGGTATGGTAGCCAACCCACGGGTCCTCATGGAATTCGAGTCCAACACCATGACCGCCGATCTCCCGGACGATCGAATAACCGTTTCCATACGCATGATCGTGTACCGCCTGACCCATGTCTCCCAGAAAGCCCCAGGGCTTTACTGCTGCCAGTCCGAGATCGCAGCATTCCTTTGTCACTTCTACGAGACGCTTCTTCTCCGGACTCACATCTCCGATGCAGAACATGCGGGAAGAATCTGAAAAATAACCGTTTAAGATCGTAGAACAGTCTACGTTCACAATATCGCCTTCCTGCAGCACGATCTTCTCATCCGGAATGCCATGGCATACCTGATCGTTGACCGAGGTACATACGCTCTTGGGAAATCCCTGATAGTTCAAAGGCGCAGGAATTCCTCCCATCTTTGTCGTCAGATCATATACGATATCGTCGATCTGCTGGGTCGTCATGCCGGCCTTGATCTGATCTGCGATGGCATCCAGCACTGCGATATTGATCTTCGCACTCTGTTTGATACCCGCGATCTGATCCGGATTTTTGATCAGCGAACGATCCGGCACAATATGTCCTTCATCCTGTATCCGCTGGATCTTCTCATCCATCGCCATATGGCACTGCTTGTATTTTTTGCCGCTTTTGCACCAGCACGGATCATTTCTTCCGATCTTGATCTGTTTTCTGATATGAATACCCGGAAACGGGTTCTGATTTAAGTTCATCGTCTTATTCTCCTCGATTTATCTGTGTATATTGATCAGCGCCTACTGATCCAGTGTGACATGTCCCATGGATATGCCTTCCCACACGCTGTCTCTGATCTTGTAGCTGTGCTGCTCCAGCAGCTGCTCATAAGTAATGCCATCTACATCGCAGTCCTCTTCCGTCACATTCTGCATCGCCGCATAGAGCTGCTGATACTTCTGCGCCAATGCCATTTGCAGCATATCCTCTGTCAGTTCTTCCTGTGTGATGCCCAGCCGCTGCTGCGCGGTCTCACCGATATCCGACCAGAAATCCTCGCTGCGCGATGTCGCATAGTCGATCTCACCCTGATCCAGTTCCATGTCCATCTCCTGTGCCAGACCATAGAAAATAAAATCATGGATGACGAGGTTCATCGCTTCCTGCCTCGCACGTATCCGCACAAAATTGCCATTAATATGCGTATTCCAGTATTTTCCCGGTGCCTCCTGATCATAGAGCAGCGCCTGCTCCTGTACGGTCTGTTCTTCATACGCGATGTAAAATGCCAGTTCCCGCAACGCATGTTTCTGCCCATCCAACACGAGCACCGTATCGTCCAGATGATCCGCAAACACGATCTCGCGCTGTCTGACGCCGCAGCCGGTGAGAGTACCGGCCAGCAGTACAGCCAAAACTGCGCTGATCAGCAGATGCCGCAGGTGACCTGTGCATCTTCCACTCTGATGTACACCCATGTTTTTCCCCTTTTGTGTGTTACAACACTCTGCGCACAGCCAGGATCGTCCGGTAGGTAGCATTCTGTGTCGCGATACCGGTTGCTGAGCTCTGTGCTCCTACGATCCGTCCACCACCGGCATAGATCGCTACGTGTCCGCTGTAGCAGATCAGATCACCCGGCTGGGCATTGCTGTAGCTCACACCACGTCCGCAGCTTCGCAGCAGATACGAGCTGTGCGGCAGGCTAATACCGAAATGTCCGAATACACTCATGACGAATCCCGAGCAGTCAGCTCCATTGGTCAGGCTCGTTCCACCCCAGACATACGGATTGCCGACAAACTGCATCGCATAATTGACAACATCCTGTCCATTGATATTGGTCTGGTATCCGGGATTTGCTCCTCCGTCGTCCGAACTGCTTCCACCGGAGCTGCTATCCGAGCTGCTGCCCGATGACGATGAGGAGCCTCCGTTCGATGTCTGCTGTTGCTGCTGTTGCTGTTGTTGCTGGCGACGCTGTTCTTCCTGCTGACGGCGCTGCTCTTCCTCACGTCTGCGCTGTTCTTCCTCGGCTGCAATACGTGCCTGCTCCGCCACGATAATATCATTCTGTTCCTGGATCGTCTGCTTGTACTGCCGGGCCAGCTCCTGTGCCTTTGCCAGCTTTGTATCAAAATCACTCATGGTCGCACGTTTACTGTTGAGCATTTTCTCTAATTCCTGCGACTGCTGCTCCTGATTTTCCTTCAGTTCGACCATATCCTGCTGTTCCTGCTCGAGCGTATCTTTCAGCGAAGCCACCTGCGTGACCGTCTCCTGATACTCAGTCAGCATCGTGCGGTCATAGTCATAGATCTGGTTAAAATATTCGACCCTGTTGAGCACATCCGCCATGCTGCCTGCTCCGAGCAATGACTCCACGAGTGCATTATCCCCCCGCTCATACATGAACCGGATACGTTTTTTCATGCTCTCATACTGGCGTTTTTCTGTCTTCTGCGCCTCCTCGAGATCTACCGTCGCCTGATCAATATCCTGCTCCTTCTGTGCGATCTCATCCTTCAATACATCGATATCTAACAGCAGTGCCACCAGTTCGGAATCGAGCGCATCGATCTCTTTCTGCAGGGAATCCTGCTCTTTTTCTATATTTGATATGGTTCCTGTTGTCTGATTCAGTTGTTCGTTTGCTTCATTGATCTTGTCCTGTGCATCACGGATCGTGGATGCATTTGCTCCCTGCACCATGCCTCCTGCCAGCGTACAGATCAATGCCGCAGCGATCATACGTTTTCCTCTTATCATCTGTTTTCTGTCATCCTCCATGTGAAACCTCAGGTTCCACATGGAGTATAACACGTTGACGTATGAATTTCAACCGATCGTATGGACGATCATAAGCTTATCACCGGTGTGTAACTGTTCGCCTTCCATCCCGTTCCATGCCTGTAACTGCGGGATTGTCACACGGTATCGTTTTGCAATATCCCACAATTCATCACCGTTTTTGACAATATATCCCACCATGCCGGGAAGATTTCTCATCTGATCCATGTCAAGAGACGCGACTTCGATCGATTCCATATTCCGGATCGTCTGATTCTCAAACACGATCACGCACAGACGGATCTGTGCCTTACACTCCACCTGCCCCTGATCGAGCAGGCTGCTCGTCAACTGGTCAATCCCTGCCTCGAGCTCATAGCTGATATCCGTAAGCTGCGGATCCAGCCCCGGCACTTCGACCGATTCCTGAAACGGCAGCATTTTTTCCACCGTAACGAGCGGCATCTCATCATCCGCAGCAATATAGAGCAGACGCAGTCTGAGCAGTCCCGACACATCGAGTCTGCCTGCCGCCGGTGTGATCTCCTCTACCTGCACATCTCCCGTGCAGGAGCATATCTGCAGCACGGCATTCTTCGTCTCCAGCTCCATACGCTCATTCAGGCGGAACCGCGAATCGTTTTTGATCATCAACCGCTGCAATGTGACTGGTGTCCGGATGCAGTTCAACTGCCGGTCAGTCGCATAGACATCCTCCAGCAGCGGAAATGTACGTTCCTGCCACAGCGTGTAATCTATCTCCAACAAAGCTACAAGCTGCAGCTCACGTCCCTCTCCGTCCATGGATTCATCTATCTCCAGTTCCCCGCCTGCCAGACGTACACGCACCCACGCTGTGACCTGCGGATCTGCCTCCAGCACCTCAATCTGCGTCTGCATCGGAACTGCCAGCTCCAGACATTGCAACTGGTCTGTCTCCTCTGCGCTCCGGTATACCATATGTACAAACACTTCGCCGCCGAGCATCAGTACGCCCTCTTCCATCCGGCTGTCGATCCCGCGCGGCTGCAGGCTGTACCACAGGATCTCCTGTATGCCCGGTTTGTTTGACGGCAGCGACAGTGCTGTGCGGAAACGGCTTGTATCCTTCTTCTGGACGAGCAGCTCCATAGCCTCTGCCTGTCTTGTACGCATCTGCAGGTTCTGCATCTGTTCTCCGTTGGATTCTGCCAGCGATTCCGCCAGATCATAGGTACACGGTTCGCGCAGCTCTAAGCGGATCGTGAGCAGGGAGCGTATGCTCAATTTTCTGGAATTGATCAGCGTAATGCTCAGATCCTCGATCTGCGGATCGACATACACGCTGTCGTACTCCTGTGCTCCTTCCATGCGCACATGTTCCTGAAACGGCAGGTCGCCGCTCACTCTCGCAAATCCGCCGTCCTCGGCGCTGCACCGGTACAGGACTTCAAAATGCAGTGCCCCCCGCAGATGCACGGCATCCTGCACTGCCTTGATCTCTTCTAACCGTACCTGTCCCTTTTCTTCTACGATCTTTAATATATCCGGCTTATACTCTGCCAGATTGTGGTCATCATCCAGTGTGATCTGTGTGACCGCCCTGCCCTTCTCGCAGATCACATGAATCTGGCGGCGTTCACAGGTTAAATTCTCTGCTTCCATAAACAAAAAGACCTCCATGTTGGCTTACTTTTCTTATTGATAAGTATGTCAACATGAAGATCTTTATGCATTTCTTTTGCATAAGTGTGCGTGAACCCCTTCCCGGTTCTAGCACAATTTCATACGGATATCCCTGGTAATGATATCAGTGTAGGAAAAGGACAGAAGCTGCGGTGGATTGAGTCCATCGGTGCTGTCTACAAGAATAGTGAATACACTCGGATATGCGTTCTGAATCACGCCCTCCTGAATATCGACCTTGTTGCGTCCACGATCCAACTGAATCACAACCTTATTGCCGCAACGCTGGTGCACGGATGCACGAACCTTGCTGATTTCAGATTGTTTCATCCTTTTTCCTCCCTTATGCTATTGTGAATTCTTCCGAAGCTATTTTACCACAAGATGTAGTAGTGTGTCAATGAGCAAAAATCACTCAAACACAACATTTTGTTCATCACACAGGAGCTTCACCACTATATATGGATATGCCCTTGTGGTCTGTGTATCGCCGCCTCCGATGAGTTCCGTGTCGAAAATGATGCCCTGATCCGTACTGCGCAGCTTCAAGATCCGGATACTGCTGCCGGAGGGCTGTTCGCCGTATCCGCGCACGATGTAGAAGGCTTCTGCATCTGCGTAAGTGATCTTCATCTCCTGCTTCTTGCCCAGTTCGATCTGTTCGAGCAGTTCCGGGGGCAGGTCTTCCTGCGCGACGATCGTGTACTCCGGTTCTGTTCCGGCATCCTCCGGGGCCGCCTCGATGCTGCAGCCGGTGAGCATGCTGGTGACCAGCAGGGCTGCTATGATTCGCTTTATGTGTGTCATGGTGTGTTTCCTCCCTCTGCTTTATTTTCGCAATTGTTTCATGAGGACGCTGCTCCTGCAAGCAGTCTGACTTTTACAATTTGAGGCTGGCACCCCCGCGCTACACATCGACCACAGAGCGTATGTAATACGCAGGTTGGGGCATACAGGTACAAAAACGTTGCTTCCAAAATCCGTTATGTTTACTGACTTTGGATATGTAGTGACATAGAATGACAGCAGCGCAAGCAAGTCCTCGTAAGCCGCGATCTTGTGCACATACGGATGTTGTGGTATACTTGTATAAATATGTGCAGGGTCCGCACGTAGTAAATTATATGAGGGGTTTTTGCGTATGATTCGATCTATTTTTGTCGTTATATTTGTTTTTTTGTACCTGCTGCTCGGCATCCCGGTGCTCGGTGTGTTCTGGCTGATCAGCCGCAATGAGAAGTGGAAGCAGAGCGCCGCGCTCGCACAGCTACGCATCGTCCAGTGGGCATTCCGGTGCATCTGCGTACTCAGCGGCATCCGCCTGACTGTCGTCGGCGAAGAACTGGTACCGAAAGATGAGCCTGTGCTCTACATCGGCAACCACCGCAGCTATTTTGATATCATCATCACGTATGCGCGCTGTCCGCGTCTGACCGGATATATCGCAAAAAGCAGCATGGAAAAGATCCCGCTGCTCTCTACATGGATGTGCCGCCTGAACTGTCTGTTCATCGACCGCGACGATATTAAAGCCAGCCTGAAGACGATCCTCGCAGGCATCGATAACGTCAAGTCCGGCATCTCCATGTGTATCTATCCGGAAGGTACCCGCGGCAAAGGTGAGACCGAACTGGACATGCTCCCGTTCAAAGAAGGCAGCCTGAAAATCGCTGAAAAGACCGGTTGCAAGATCGTACCGATGGCGATCACCGGATCTGCCGATGTATTCGAAAAGCATATGCCGTTCATCAAAAGTACGCACGTCTATCTGACCTACGGCGCACCGATCGATCCTACGACGCTTTCAAAGGAAGACAAGAAAAAACTCGGCAGCCACTGCCAGAATATTATATTGGAATTGTTAAAAGAACAACAGTAAACGACAGCCCCCCGACAGTTGGAATCCAACTGTCGGGGGGCTTATTTTGGACTTTATTTTTTTTCCGTGAGTGCCTTAACGATTCTCGGGTAATTCATGAAATGCGATGCCTTGACCAGTATCGTATCTCCTGGCTGCACAAACGCACAAACACGCGTCAGCAAGGCTTCTGTGTCCGTTCCAAAGTAGTCATACTGTGTCGTGAAGTCCGGATATTCCGATACGCCGCGCACCAGCTCCTGTGACAATTCTCCTGCGGCAAACAGCCAGTCGATATGTTTCTGCGCCAGATACGCGCCGACCTCATAATGAAGCTGTTTCTCATCGGCTCCGAGTTCACCCATATCTCCGAGCACTGCGATGGTACGTCCCTCTCCCTGTGTGAGCACATCGATCGCAGCTCTCATGGATACCGGATTCGCATTATAGCAATCATCGATCACGAGATAGCCGTTCGCCTCGATCAGATTGGTACGTCCGCCGATCGTCCGCGCCGCTTCGATACCGGCACAGATCTCCTGTGCAGACAGCCCCAGTGCCCTGCCGACTGCCGCTGCTGCCATTGCATTATAGACATTATGCATACCGGGAATCGCTACATGTACCCGGTGTGTGCCCTCCGGCAGATGCAGGTCAAAATCAATTCCGCGTAATCCATGATCTTCCACTGCATCCGCATAGATCGTCTTGTGTCCGTATGCGGCTCCCTCCGGAACTGCTTCTCCCATACCGTAAAACATCGGTGCGGTTCCATGCACTGCCCCGATCGTACACAGCTTATCATCATCTCCGTTGAGCACAACGGATGCGCCCTCTCTGAGATAGTCAAACACTTCTGTTTTTGCCTTTAAAATGCCGTCTCTCGTGCCGAGATTTTCCAAATGACAGATCCCGATATTGGTGATCACGGATACTTTCGGTCTGGCGACTTCCGCCAGACGGCTCATCTCTCCGAAATCGGAAATACCCATCTCCAGAACAGCGACCTCGTGCTCCTCACGCAGCCCGAATACCGTAAGCGGCAGACCGATCTCATTATTAAAATTGCCCGCCGTCTTATGTACGCGGTATCTCTGTGACAACACAGAGGCGATCATCTCCTTTGTGCTCGTCTTGCCCACACTGCCGGTGATGCCGACGACCGGGATCGCCAGTTCATCCAGATAGCACGCTGCCAGATGACGCAGTGCATCACGTGAGGATGAAACAACCAGACAGATTCCATCTGCATGCTCCGGCACACGCTCACACACGACCGCCAATGCTCCCGCTGCGAACACCTGCGGAATAAAATCATGTCCGTCTACGCGTTCTCCGGGAAGCGCTACAAACACACTCCCCGGTGTCACCTGTCTGCTGTCTGTCACGATCGCTGCCGCCGTCACACCGGAATCCTGTGGCATATTCCCACGTATCTGAGCGCCACACGCCTGCGCCATCCGTTCTATCGTCATGCCTTTCATGCGTTTTTCTCCCTTTTTTCCAACGAAATGGCGATTAACTGCTCGCACAACTGCTCATATCCGATACCTACCGCTGCCGCTTCCTGCGGAATCAGGCTCGTCGGTGTCATGCCGGGCAGCGTATTTGCCTCCAGACAATACATCTTGCCGTCTTCATCCATGAGGAAATCCATGCGCGAATAAGTATCCAGTCCGATCGCTGCTGCCGCCTGCTCTGCGTAATGCTGCATCTGGACAGTCTGTGCTTCGGAAAGCTGTGCCGGACATGTCTCAATCGTACTGCCTGCCTGATATTTATTTTTATAGTCATACCAGCCGTTGATCGGCGCGATCTCTATGATCGGCAATGCTTTTCCGTCAATGACACAGACCGAAAACTCGCGTCCCTGAATGTACTGTTCCACTACGACGCCATCCTCCCACTTGAACGCTTCTGCGAGCGCTGCTTCGTAGGCTTTCTGATCGTTAACAATCGATACTCCGATGCTCGAGCCACCGCAGCACGGCTTTACAACACAGGGAAATGCCGGCTGTTCCACACCCTGAACACCTTTTTTCACAAAAAATCCACGCGGTACGGGTACACCGCCTGCTGCCAGCACTTTTTTTGCAAGGTTTTTGTTCATTGCGATCGCGCTGGACAGATAATCCGAACCGGTATAGCGGATGCCAAACAAGTCAAAGGCAGCCTGAATCTTACCGTTTTCCCCATTTTCTCCATGCAGCGCCATAAATACGATATCTGCAAGCTGGCAGAGTGCGATCACATTCGGACCGAAAAAACAATCCGACTTGTCCGCACGCGATGCCTTGACTGCCGCCAGATCCGGCGCTGTCTCTGCGATGGAAACGACCTTTGCACTGACCTCCTCACTCTTTTCAAACCAGTGTGCCACATCATCTCCCTCACGTCCCATAAATACATCCATGAGGATCACCTGATGTCCGTTCTCACGCAGAGCGCGGCATACATTGCTGCCTGTCACCAGCGACACATCACGCTCGGGACTCAATCCTCCTGCTAATACTACAATATTCATATGTCTGTTTTCTCCTGTTTTTTATTTTTTAATCACTATTTTTATCCAAGATTATAAACTGATTAAACCAGTTCCATCCTACTCTATTTTATATGCAATGGCAAGCCCTTTTACCAGCACATTTTCAAGCACTCTGCCATTATCAGTGATGCACAAATGCCATCAGATAGTTCTGCCGGATCAGTTCCTGTTCCGGCGGCGACGGGATCCGCTCCCGCTCGGAAAGCATATCACTGAGTGCGCGCATCCTCGCATATGCCTGCTGTGCACCGCCGGGTTCCTCAAGTGTATATAAAATATTACTCAGATTGCCGTATAATTCCGGCAACGGAAGCATCATCCCCGTATTCAGGCATTTGCTGATCCCGGCGTCACACAGCAGCCGCGCGGGATGCACATGACCCTGCACCAGCTTGACAACCGCAAGATTGTTACAGACAACCGGATACAGATACCGTCCCACTTCTCCATACCGGTGCCATTCCTGTAGATATTCATGCAGCCGCTCCAGAATGCGCATCGCATGATCGTAGCTTTCCAGATAATAAAACTGTAAAGCGATACTGTTCAGTACAAACAACTCCAGATATGTATAGGTGCGGCGTCTCGCCGTCTCATCATACAGCTCATCCAGCGGCATGGACATCACCAGCACCTCCATCAGTTCCAATAACACCAGCGCATGATCCGTCGTTCCCTGCATCCGGTCAAGTATGCGCACATATGCATAAAACTGCTCCTCAAACAATGAACCGCCCACGCGCTTCCCCTTTGCGCGTTCCAGCGTGCGTTCCCAGCTACACAGTTCTTCCAGCTCCGCCGGCTGCGAAAACCCCGTAAAAAAACAGCCTGCGTCCTTCAGTCTGCGAAGCAGTGCATCTGCCACGCGACCAGAAGGCATCTGGCTGCCATTCTCGATCTTTGCGATCGTACTCACAGAGCAGATCCCGGCCGCCAGTTCCTCCTGCGTCATGTGCAGGCGGCTGCGCAGCTCGCGAATCACCTCTCCTAATCTGTAGTATATCATTTTTTTACCCTCCCCATATGGTTTTTTGTACTACTATTATTAGTATACATGGCTCATATGGGGAGATTTTTTCAATTTGTGTACTGCCTACGGTCAATCTGTACATGGCTTTTCAAAATGAAAATCTTTTGCCGGTTCGACATCTGTCGACATGATTATGTGAACTCTGCCATTCTTTTCCCATGATCGCTCAACCGTAACGCAATCTGTCCATACAGGCAGACTAGAATTCGGGCTCGATCAGACCGTAGCTGCGATCCTTACGCTTGTATACGACATTGACCTCCCCGGTCTGTGCATTGCTGAACACGAAGAAATTGTGTCCGAGCAGCTCCATCTGTACACATGCGTCCTCCGGAAACATCGGCTTCATGCCGAATTTCTTGGCACGGACAATGCGGATCTCCTCATCCTCTGCGCTGTCTTCCTCTACGAATTCCCGACGGAGGCTCTCGGTGTTCTGCTGCTTGTCGATCAGCTTTTTGCGGTATTTCTTCAACTGTGCCTCTATCACATCTACAACGAGATCGATCGTCACATACATATCATCACTCTGCTGCTCTGCACGAATGATATGTCCCTTCATCGGGATCGTGACCTCCATCTTCTGACGATCCTTCTCCACACTGAGCGTTACCTTGCATGCCGTATCCGGTGTAAAATATTTTTCCAGCTTAGAAAGCTTGTCCTCTACCGCCGAGCGCAGCCCCTCTGTCACCTCAATGTTTTTTCCACTAATTGTTATTTTCATAAATACACATCTCCTTTCGAGACTATTTTTTGTACTCTAATTTTAATACATTTTCCCTTTTAAAACCAGCGTTTATATTATAAAATATATAAAAAATATATAAACTATGGAGAAGGTTATGAAAAGAAAAACAGCACTTATCACCGGTGCATCCCACGGGATCGGCAGGGCTATCGCCTCGCGCTTTGCCTCAGAGGGATGCGACCTCATTTTGAACTGTAAAACGGATCATGCGCTTTTACAACGATCAGCCAAAGAATTGTCCGATACGTATGGCATCCGCACCTGCGTCATCCCCTGTGATGTGAGCGACCATTCTGCCGTCTGCGACATGTTTGATCAGATCCGCACATTCTGTGACGGAGGCGGCATTGATATTCTCATCAACAATGCGGGAATTTCCCATATCGGTCTGCTCTCCGATCTGTCCATCGACGAGTGGAACCGTGTGCTCGCGACGAATCTGACCAGTGTATTTTCCTGCTGTCATGAAGCGATTCCGTATATGGTGCACGAAAAATCCGGCTGCATCATCAATATTTCTTCCGTATGGGGCTCGGTCGGTGCCTCCTGCGAAGTCGCATATTCTGCCTCCAAAGGCGGTATCAATACTTTTACCAAAGCACTTGCCAAAGAGCTCGCACCCAGCAATATATCCGTCAACGCGATCGCCTGCGGTGTCATCGACACACGCATGAACAGTTGTTTTGATGCCAGCGAACGTGCTGCGCTCGAAGATGAGATCCCTATGGGGCGCTACGGCACACCCGATGAAGTTGCCGCACTCGCCTGGCAGCTCGTTACTGCCCCCGCCTATCTCACAGGCCAGATTTTATCGATGGACGGAGGTTGGCAGTCATAAATGGAAGCTACCTCTGAACGCATTCGTATCCTTATGGACGAACAGCATGTAACGCAAAAAAGACTTGCCGCAGAACTGCAAGTCTCCAATTCATCTCTGTGTAATTATCTGCACGCAAACAGATGGATCAATCTATCCCTGCTGCGCAGGATCTGTCAGTCCCTGAACATTACATCCGATTATGTCATCGGTCTGTCAGACCGCAAAACCCCCCTCGTATTGTCCGAGGACGAACAGTCTTTTCTTGAACTTTACCGCACACTGCCCTCATATGGTAAACATTGCGCCCGATATCAGCTACAGGATCTATCTCAGCTATGCAAAATCACCGACCGCTGAATGCGGCCGGTGATCTGTCTGTTTCATATATTTTTGTTCCGATTACTCATTTCCAAGTGACTGCGAGCGACGCACCTGTGTGGTCTTGTCGTAGCATGAGAAGATCTCCTCTACCTGCTTGTCATCCTGCTTCGGTGAGATAAGGCTGACAACCGGCACAATCACCAGTCCTGCGAGCATCGCAAAGGCACCACAGTTGATCGGTGACTGTAAAAATGCAGGGAAGGCGCTGCGTACAAGCATGTTCAGTACCATGATACCGGCGCCGAAGATGAAGCTGACCCATACAGAGAGTCTGGTCGTCTTCTTCCAGTACAGACCATACAGGAACGGAGCCAGAAATGCACCCGCAAGCGCGCCCCAGGATACACCCATGAGCTGCGCGATAAATGTCACATTATTCGTATACTGGATGATCGCGATGACAACGGAGATCGCAATAAATACGACGATCAGCACACGGATGCAGAGCAGCTGCTTTTTCTCATCCATCTTTTTCACTATATGATGCTTGATCACATCGATCGTGAGCGTAGAGCTGGACGCAATGACGAGTGATGATAAGGTGGACATCGATGCCGATAATACCAGAATCACTACCAGTCCGATCAGCAGATCCGGCAATCCGGATAACATCGTGGGAATGACTGAGTCATAGCCGTTCGCTGCGATATCGATCTGATCCGAAAACAGTCGTCCGAAACCACCTAAAAAATAACATCCGCCGGATACGACCAGTGCAAAGAACGTCGAGATCACGGCTCCCTTGCGGATCTGGTTTTCGCTCTTGATCGCGTAGAACTTCTGCACCATCTGCGGCAGTCCCCATGTTCCGAGCGATGTCAGGATCACAACACCGAGCAGATTGAGCGGATCGGGTCCGAGGAAGGAATTAAATACACCCGGAGTCGTGGATACGCTCGCATCCTCAATGCGTGCCAGACCATCCAATGCTGTCATCAGACCACCGTTCATCTTCAACACGGCTCCGATCACCGCACAGATACCGACGAGCATGACACACCCCTGAATAAAGTCGTTGATCGCTGTCGCCATGTATCCGCCTGCGATCACATAGATTCCGGTGAGTACTGCCATGATGATGATACACAGCTTGAAATCGATATTAAATGCCATACCGAACAGTCGTGATAATCCGTTGTAAAGTGATGCTGTATACGGGATCAGGAATACGAATACGATGACAGATGCACAGATCTTGAGCGCCGGGCTGTCAAATCTCTTTCCGAAAAACTCAGGCATGGTCGCCGAATCGAGATGCTGGGTCATGACACGCGTTCTGCGTCCGAGTACGACCCACGCCAGCAGCGATCCGATCACGGCATTGCCGAGTCCGATCCATGTGGATGCAATACCGTATTTCCAGCCAAACTGTCCGGCATATCCGATAAATACAACCGCTGAAAAATAAGATGTACCATACGCAAATGCAGTCAGCCAGGGTCCGACACTACGGCCTCCCAGCACGAATCCGTTCACGTCCGTCGCATGCTTGCGACAGTACAGACCAATCGCGATCATTACCCCGAAAAAGATCACGAGCATCAAGATTTTTGCAATCATAACTAAGTCCTCTTTTCTTTTGATTTTTGTTTTCGTCACATTAAAGCGTTGCGGTTTAACGCTTTTAATCGTTAAAGTATTGTAGCATAAAATATGGCGGCTGTCAATGCAGCCGCCGGTATTACTTTTACATGTTTTTGATCGTCTCCCACACCTGCTCCGGTGTGTCGCAAAAGATCTGTGCTCCGTGCTCTGTCAGGCATTCCCGGTCGCGGAAGCCCCACGTGACGCTGATGCAGGGCAGCCCGGAATTTTTCGCTGTTGCGAGATCCACCTCCGAATCACCGATGTAGACCGCGTCCTCTGCCGCTATGCCCAGTTCCCGCAGAGCTGTATATACGGTGTCGGGTGCCGGTTTTTTCTTTACGCCCGCTGCCTCATTCTCTCCGATCGCTACGGTGATATATTGCCGAAAATACAACTCATTGAGCTGTTTGACTGCCGGATCCAGCTTATTGGATACGATCGCCATCTCGATGCCTGCGTCCTGCAGATGCTGCATGAGTTCCATGACTCCGTCGTAGGGACGGGTGTGATCGTTGCTATGTTTGGCGTAATGCGCGCGGAATGCTGCGAATACATCCTCAAATTCTGCATTGTCTTCCGGTTTCTCGATACCGAGTGCTCTGAGCATCAATAATTTGACGCCGTTTCCGACGAACCGGCGCACTTCGTCGATCGTGCGCGTCGGATAGCCGTACTGTGCCAAGGCAGCATTGGTGCTGTCGCACAGGTCCTCTAAGGTGTTCAGCAATGTACCGTCTAAGTCAAAAATCGCTGCTTTTATGCTCATTTGTGTCATCTCCTTTGTGAATGTAACAGGGCGCTGCTCTGATTGTATTTATATGGTTTATGAGGACGCTGCTCCCGCAAGCAGTCTGCCTTTTGCTTTGTTGCACGGAGCATTCCGATGAGCCTCCGAAAAACAAAATTGTGTCAGCAAAGGCTTCCACAATTTGGAGTCTCATCTCCATCGTGCAAAGGCAGCAAAATCAGACATGACTTGCTCGCGCAGCTGTCAT
>JBNMHW010000008.1:0-52570 GCA_050872965.1 bacterium | reverse complement strand
GATATGAACTCACTTTATTAAATGCAGCCCAATCAAAACATGCTTCTTTAAGCAACCTCTCTAAAGTTTGATAAGTAATAATTTCAATACAATCCTCTATTCTTGCCAAACATACACCTTTATTACGAAAGATTCTTCCAATTTCAATCAATTCCGTCTCTAGTTGCTTCTTGAGTACTATTCGATTTACCAAATACAAAATCTTTTTTCTCTGGGACACGGCATATGGAACAAGTGTGTGTAAAATAAATGTCGTTTTACCAGTACCTGTGGGTGCCGAAATGAAAATAACATCATTTTCATGCCAATTCTTATATTCCTCTCCTATTTTGTCTGAAACAGTTTGCGTTACTGTGCCATCATAATTTTTCCTTTCTTCTAATCCGTCTGTTACACATACCACATCTTCCCTGCAATTCATAATAATCCTCCTCGTATTATAGGAATAATAATATATTGGCTTTTTCCTAATTCCTATTCTAACAAAACACACATTAACAAGCTGTCTTATTATTTTATAACCCGATCAAATATCTCTGTAATCCCTTGATTTAAGCCTTCTAGCTGCAGCTCATTCATCGGTGTACATGTATGAACAACCACCTGCAGTTTTTTTTCCATATCCACTCTAGAGATCCTTAATATCTCCTTATAGGAAAAGGTTTTAAAGAGCTTTCCTAACGTTTTCGTACTCGGACTGCCCTTTTTCCTAAGCCTATTATACTCCTCCTCGGTCACATAGTCACCATCTTTCATCGATATATACTGTTCTTTGAAGTCTGCCAGCCACTCAAATGGACTCCTACCGTTGTATCTGCCCCGATAGATGTATTCCCGATCAGGATACCGCTCATCAAGCCACTTATTGACCGATGTAATCTTGAATCGGTTTTTTATCGTAGACAGCGAAGGAAGCTGACGACATTTATCAAAATCACTAAGATTCGGCAGCCTTCCACTATGATCGATACGGAACTGTTCGATTGCATCGAAAATGGCAGCCTCCGTCCATGATACGCCGGGCGTTTCCTGTTTCATATCTTCCAGCAGCTGCATCAGTTCCTCTTGGTATTCAAATTCCGGTAAAAGTGATATAATCTCCTTAGATATCATCAATGCTTGTCTTCTTGTCATGTCAAAACCTCCGTATTTGTCTGTTTCGACCAAATACATTCGTTCCGATGATCATCGGGGAAGTCCGCCGCTACCTGCGCGATAACAGCAGCATCCGTGTCTCGCGCTCGCTGCGGGATACCGCATACAAGGCGATCCATGCCAAGGAACAGCTCATGAGCCGCACACAGGAGGAACCTACGATCGAGGAGATCGCTGCCGAATCCGGCCTGACCAAAGAGGAGATCGTCTACGCACTGGACGCGATCCAGAGTCCGGTCAGCCTCTATGACCCGGTCTACACGGACGGCGGTGACACCCTCTATGTCATGGATCAGATCGCTGATAAGAAAAATAAAGAATCCCGCTGGATCGAGTCGCTCTCATTGTCTGATTCAATGGAGCGGCTCGGTGAGCGGGAAAACTATATCATCAACTTGCGTTTTTTCGAGGGCAAGACCCAGATGGAGGTCGCGCAGGAGATCCATATCTCACAGGCACAGGTGTCCAGACTGGAAAAATCTGCCCTCAATCATATGAAAAATTATCTGAAATAAATGCATCACTCCTTAACGGTCCCATTTATCGCAGAGCGAATTGATCTGGTCAGCGAAGCGCGCCAGTTCCTTATTCGGCAGTCCCTCGCTCTTATTGATGACCTTGAGCAGTCTCTGGCCTGCAGCCAGAAGCCTTGCAAATACATTGCTGGATGCCTTGCTGGAATTCTTATTCTTCTTCGGCAGCATGGTCCGCGTGCCCTGCTTGATGCAGGAATTATTTAACAGATCGTAAATATCGCCGCTGTAAGGTGCGACCGCTTCATAGCCGAGATCATTATGCAGATGCATAGCGAATTCATCCGTCACCTTGTCATCGCCGTGAACGACAAAGACACGTTTCGGCGGATGTTTCCGGAATGCAGCCGCCCACTCGGTCAGCTTGTTTCGATCCGCATGGCCACTGATACCGGGCAGATTGACAATCTCTGCACGCACCTCGATCATCTCGCCGAACAGTTTGACCTCTTTGGCACCGTTCAGCAGTGCATGACCGAGTGTACCGGGCACCTGATATCCGACAAACAGGATCGTTGAATCATCACGCCACAGATTGTGTTTCAGATGATGGCGGATACGACCGGCCTCACACATACCGGATGCCGAGATGATGACGACCGGTTTTTTCAGAAAGTTAATCTGTTTGCTGGCGTTACTGTCTACCGCCGTTTTCAGTCCCGGGAACTGGATCGGGTTGATCCCGTTTTCTACCAGCTTTAATGCTTCCTCACTGAAGCACTCACGTACATTTTTATGAAAAACATTTGTCGCCTCGATCGCTAACGGGCTGTCGATATATACCTCAAAATCTTCAAATTCCGGAAGCAGATGTTCAGTCTTGATCCGACGCAGAAAATAGAGCATTTCCTGTGTACGTCCGACGGAGAATGCGGGAATGACCAGATTGCCTCCTCGGATGAATGTCCGTTTGATCACGTCAGCCAGCTCCGTCGCATAATCGACCGGAAGATTGTGCTCCCTGTCTCCGTAGGTAGATTCCATGATCACATAATCCGCATCCTCGATAAATGTCGGCGACTTGATGAGCGGCTTATTGCCCTGCCCGATATCACCGGAGAATACGAGCTTGACTTCCTTTTCCTTCTCCGTCACCCACAATTCGATGGAGGAAGAACCGAGCAGATGTCCCGCATCCACAAAACGGATCTTCAATGCATCATCAACCTGTACGGTCTCACCGTAAATGCAGGGTGTGAACAGATTCAGTACGCCCTGTACATCTTCCATCGTATACAGCGGCTCGATCTGCGCCCCACCGGAACGCTTCGCCTTGCGGTTGCGCCATTCTGCTTCAAACTCCTGAATATGTGCCGAATCCTTGAGCATGATCACACACAGCTCATACGTTGCCTGTGTACAATAGATCCGTCCTCTGAATCCATGCGCATATAACAGCGGCAGCAGGCCGGAATGATCGATATGTGCATGTGTCACGAGCACGGTATCGATCGCCGCGGCATTGACCGGGATTTCCTGATTGACATACAGATCCGGTCCCTGCTCCATACCACAGTCCACAAGCAGATGCTTATCCTCATACTGCAAAAAATGACAACTGCCTGTCACTTCATGCGCCGCCCCCAAAAACTCCAATAACATAATACCCATCTCCTTTTTCTTCTTATGTATTTCCGTTCAAAAAATTGATCTTTTATTATATTTTACCACTTTTTTCTGATTATTCAAACCGTATTATCTCTTTTTTCAGTCGTTTCATGATCTTTTTTTCCAGCCGCGAAATATAGGATTGTGAGATCCCGAGTGTATCGGCGACCTCCTTCTGCGTCAGTTCCTTTCCGTCAGGCTGGTGCAGGCCAAACCGCAGCTCCACGATCTGCCGCTCGCGCGCCGATAAATGTTCGATCGCATTGCCGAGCAGCTTTTTCTCCACCTCACTCTCAATATCCTTGGATATTACATCCTCATCTGTTCCGAGAATATCGGATAGCAGCAGCTCATTCCCGTCCCAGTCGACATTTAACGGTTCATCGATCGATACCTCCATGCGCGTTTTGCTGTTACGCCGCAGATACATGAGTATCTCGTTTTCGATACAGCGGGACGCATAGGTCGCGAGCTTGATCTTCTTGCCCGGATCGAAGGTATTGATCGCTTTGATCAGCCCGATCGTACCGATCGAGATCAGATCCTCGACACCAACGCCTGTATTATCGAATTTTTTAGCGATATAGACGACCAGACGCAGATTGTGCTCGATCAGTTCTTTGCGCGCCTCCGCGCAGTTATCCCCCATGAGCAGGATACACTCCCGCTCCCGTTCCGCTGCAAGCGGCGGCGGCAGCACCTCCGCGCCCCCGATGTAGTGGATCTCCCGCTCTCTGCGAAACAGCATCGTATACAATGTCGGTATCATCTTTAGTTGGAATCGGTTCGGTACATTGATTTTTATGTACATACGTTCCTCCTCTCAATCTTTGCGATATCCGGGCAGCCCCGGATCCCACGCTGCAGGCAGGATCAGCCGATAATCCTTTCCTTCAAAAACCGCATCATCCGCCCTGCCAACCACAACCGGCGCCTGTCTGCCTCCCTTCCACTCCAGTGCATCGACCGTCGTGACCTCCATGAGCCGTTCAGCGGCTCCAACTGTAGCATAAGGGATCAGCCGTACGGCTCCTGCTTCACCCATCAGTTGCCGGTACTCACGCTCTGCCAATATATATACCGGTGCATGAACATACGGATCATTCAGACGGTTGCCCGTATCATACAGCCCGACGACTTCCACGCTCGTTTCTGCCCGGTACAGCGTCACCCGGTACAGACGGTTATCATGCAGGATCCGCCGCTCCTCCAGCACCAGCGAGATCAGCATACTGCAGGCGCACAGTATACACCCGGCCGGAAACCAGCAGTCACCGGGCAGATGTGCCTGTGCAATGTCAAGAAGCCCACCGATCGCAACCGTTGCAGCCATGCTCCATAAAAAGAGCCGCAAAAATACTCCGGCATTCTGCGGCCGGAACAGCATGTTCAGGACACCGGTCCGAAGCAGCATGCCTCCTGCCATGACGATCACTCCGTATCCCGCCAGCACAAACAACGCGATCTGCAACGCCGATGCCAACGCATTGACCCACACGATATGTATCACGGGACACTCCCGTTTCATCCACAGATTGACAAACAGACACACGTTTAATTCTACAAAAAAAGTGCGCAGCCACAGCACATCTATATATATCGTCAACTCCACATATGCATTCCCTCCCTGCCCGGTTCATAGGACAATTATACCGCTGACCTTCTGCAGAATTTGTCATATCAGATCAGCGGATTCAAAAAAAGATAGACAATCCAAAAACGGATTGTCTATCTCATAGGAATCTGAAAGATACTAAAACTGACTATCTTCTCGTATTCTTTAAAAATGTAGGGATCTGTATATCCTTCTCCGGCACACTACTCTCCGGTCTCTTCGGCTTCTGAATACCTGTAAATGCAGGATTTACCGGTGCTGATGCCCCGGCTCCCGCCGTATTTCCTGCGGCTCCGAGTCCACGTGTATATGCACTGCCTGCTGAACCGCTCAGACCGCTACGGCTCGTCAGTCCGCTGCTCATCGGTCTGGTCGCACCGGCTGCGGCAGCCGTCGTTCCGGTCGAATATTTCATACCGCTCATCAAAGGTGTCACGGCAGGCTTCTTGTTTGCTTCCAATCCGGTCGCAATGACAGTGATCTTCGCTGTATCTGTCATAGACTCATCATACTTCGCACCGAAGATGATATTGGCATCATCTCCTGCCAGATCCTGTACATAACCTGCTGCATCACTGGCATCGATCAGGGAGATATCTCCGGAAATATTGATAATGACGTGTGATGCGCCATTGATCGTTGTCTCTAATAACGGGCTCGCAACTGCCAGCTTGACAGCCTCGAGAGCCTTGTCATCGCCGTGTGCCTCACCGATTCCGATATGTGCCAGTCCCTTGTCCTTCATGACTGTCTGTACATCGGCGAAGTCCAGATTGATCAGAGCCGGCAGATTGATCAGATCTGTGATACCCTGTACGGACTGCTGCAATACCTCATCTGCCTTCTTCAATGCATCCGGCATCGTCGTACGGCGGTCTACGATCTCTAACAGCTTATCGTTCGGGATCACAATGAGCGTATCCACACTGTCATTCAGCCGCTCAATACCGGATACGGCATTGACCATGCGCTGCTTTGCCTCGAACTTAAACGGTTTCGTCACAACACCGACCGTCAGGATACCCATATCTTTTGCTATCTTTGCCACCACGGGTGCTGCACCGGTTCCGGTTCCGCCACCCATACCACAGGTAACGAACACCATATCCGCACCCTGAATCGCGTTAGAAAGATCATCTGCACTCTCCTCAGCAGCCTTCATGCCGATCTCAGGCTGTGCACCTGCACCAAGCCCCTTGGTCAGCTTCTCTCCGATCTGGATCAATGTCGGAGCCTTACACAATGCCAATGCCTGTTTATCTGTATTGACACCTACGAACTCCACGCCTCCGATATTCTCATCGATCATTCTATTTACTGCATTGTTTCCGGCGCCTCCGACACCGATCACAATGATTTTCGCATTATTGTCTGCACCTGTGGTTGTAATCTCTAACAAGAGCTTGTCCTCCTCTATCCTCAAATCTGCGCCCGAACGCGGCGCCTTATCCAAATATTCTCCATCCATTTAGGTACGCACATCTACAACGTACAACCCCTAATCATATTTATAATAGTATTTCTTCAAAAATTTATCAACCATTTATTTTGATTTTTTACTTTTTTTAGGAGCAAATATGATATCCGTCGTCTCGCTCGTCCAGTTTTCCAGATGCAGTGTGCCTTTTTTGCCCTCAAGCTGCGGTAAAATGTACTGCAGGCGCAGGATCTTCTGTGCCAGATTGTCCGCATTTCCGACCAGTATCGTGATCTTGCCACTGTACACGGTCATCTCCGCGGATGCCTCATCATAACGGATCCGCTTGGCTGGTATCTCATATTTTTGCAGTAACTGTGTCAATGATAACAGGTTCTTGAGCGACGTATCATTTTCCAGCGGCAGCTTCTCATATAATACGACCGAATCACAGGTCAGCCCTTCGATCTGTGGTACATCGGGTATGACCTCCTGCGAAGTCTCTACTACAAATCCATCCTTATCAAAATATGCATTCTGGTCGATCGACTTGATATACAGATAGCCGAGGATTCCCTTCTCGTACACTTCTACTGTCAATTCGTGCGGCTGAGCCGGATTTAATCCGACAGTCATCTCATCCACGAACGGCAGTTTCTCCGTCCGCAGAAAACGGTATTTCAGATACACATAGAGCGAGCTCCACGAATAGTCATCATCGAGCACCAGATCGCGGATCTGGTCATCGGTATAGAATTCGTTGCCGACGACTGTCACCTTTTTCACCGTAAATACCTGTGTGATAAGCACAGCACCGATGCCGGCCAGCAGAACGATCAGTCCTAAGATCATCAATATATTTCGTTTTCTTTTTCTTCTGCGCTCATTTTCCCTGCGCTGTTCTCTAATCATAAGCGATCTCCGATGCGTCCGGTTCGAACTGGATTCCCTTGGACACGGCTAATGCCAGCCCCATCTCTGACATAAGGAATACGACCGATGTTCCTCCGTAGCTGATAAACGGCAGCGTAACACCCGTATTCGGGATCGTATTCGTCACGACCGCAATATTTAATACAACCTGTATGGCGATATGCGCCAGAATACCTGTCACCAGCAGTGCACCGTACAGATCTCTGGCATTGTTGGCAATGACCATAAAGCGCCACATTAACAGCAGAAATAATAAGATCACGCAGATCGCGCCAAACAATCCCAGTTCCTCACAGATGATCGAAAAGATCATATCGTTTGGAGCCTCCGGTACGAATCCAAGCTTCTGCATGCTATTGCCGAGCCCTTTTCCGAACAATCCACCCGATCCGATCGCATACAGTCCCTGCAGGGTCTGGAAGCCTTTTTCAAAATCCTCCGGATGACGCCACATAGCCAGACGGTCATTTCGGTATCCAGCCGACGGCAATAGCAGGAACAATCCGATTGCTCCAAGACCTGCGCCCCCGACCGCAAAAAACTGTAAATATTTCGGACTCGATACGAACACCATCGCCACAGCGATACCCAGTACGATGATCGCCGTACTCAGGTTGTTATAAGCGATCAGTCCGAAGATCGGCAGGATGACCACGATCACGCGGATCACCATCGAAAACTTTGCCATTTTTTTCGGCATCCGGCTGATCAGGCTCGCCAGAAACATGATCACCGCCAGCTTGGCGAACTCCGAAGGCTGGAACTCCAGACTGGAGTTCGGCACACCGAGCCATCGTCTCGAACCGTTGTGATCGATACCGATTCCCGGTATGAGTACGAGTGAACACAATACCAAGGCTCCCAGATAAGCCAGCGTTCCGAATTTTTTCCATATACGGTAATCCATATTGGCAAGCCCGAACATGAATAGAAATCCGAGTAAAAATGCCGCTCCCTGACGCTTCAGATAATGCGCCGGATCGTGGAAGGTATTCTGCGCATCATATGCACTGGTGCTGTATAGCATCACCAGACCAAAACAGATCAAAAAAATGATGATAAACAGCAGACTGTAGTCAAAATATTTAATTTGCCGTTTTTTTCTCTGCCGTCGTGCCATATGTCCACTCCCTCACACGCTATTAGAATCACTATTTTAATGCCCTGACCATATCCTTGAACATGCGTCCCCGCTGCTCATAATTATCGAACATTCCCCAGCTCGCACAAGCCGGTGACAACAGGACTGCGTCTCCGCTGACTGCCGTATCATGGCAGATATCCACTGCCTCCTGCAGGGAGTCCGCAAATGTATAATCATGGAATCCCATACGCTCGCAGGTGTCTGCGATCTTCTGTGCGGTCTGTCCGATCAGAACCAGTTTCTTCACTTTTCCGTCAAAAGCACCGATCCACTCATCATACTCGGACTGCTTATCGTAGCCGCCTCCGATCAGACAGGTCGGCCGGTTCATCGCACGGATGCCCTGAATCGCAGCATCTGGGTTGGTTCCCTTTGAATCGTTATAATATCTGACTCCGTCGACCTCCGTCACATACTCTATTCTATGCTCCACTGCCGTAAATCTGACCAGAACCTCACGGATCTTATCCAGCGGAACACCGTAACTGTATGCGATCGCTGTCGCAGCCATGACATTCTCATAATTGTGTCTGCCAAGCAGGTTCAGATCATTCACATTGCAGACCAGCTCACGCTCAGCGCCCTGTGCCAGCCAGATCTCATCTCCCGCCAAATATAATCCGTCGTCCAGTGCACGTGCACTGCTGAAATAGACCACATGCATCCGCTGCTTCAATTTTTCTCCGAACGCGCGCAGCACTTCATCCTCGTAGTTGAGCACGCATACATCATCCGCCGACTGGCCTTCCGTGATACGCTCCTTGGCAGCGATATAATTGTCCATCGTATGATGACGGTTCAGATGATCCGGTGTGATATTTAAGATCGCCGATACCTTCGGTGCAAAATGCTCGACTGTCTCAAGCTGGAAGCTGGAGATCTCAGCGACCGTCACAGTCTCCGGCGTCATATCCGGTGCCATACGGGTATACGGAATACCGATATTGCCGACGACCTGTACATCTTGCACATAGTTTTTCATGATCTCTCCGGTCAGTGCCGTCGTCGTCGTCTTTCCGTTCGTTCCGGTGATCGCCAGCACATCGCCCTCTGAGAACGCATAGGCCAGCTCGATCTCTCCCCAGATGTGCACACCGTGTGCGCGCAGACCGTCGACCATCGGCAGATCCGTCGGCACTCCGGGACTGAGCACCGCATACGAATAGTTGTCCATCTGTTCCTCCGGCAAAACACCCACGATCACACCACAACTACTGAGCGCCTGTGATTTGTCACGGATCGTCTGCTCACTCAGCGCCTCATTGCCATCGTAGATATCAAAAGCGATCCCATTGGCTGCCAGCAGTTCTGCCGCAGCGATCCCGCTGATACCGGTTCCCGCTATAAGTACCTTTTTACCTTCCAGATTCATCTGTATTCTCATGTTCTACACGCTCCTTATAATGCCATATATGCAACGAGACACAACAGTGTCGTCACGATGGAAAATACTGCTACGACTTTTGTCTCTGACCATCCACCCAGCTCGAAATGATGATGGATCGGTGCCATGCGGAAGATCCGCTTGCCGTGTGTCAGTTTGAAATATCCGACCTGCAGCATGACTGATAAGATCTCGATCCAGTAGATCATACCGACGATCAATATAAAGATCGGCATCTGCATCATATAGGCTGTTGCAGCCACAAATCCGCCGAGTGCCAGTGATCCGGTATCTCCCATGAACACACGGGCCGGATACACATTAAACAGTAAAAAGCCAAGCAGCGCACCGACAACCGCGCAGGTGATCGGTGCGACCTGATTCGCCGTGCCGATCGCTACGACCGCAAAAAAGGTTGCTACCAGGATCGTCACACTGCTCGCCAGTCCATCCAGTCCATCCGTAAAATTCACACCGTTGACAGTTCCGATCACTGCCAGAAACATCACCGGAAATGCCAGCCAGCCGAGATTTAAGTACATGCCGCCGCTAAACGGGATCAGCATCGTCATAGGGACATCAGCGCGCACCATATATACCGCAAACACACCGGTCACAATGATCTCACAGATCATCTTCTGCCATGCAAGCAGACCATCCGAACGTTTGAGCACAACCTTCAGATAATCATCCAGAAATCCGATGATCCCGTAGCCAAGTGTCACAAATAAGACCGGCATGATCTTCGGATAATCCTTCATAAAAATCAGACTCGTCACCGTGATCGCGATCAGGATCATGAGTCCGCCCATCGTCGGTGTACCGGTTGTTCACCTGATGGGACGCCAGTTCCTCACGCTCTGTATTACCGATCTTCAGTTTCCGCAGAAACGGAATGAGCACCGGTCCCAATACCGCACTGATCGCAAATGAGATCAGCACGGCAAAAATGCATGCGCTTGTCATATCAAATACTTTCATCGTTTCTATCCCTCTTTCTTTTGAATTCCACTTTGTAACTGTTCTGAATAGTTACTCCATTTCAACTTATCTAGTATACGTTATTTTCTGTCTCAGTGCAAGGCGCGATATCCAAATATGGCAGAATATCAGCAAAAATATCATGCGCTACCGGAGCCGCGATCGTACCGCCATAGTAGACACCCTGCGGATCATGAATCACGACCAGCACAAGCACCTGCGGATTGTCTGCCGGAGCGAATCCCAGAAACGATGAGATATAGCGGTGCGCACTTCGCGGCAGCGTCTGTGAAGTAGCTGTCTTGCCACCGATCCGATAACCTTCGATGTAGGCACGTTTTCCGCCGCCCTCACTCACGACACTTTCCAATAACTGTGCCATCAGTTCTGATGTATCGGCCGATACGATCCGGTCATATTCGCTCACCTCATAATCACTCCGGAAGTTTCTCACGAGTTCGCCGTCTGTATTTCTCGCTTCCAGTGCCAGATGCGGCGTGATGAGCAGTCCACCGTTCACCAGCGATCCGGCTGTCGCAGCCAGCTTTATCGGTGTAACCTGAAAACTCTGTCCAAACGAGATCGTAGCCAGTTCGACCGGGCCGACATCCTTTTTCGCATGCATGATCGTACCCGCTTCACCGGGCAGATCGATATTCGTCAGACGATCCAGCCGGAACTGTTTGAAATATTTAAAATAGTCATCTACACCGATGCGCTGACCGATCGTGATGAATACCGGGTTGCAGGAATTCTGCAGTCCCTGCGCAAACGTTTCACTTCCGTGCCCCGCCACCTTATGACAACGGATCCTGCGATCCTCCACCACAATATATCCCGGACAGAAGAAATGATCTTCCACCGATACCACACCTTTTTCCAGTGCTGCCGATGCCGTGATGATCTTAAAGATACTTCCCGGCTCATAGGTATCATTCAGACATTTGTTGCGCCACATCTGATTCAGTGCATCATTCTCACTCACACCCGGCTGTGCCTCATAGGTATCCGGCAGCGTAAACGGATGATTGGAATCAAATTCGGGCAGATCGACCATCGCATACACCTCGCCGTCGGAAGGATTCATGACGATGATCTGCACACTGTCCGCATCCTTTTGTTCCATCACCTTCTCCGCCGCCTGCATCGCATAGGTCTGTATGTTATAATCCAGTGTCAGATACAGATCATTGCCATTGACCGGCTCTTTTCTGGATTCGCCGACACCCTCGATCTCGATTCCCTTCGCATCGGTCAGCGTCAGGATCTTACCCGGTTCTCCCTGCAGCAGCTCATCATACTTTACCTCCAGACCAACAATTCCCTGATTATCACCTCCGGTGAATCCGAGCACCTTAGAAGCAAGCGTCCCATGCGGATAATACCTCTTATAGTCCTCATCCACCTTCACGCCAGCCAGCCCGAGTGCACGGATTTTATCCCCGGTCTCAATATCTACATTTGAACGGATACGCTCAATGGAGCTGACCTTTTCCACACGCGCACGCACTTTTTCCTCATCCATCTCCAGTGCCTCGGAAAGTGCTGTGATGACCGCCTCCGGATCTTCAATCTGGCTGTGTATCACAGAGATCGTACATACCGTGCGGTTCGCTGCGAGCAGCACACCGTTCCGGTCATAGATATTTCCACGTGCCGCCTTGATCGACCGCTCCCGCTCGTGGATGTCCTGTGCCCTGCCTCCGTAGTAAGTAGATCCCCACACCATGAGATAGACCAGTCTGCCGATCAGAAACATCAGGCACGCCGCCACCACAAAAAACATGAGTACGATCTTCTGACGATTGTGGAACTTTGTCCATTCCTCCCGTTCCCTCATATACAAAAACCTCACAAAAGCAGTTACTATAGCTTATTACTGCTCTTATGAGGTTATGATTCCAAGTCACTGATTTCCCGCCGTAGTGTCCTCTTCAGTCGGATCGATCAGAGTTCCGCTCGCAGACGGCACCGTAACACCGTCCAGACCTGTAAAGAAGTTCGTCTCATCCGGTGTGAGCGCTCCTTCCGGCGCGATCTCATCCGGATAGATATTCAGGTACGGCAGTGCCTCCTCGAGTATCTCACGCGTCAGGTTCTGCGCATAGGTACTGTGTGCCTGCTCCGCTGCATTCGGCTCATCTACGACCGTATAGATCAAAAGCTGCGGATCATCCGCCGGAAGATATCCGATGAAGGATACGAGATAATTTTTCTCATCCTTGGAGCTTCCATTCGATTTCTGTGCCGTTCCGGTCTTACCGCCCATGGAATATCCCGCTACCTTGGCATACCGGGCAGTTCCTTCGGATACCGTATCGTATAAATAGCTGCGGATCTGTTTACTCGTCTCCTCCGATACCGTCTGTTTGATCAGTACCGGATTGATCGTGCGGACGACATTGCCATTCTCGTCGAGCACTTTGGATACCATGTGCGGCTGATAATATTTTCCACCGTTGATCAGCGATGAAAAGGCTCCGCCCATCTGGATCATCGTCACGTTAAAGTTCTGTCCGAAGGAGTTCGTCGCCAAATCGACCGTCTTCATATCCTGCGCATGATAGATCAGTGTATCGGTACGTGCCTCTCCGGGCAGGTCAATATTCGTACGCAGCCCGAATCCAAAAATACTCTGATATTTACAGAAATTGTCCACACCGATGCGGTACGACATCTGCATCAATGCATCATTGCAGGAATCCATGAGCGATTTGCGGATCGTCTCCACACCATGTCCATAGACATTCACACAATGGATATTGTGTCCTGAGATGGTCTCTCCTCCGTCACAAACAAAGGTCTCATTTCCCTTTAAGGTTCCAGTCTCCAGACCTGCCGCCACGGTAAATGGCTTGGCTGTCGAACCGGGCTCATAGGTAGAAGAAACACAATAATTCGTCCACAGACGGTTTCTCGCATCGTCCAGCTCCTCGTCTGTCATCTCATCCAGTTCTTCCTTCGTATAGCGATCCTCCAGATTCCACGGGTCTGTCAGATCAAAGGTCGGATACTGCGCCATCGCCATCACTTCACCGGTCTTCGGATTCATGATCAGCACACCGATATTGCTCGCTGCCGGACCTTCTCTGTCATTATCCTCAAACGTATCGCAGAATTCCTTGATCTTTTCCTCCACGATGCTCTGCAGATTGGCATCCAGCGTCGTCACGATGGAATCCCCATTCTCCGCCTCGCGCACCGTTTTTTCCAGATCATTGTCTGAATTCAGATATCCGAACCGGCGTCCGTTCGTACCGCTGAGCACATCATCGTAATAGCTCTCGAGTCCCAGCATTCCGACATTGTCCGAACGTGTAAATCCCAGCACCGGGCTTGCCAGCGATCCGTACGGATTCGACCGGATATAGCTTTTTTCGAACCACACGCCCTTCAGATTCGGATGATTTTCCACATCGGCAGCCAGATCAGCATATTTTGACATATCCTCATAGCTCATTTTCTTAATGAGTACATTATACTGGCTGTTTGGAGAATCCTGCACGAGTTGCCGGACCTCACTCTCATCCAATTCCGGATAACATGAAAAAAGAGCTGTCAGCGTAGGCTCCAGATAGGGCTGCTTCCCACTCACATCACTCGTAAGTACCTTACAGTCCAGCACCAGATTATATACGTCCGTACTCGTCGCGAGAATCGTTCCCTTCGCATCGAGGATATCACCTCTGCGATACGGGATCGTCTCACTGTCATACGCCTGCTGTGACAACACTATTTTCTCATAAGTCGCGCCCTTCACATGCTGGATATAGATAATTCTGCACACCAGTCCGATCAGCGCTCCACCGATCAACAGGAAAAGAAAGATCAGTTTCTTTTTCATGCCGATCGTAAATTTTTTTGTTTTTCTTCTTGGTCTTTTCTGCTGATTTGCCAAAGTCATTCAATCTTTCTATATAAAATAAAAATCGTTATTCCGGTATTTCACCGTACTGTGACATAAAATCAGAGCGGTCGATCTGATAGTATACGATCTGATCCTGACTCGGATAACTCATACCCAGCTCATTGATCGCCTGATCTTTTACCGTGTCCATCTGCAGCGCTGTTGCCAAACGCTTGTCCGTGGCATCATTATCGGTCTTTAGATTGTTAACCGTCGCCTCCAATGCCGCAATATTGTTCAGATGAATCGTGACATCTGACTGTAGTTTAATATAAAACACTGCCGTTATGCAAGTCACAATTGCCGCGATCGTCAAAAAAACGACATAACTGCGATCCATGACCAGTGCACGATCCTGATTGCGCCTTGCGATCGCGCGCTGTCTGCGGCGACGCTGACGTTCCCTCTGTTCCTGCTCTTCACGCGCTCTGCGCTGCTCCCGCTCACGCTCCCAGTTATCCGGCATCGCATCCATGCGGCGCACGGTATTTCCCTCAATGTAAGTCATTCTTCTGTAATCTCTGCCTGACTGTGCCATAACTATTTACCCCTCATACCCGGTACATCCCTGATACCGTTTTTATTTCCTAATTACTTATTATCTATGTGTATTTATGTGACATCCTTCGTCTTTTCAAATACCCGAAGTTTCGCACTCTTTGAGCGCGGATTGTGCTCCATTTCCTCGTCCGTAGGCAGGATCGGCTTTCGCGTGATCACCTTTCCCTTTGATACATTCCCGCATACACACACCGGGAAATCCGGCGGACAGGTGCAGGGATTCTCATTCTTTTTAAAGATCGTCTTGACGATCCGGTCTTCAAGCGAATGGAACGTGATGATACAGATCCTTCCTCCCGGATTGAGCAGCCCGATCATCTCATCAAGATGATCCCGCAGCACGTCCAGCTCATGATTGCATTCAATACGAATTGCCTGATAGGTGCGCTTTGCCGGATGTCCTCCGGTCTTTGCCACTTTTTTCGGAATCGCCGCCTCGATAATGGCATTGAGCTGTCCGGTCGTCTCGATCGGTTCCCGCTCCCTCGCTGCGACAATATGCTTGGCGATATTTTTCGCGAAACGATCTTCGCCGTAGTCACGGATCATCCGGTATAATTCACCCTCGCTGTAGGTATTGACGATATCTCTGGCGCTCACACGCGATCTCTGATCCATACGCATATCTAACGGTGCATCCTCCACGCGGTAAGTAAATCCGCGCTCCGGTGTATCGAGCTGAAATGATGAGACACCCAGATCCAGCACGATCCCATCCACACCGTGGACACCGATCCGCTCCAGTTCTTCCTTCATATTGGCATAATTGCTGCGGATGATCGTCAACCGGTCTGCAAACTCCTGCAGCCGTTCTCCTGCGGCACGGATTGCATCCGCATCCTGATCGATCCCGATCAGACGTCCACCACCCTGCAGGCGTTTTAACACCTCATAGGCATGTCCACCGCCACCGAGTGTGCCATCCACATAGATACCCTCCGGCCGGATATTCAGATTATCGATCGTCTCCGTCAGTAAGACGGAAGTGTGGTTAAACTCCATTCATCAATCCTCACTCAAATTCATGCATTCCGTTCCATTAAAAACTGAATCCCAGGTCTGCCATATGCTCGGCAACCTCATCCATATCATCAAAATTGCTGCTCTCCACCCAGCGGTCACGGTTCCAGATCTCCACCCGGTTGAGTACACCCGCAGATACGATATCCTTCTGCAGATCGGCATGCTCTCTCAAATTGGACGGAATCAGGATCCTGCCCTGCTTGTCGACTTCGCATGTAGCGGCACCTGCGAAGAAGAATCTCATAAACCGGCGTGTCTGCGCATTGGAAGGCAGCGCACGGAACTTCTCCTCAATGCCCTCCCACTCGCTTTTGGGGTACACAAACAGACATCCGTCAAGACCTTTGGTCACGACGAATTCCTCGCCCAACTGCTCGCGAAACTTAGAAGGGACGATCACTCTGCCTTTTGCATCAATGCTATGATTGTACTCACCGGTAAACATTCTGGGTCCTCATCGTATATACGGTGATCTGTGGATAACCTATAATTATTCACATTGTTATAAACTTATCCACCACTTTTCACCACTTATATACCACTTTCCTCCACTTATGTCCCTACTATACTCCCTTCAGCCGAAAAAATCAATGGAACATATGTTTTTTAGGCAAAAAAGAGCCGGTGGATCTAAAATCCACCGGCTTCCATCACGGTTCATCGATTAACTGCTCTAAGATCATGTCCACGCGCCGGCTGCACGCCAGACTCTCCTCTGAGGACACGTCCTTTGCTATCGCTTCATTCAGTTTTTTTCGTTCCCTCTCCAGTTGACGCAGCAGCGTCTCCCGTTCCTTTGTCGTTTTGGATGTCATCTGTAGTTTGAACTCCTCCACTTTTCGCTAGTTTGCAGCGGACGGCTGCGATCCACACGCCGGCGACTACTGCCATGACTGCACCGACGACCATCGATACAGGCACTCCGATTCCCGGTATGAGCAGTTGGTCGGTACGCAGGCTCTCCACCCAGAATCTGCCGATGCCATAGCCGCACAGGTACATGAGGAATACCTCTCCATCGAACTTTTTCCTGCGGATATACCATACTAAAAACAACAGCAATGCCAGATTCCACAGCGATTCATAAAGGAATGTCGGATGCACCTGTATGTACTCCACGCCGTCGATGACCAGCTTATGAGCCGCGATAGACTCCGTGATCTCGCCCTGACGCACCGCATTGACCGGAAGCTGCATCGCGAGCAGATTGTCCGTGTATCCGCCAAAGCACTCTCGATTAAAGAAGTTGCCCCAGCGCCCGATGATCTGTCCGGTGACCAGTCCCAGTCCTGCCGTATCGCACACGAGCGGGAACTTTAATTTTCTTTTTTTACAAAAACAGAAGGTCGTAATGATTGCTGCGATCACGCCGCCGTAGATCGCCAGTCCACCCTGCCTGAGATTAAAGATCTGCAGCAGATTGTCCTTATAACGATCCCACGCAAAGATCACATAATATGCACGTGCTCCGATCAGGGAACAGATGATCGCAATGATCGCCAGATCAAAATAATCATCCTGATTCTGTCCGCTGCGCTTTGCCTCACGCAGAGCGACACACAGTCCCATCAGCATTGCAAACGCCAGCGTCAATCCGTAAAATGCGAGTTCAAAACTGCCGATATGGATCGTCTTGCCGACGTGGTTCAGATAAATATGCAGATGGGGAAAATTGATATTCATATTCATAAAATATACACCCTTTTACATATAAACTGCCAGCCTGTAATGATCTGTATGTATGCAAGGAACATCCCCCGCACCTGTCTCCCGGGACACGAGGGATGTTCCTGTCTTTTTGTATCCTTACTGCTTACAGCGGAAGCTTGCACACTCTGTCTCTGCGACAACGCATGCGTTCACACCACTGATACCGATATGGTCTGCCTGACACTTCTCGTGATCGTTAAACGTGCAGTTCGTCGCCTTGCACTGGACATCCAGCGCACTCTTCGGCTCGCCTACCGCATTTTTGCTGCAGTTGCAGCCCTGCTCACGGAAGCTCGAGCAGCAGGTCTCGTGAGGCATGGATGCCTCGCTGCCATCTACCAGAATATCATTCTTGGAACACTTCTTGTCTGTATTATACATACAGTTTGATACATTACAGTCTAACTTTGTCATGATCGCTCATTCCTTTCCATAAATCATACGCACACCCTCGTGCACAATTAGTATGGTTTATGTGAGAAATTTTATGCGATTATTTTTGTTCCTGCGCAACCTCTTCGCGGATCTCCTTGGTACGGATCTCCTCGCAGATCTGATCGATAAACTCAGCTAACGGCTTTACGCCCTCATCACCTGCAAAACGGCTTCTGACAGAAACGGTACCATCTGCCTCTTCCTGCTGACCGACAACGAGCATATAAGGCAGCTTGTCCAGTCTCGCCTCACGGATCTTGTATCCGATCTTCTCCGAACGGCTGTCAACGGTGACATCCACATGATTCTTCTTGAGCTCGGCAGCAACCTGATTTGCATAGTCGAGATATTTATCGGAGATCGGCAGTACACGAACCTGCTCCGGGCACAGCCATGTCGGGAATTTACCTGCGTAATGCTCAATGAGCCATGCCAGTGTACGCTCATAGCATCCCATGGATGTACGATGAATGATCCAAGGCAGAACCTTCTCACCCTTCTCATCGATATAGTACATACCGAACTTCTCTGCACTCGCGCAGTCGAGCTGGATCGTTACCATCGTATCTTCCTTGCCGTATACATTCTTGGCTTGGATATCGATCTTCGGTCCGTAGAATGCAGCCTCTCCGTCAGCCTCCGTATAGGGGATGTGATTCTCATCCATGACATCGCGCAGATACTGCTGTGTACTGTTCCAGTACTCATCATCTCCGAGATATTTTTCCTTATTATTCGGATCCCACTTGGACAGACGATAGGTGACATCTCCGTCGATTCCGAGTGTCTTCATGACATAGTGGCACAGCTCGGTACATCTGGTCAGTTCCTCCTCTGCCTGATCCGGGCGGAGAATGATATGAGCCTCTGTGATCGTAAACTGTCTGACACGGGTCAGTCCGTGCATCTCGCCGGAATCCTCGTTACGGAACAGTGTAGAAGTCTCTGCCATACGATACGGGAGATCTCTGTAGGAATGCTGCTCGTTCATATATACATAGTACTGGAACGGACATGTCATCGGACGCAGAGCCATCGTCTCCTTGTCATCCGAATCCTTATTTAAGATAAACATACCGTCCATGTAATGATCCCAGTGTCCGGAGATCTTGTACAGATCAGCCTTCGCCATCAGCGGTGTACGTGTTCTCACATAACCCCACTCATTATCCTCGAGATCCTCGATCCAGCGCTGCAGCTTCATGATCATCTTGGTTCCCTTCGGGGTAAACAGCGGCAGTCCCTGTCCGATGACATCTACTGTGGTGAATAATCCCATCTCACGTCCGAGCTTATTGTGATCACGCATCTTGGCATCCTCCAGCTTATCCAGATGCTCCTTTAATTCATCCTTTTTATTAAATGCAGTACCATAAATACGCTGCAGGCGTGCTTTATCCGAATCGCCCCGCCAGTAAGCCATAGAAGAAGAGATCAGCTTGTAAGCCTTTACGCCCTTTGTGCTCATCAGATGCGGTCCCGCACACAGATCAACAAATCCGCCCTGGTCGTAAAAACTGATCTCGGCGTCTTCCGGAAGATCCTCGATCAGCTCTACCTTGTAGGGCTCACCTTTCTCCTGCATCAACTTGATTGCTTCTGCTCTGGGCAGTGTAAAACGTGTGATCTCATGTCCTTCCTTGATGATCTTCTTCATCTCAGCCTCTAAGTTGTCAAGATCCTCTCTTGAGAACGGTGCATGATCAAAATCATAATAGAATCCATCATCGATCGCAGGTCCGATCGTCACCTTTGCATCCGGGAACAGACGCTTGACAGCCTCTGCCAGTACATGGGATGCGGTATGACGGATCACGCGCAGACCCTCCGGGTCGCTTGCGGTCACGATATTTAACTCGCAGTCATCGGTGAGTTCCGTACGCAGATCTACGATCTCTCCGTTTACCTCTCCGGCGCAGGCCACACGTGCCAGTCCCTCGCTGATGTCTTTTGCGATCTCATACACGGATTTTGCTTCGCTGTACTCTTTTACTGAGCCATCTTTTAATGTGATCTTCATATTAGTATCTCCTTCTTTGTAAATTTATTCTTTATATTTATTCTTGTAAAAATATAAAAACCCCGGTGTCAGATTATTCTGACACCGGGGACGATTGCTCGCGGTTCCACCCCAGTTACCATGTGTCACACACAGTCACTTCGTTCTGATGATAACGGTATCACCGGCCCGGATTAGGGGCACTCAGAGTTGGTTAGTCTCTTCATCGTGTTATGCAATATTCATACATCTTTTATGATTAGACATTCTAACGCTTTTTCAAACGTATGTAAAGTAGTGATCTTGTACTTATTTTATACAATCGTAACAAGTTCCATCCTCACACACGAATTATGCGTTCTTACCGCAGCACTGCTTGTACTTCTTGCCGCTTCCGCAGGGACACGGATCGTTTCTGCCGATCTTCTTGCCCTCACGACGGACTGTACCGGACTTCTTCTGCTCTAAATACAGTGCCTTCTTCTTCTCTGCATCAAAGATCTGATCCCACTGGGGCAGCTCGTACAGCCAGTCAGCCTTGGCATCTACCATGTTCTTGTAGAGCTTCTCCTTATCAAAAATCAGGTTGACATGTGTATCCTCTTCCATTGTCTCGATCGGGTTCGCCTCGACCAGTGAATCATTGATACCATCTAAGAATCCGGTCATCTCCATCACACTGATCTGATACTTCTCAGCCAGTTCCTTTACGGTACCCTCTACCTTCTCATCGGGATTGTTGAGAAGCTGCTCATAAATGCCTTTTTCTAATAAGAAGTAATTGTTCCAGAATCTCTGGAGCTGTCCTTTGTCTGCTTTTTCATTATAGGCAATCTTTTGCCAATCCTGTAATAATGCCATAATTCATCCGTCCTTTAGTAAAAATTTATTAAAAATATACGCACAATCTATGTGCACTTACATAGTATAACTCATATGCACGTATTTTTCAAAACATTTTTTGTATATCACCGGAAAAACCGGATATACTACGACTAACCGAAGCATTTGTTACCCCCAAGGCTCCGGTTGTGCGAAAGATACAAAAATACTTTATCCTCCCCTAGAAAAAGACCTGCGGTGTGCAGGTCTTTTTCCTTATAACAATCCCTGAATCAGAATGATCAGGATCAGAAGCGGCAGAAGAAACTGGAAATACGGCTTGAGCCATTTTGCCATCTTCAGCCCCTCACCGGTATTCGCCTCCTCGATATAACGGTCAAATCCCCATCCGAACTTCGTCACACAGAACAACAGATAGATGAGAGAGCCGATCGGGAGCAGCAGGTTGCTCACGATAAAGTCCTCACTGTCGAGCACATCACGTCCACCGATCAGGTGCAGATTACTCCACACATTATAGCCGAGCACACACGGCAGACTCGCGATCAGGATGATCGCACAGTTGATGAGCGCCGTCTTGTTTCTGTCCCAGCCAAACATGTCCATGCAAAAAGACATGATATTCTCAAATACCGCTATGATCGTTGAAAAGCTGGCAAACGTCATAAACAGGAAGAACAGTGATCCCCACAGTCTGCCGCCCTCCATATTGACGAATACATTCGGCAGCGTGACAAAGATCAGTTTCGGTCCCGCGGTGACTTCCACGCCATAACTGAAGCATGCCGGGAAGATAATGAGTCCTGACATGATCGCCACGAACGTATCCAGTGCGCAGATCCGCGCCCCCTCTCCCGCCAGCGTATGTCCCTTGTCCATATAGCTGCCGAAGATCTCCATCGCAGCCACACCGAGACTCAATGTAAAAAACGACTGGTTCATCGCCGCAGCGATCACATTGCCCAGACCAACTTCACGTACCGTATCCACATTCGGCACCAGATAAAATGAGATACCAGCTCCCGCACCGGACAATGTAAAGCTGTGAACTGCCAGCACGATGATCAGGATCAGCAGTGCGCTCATCATGATCTTGCTGACCTTCTCCAGGCCATTCTGCAGTCCGCGGCTGCACACGAGAAATCCTGCCAGAACTGTCACGATCATCCAGAATCCCATCTGTACGGGATCCGCCAGCAGATCCGTAAATACCGCTCCTACCGCATCGGCATCCATGCCCGCCTGAAAGGTTCCGGTCAGGAACTTATAAAAATATGTGACCATCCATCCGGATACGGTCGTATAATACATCATCAGCATATAACAGCCAAAGATCGCTACCCAGCCATGCAGATGCCATTTGCTGCCCGGCTTTTCCAGTGCCTGATATGCCTGCACCGCACTCTTGCGGCTCGCACGTCCGACCGCCAGCTCCATCGTCAATACCGGCAGTCCCATCGCCACCAGAAAGATCAGGTAAAACAGCACAAATAATCCTCCGCCGTTTTGCCCTGCTACATAAGGGAACCGCCACACATTGCCGATTCCAATCGCACAGCCCGCACTCACCAGCAAAAAGCCGAGCCGGGACTTAAAAGATTCACGTTTCATAACTAATTACTTACCCTCCGTTTTCACATTTTTATTAATAGGGAAATCTGCATCCGACTGTATAGATAGGGATTGACTTGACCTGCTTTCCACGTCCTCCCCTCGTTATCTCAGCCACATATGCATCATCTATAAACTTTTTACTCAGATAAAAATCCAACGATCTGTGTTTATCCGACTTTCTGGATTTTACCTCAACGCCGTATTTTTTATCATCTTTATCGACTAACATAAAATCCAATTCATAATTATCGTATACGGAACAACAAGGCTTATCACCCTTTAACATACCTTTCTGATATAACCTGTACAACTCTGAGTAAACAAAATTTTCAGCTATCATTCCCTCTACTGTCTCATTTTTGACCGGTGTCAATGATGCGATATATCTTGCGATTCCACAATCCATAAAATAAAACCGACGTTCACTCAAAATATCATTGACATTCCCCTGATTATACAGATCACAGCTTCCTATAATCTTAGAATATTTCAGCCAGGCCAAAACCTTATTGATCTCACTTCTGCTGACATGTTCTTTGGTATCTTCTTTTACAAATTCTGTGATTTCCTGAATATCATGGAGCGCTGTACCTTTTTTCTCCTTTACCATATTCATAAAAGCAGCCTTAAACACATTATCAAAAACAATCGCACATTTATCGTTGTTAAAATACGATGCAGATTCTTCTGTAAAACGCTGCATAATCGTTTTTATCACTTCATAGCACGACTGCTCGTTCTGGCTCTCCATATATTTTTTTACAACTGCCGGATATCCACCAATCTGTGTATACGTTTGATACAAATTTGTTAACCGAACGTAATCTTCCCCAGACGACCCTCCATATATATCGATTGTCTGCAATAAATCATCTGCCTGATATGCTCTGCAAAACTCCAGAAAAGACAATGGCTGCATCTCTATTTCTCTGGTGTTTCCTGCCGGTTTAAAATATTTTGCATTCAACGTCTTGCCAAGATAACTTCCGGTTACCGCTATATGACATTTTAACTCACTCTGCAAAGCTCTGATACTGTTATAGACCTTTGAACTTTCCTGAATTTCATCAATGATCAGAATCGTTTTCGGCGAATCTGTATATTCCTCCAATCTCGCCGCCCTGCAATAATGAATCATTCCAAACCGTATAGAATTGGCTATTACCAGGTTTTCAAAATTACGGAGGATGTCCTCATCTGCCAAATTAACGTATATGATCTGCTCATAATTTTTATATGCAAATTTTAACAGTTCCGTCGTCTTTCCGATCTGTCTGGCGCCGGTCAGATATAACACATATTCACTCCATCCGCATCTCCATTGCTCCAGATCATGCTGCACATCTCTCTGTAATGGATTATCCTTGCATTTTTGCTCGTAGATTGCCGCATTCTCATCAATCACGGATCTTTCTTTCAATTTTCCGTTTTTTGAACGTATGACATGATCAACAGTCACAGTTAAGTTATCTATCAGGTCTATATTTTGCAACACATCATAGTATTTCACATATTGTTCATCAACAATAAATCCGGTTGTCTCATGATAACTGTTTTTCACTCTGCATGTAGCTCTCAACCCTGTCACCTCACTTCGAATACAAGCTGCATAAAAAATATTGTAACATGTTTGAATCGTATCGTAAAGCAGGAATCCCAATCTGTCTGCCAAAAAGGGGCTGTTCCGGTCGCAGTATAATCGCCTGCGATATCTCCATTGTACCCATCCGTGACATCCCATACCACAGTTCCGGACACGATTTCGCTGTCCGCTGCTGTGCCTAAAGAGACTTCTTTATATTTATCATTCAAAAATTCCTTCAGATCCGCGGCAGTCGTTCCATGTTCAACAGTGATACTGTTTTTAAACCGCACATGTACAGCCTCCCAAATGTAATCTGTTTCTTCTGAGGTTAATGAACGCCACTGCCCATCACTTGCTGTAACTACAACCGTAACTGTGATACGACTGCCCTCATCCTCGGGCTTGATCGTATAATTTTCACTTGTAGCCCCCGCGATCGGGGCTGAATTTTTTCTCCACTGATACGTAACCTTGTTACTTCCTGCATTCTCTACATGCGCGGTCAGAGTATCATTCGCTTTCAGGTAAGAACGATCCGTCACATCTGATTCCAGCTTTAAAGTAGCCTTTGTCACACTAGGTGTAGACGGAGTTGAAGGTGTTGTAGATCCACCGGAGGAGCTGCCTGACCCACCGGTTGTACTTTCTCCGGTTGTGCTTCCACCCGTAGAAGGCTTTGCATCTGCATCTGTCTTTCCTGCGGCAATCGTAGAGTCAGTACCGGTTGAATCCTTAATTGTAACATCGGCCGAAGTCTTATTCTCAACAGACGGCTTCACGCCTTCTTTTTCTGCTTTCACGCTCGATCCTTCTGCACCCTTGTCCAGAGATACCTTTGCATCCGCATTCAGCTTCAGGTCTGTCTTTACAAAAGTCTGCACATTGAATCCTGCTGCATTATTTGTTACTTCAATCGTGCTCTTTGTTGATCCTGAAATAGCAACATCCGCTTTCGCATTCACTGCCACCTTTGCTACTGTTCCATCGACTTTCAGATTTACTTTGTCAGCAGATACATTTACCGCATCTACTGTCGCGCCATCTGCTACAGAAATGTCAGAAGCTGCCTTCACGGTCAGAGACGCAATCTTTGCGCCTGCCTGCACGAACAAATCTGCTGCCTTGTTTAAAATAACAGATGTCTTCATGGCAATTGAAATACTTGCGCCCACTGCATTGTTCACGATCTTCGGAGCACTGTCAGACTTTCCTCTAACAGTTATATCTGACTTACCTTTCACATTTACACTGGCAATGTCGCCATTTCCGACAACGGTAATATCCGCTCCCTTTGAATTGATCGTAATCTTTGTGCCATCCGCCTGCTTACCCGCAACAAGCTTCAAAGCGTTCCTGTCACTCACAGTAATTGAATTGTCTGTGCCGCGATCAATAAACGACGCTCCATCCTTGATCATAATTTTCTTAAAATCGGCCTTACTGTCAATCTTCGACTTCGGAGCATTGACGATCAAAGTCTTATTATCCAGTACAAGATCCCCGATCTTTAGAGTAATAACCTTGTTTGTCTTGATCGTAATCGCAGCCGATGCAGTCGCAGGATTTGCAAGCCAACGTCAATTACTTTCATACAAAACTCTGGTCCGATGGCACAATTTTAAAAATCTTCAGACTGAAGCACTTCATTTTCCCCAGTCTGAAGGTCTATATCGATGTTTGATATTCTTCTATGATTTTTCATTTACCTGCCTGCCACATATGGCTGCTGCTGCGTGATACAATGGATATTGCCGCCACCGTATACGATCTCTCTCGTGCGGACACCGACGACTTCCCGCTCCGGGAACATCCGGCGGATCTGCGCGAGTGCCAGTTCATCGTTGTCATCATCATACTGTGGCACGATCACGCCGTGATTGGTGATCAGGAAATTCATATAGGAAGCGATACACAGATCACCGTTTTCACGTTTTGCGGATCCCGGTGCCGTGACGATCGTCTCAGCCCCCTGCAACAGTACCGGATGGCGCGTCATGCACAGCTTATGTACCGTGAGCCTCCTGCCCTTCGCGTCTGTGGCCTGCGATAGCACCCGGTATGCTGACTGCGCAGCCTCATAAAATGGGCTGGTCTCATCTTCCACATCAATGCATGCGACTTCACCCGGACGGATAAAGCATGCCACATCATCGATATGTCCGTTTGTTTCCTCCGGATCGATGCCCTCGGGCAGCCAGATGACTTTTGAACATCCCAGATCATCCATGAGCCGCTGCTCGATCTGTTTCACGGTCAGATGCGGATTTCTGCCCTGACTCAGCAGACACATCTCCGTCGTCAGCACAGTTCCCTCTCCATCTACATGAAAGGAACCGCCCTCTAGGACAAAATCATCCATTCTGTAATAATCCACATCCTCCAGTTCACAGATACGACGGGCGATCGCATCATCCTGTTCCCACGATGCATACAATCCGTCAACTGCTCCGCCCCAGGCGTTAAACCGCCAGTCACAGGCTCGCAGACCTCCGTGACCATCTACGAGAAACGTCGGTCCGCAGTCTCTGCACCACGCATCATCAGACGGCATCTCGACGACCTGTATATTATCCGGCAGCATTGCCCTGCAGTTCTGATAAGTATCAGCCGATGCGAGCATCGTCACAGGAGTAAACCGGCGGATCGCCACCGCCACATCCGCATACGCACGCTGTGCCGGCCCGGCCTGATCACGCCAGTTGTCGGGGCGCTTTGGCCAGATCATCCACACCTTCTCCTGTGGTTCATATTCACCCGGCATATAATAGCCATCCTCTGCCGGCGTCGTACCAACGATCCTGTCTGCCATAGCGACCCCTCCTTTTTATTTTTTCAGTACAATACTTTTATTACTCTTTTAACTTCGTCCACATCTCATCATAGATCGCCAGTGTATCGGTATCCAGATTCGATACATATTCACCTGCGGAGATCACTTCTGCCGGAGGATTCTTGGCCTGATTTGAACTGTACTCCTCTCCCATTGCCTCTACAGCCTTGCTGTTTGCTGACAGATACGGGAACTCCTCGATATTCATCTTGGCCGCATCGACGCTGAGCATATAGTTGATAAATTCCATGGCTGCATCATAGTTTTTCGCACCCTTGGGGATCGCCCAGTTATCCATGAACACATACGCGCCCTCGGACGGATATACAATCTGAATATCCGGATTTTCCTCCATCGCCAGTGCTGCCTCGGCACTCCATACATATCCGACAGTACAATCACCTGAGATCAGCGCTGACTTCGGACTGTCTGAATCATACAATGCGATATTGTCTTTTAAGGTCAGCAGTTTCTCTTCCACACCGGATAGTGTATCCGGATCGGTCTCATTCATGCTCAGTCCCATGCTCCGCTCGGTCATACCGATCACTGCGCGGTAGTCATCGAGTACAACGAGCTGTCCCTGTAAGGACGGATCAAACAGATCATCGTAGCTGGTAATCTCTTTATCTACTTTGGAAGTGTTGACCGCGATCGCTGCCACACCACCCTGATACGGTACGGAATAGACGTTGCCCGGATCATAGGACGGATCCAGATAAGACGCTCCGATATTTTCCAGATTGGTCAGTTTCTCCTTATCCAGTTCCTCAAGCATGCCCTGTCCGGCGAGCTGTTCTACCGCATAGTCGCTCGGCTGAATGATATCATACGTGCCTTCAGACTCGGATTTCACCTTGGAGATCATATCCTCGTTGGATGAATAGGTAGAGACATTGACCTTGATCCCGGTCTCCTCCTCAAATGCATCGATCGCATCCTGCGATACATATTCGGTCCACACGAAGATATTGAGTTCACCTGCAGATGCACTGTCGGACGAGCCGCATCCTCCTAACATACTGCCTGCCAATACTGCTGCTAATGCCACACTCACTATTTTCTTCTTCATATACATTCCTCCCTCTATATATCCTATATGCTTTCTTTATGCTTGGATAAAATGCCACTCTGTGTTACCACGACCAGCAGGATCGTCGCGATCAGGATCAGTGTCGACAATGCATTGACATCCGGCGCGACACCACTCTTGATACTCTCCATGACCTTGAGCGGATAAGTCTTGGTCTGTCCGTTGACGAAATAGCTGATGATCACATCATCGATCGATAACGTAAACGCCAGCAGTGCGCCACCTGCGATACCCGGTGCCAACACCGGCAGTGTGATCCTCATAAACGTCGTAAAACGATTCGCTCCGAGATCCATGCTGGCTTCTTCGATCGACTTATCATAACCGCTGAGTCTGGCTCTGACATTAAATATGACAAACGGTACCGAAAACGTCACATGAGCCAGAATCAGTGTCAGCATGCCTCTGGGTATATTTACTTTTGAAAAAATGGTCAGCAGCGAGATACCCAGCACAATCTCCGGTATCACGACCGGGATATACAACAATCCGTTGATGATACCCTTTCCGCGAAAATGATATCTGTATATGCCGACAGCACCGATCGTACCGATGATCGTTGCGAGCAGCGTGCTCACCACCGCGATGATCATCGTATTGCCAAATGACTGGAGCAGCTGTGTGTTGTCAAACAGCTTCACATACCAGTCCAGCGTAAAGCCCTTCCAAGACAGATACGGCTTGCTGGTCGTCGCATTTGTAGAATTGACAACGATCACCGAGATCGGCAAAAACAGGAACAGATACACGAGTACGCAAAAGATACCGCCGGCTGCTTTTTTTGCTTTTCTTTTGCTGTTTCTGCTCATTTTCTCACATCCCTTCTATATAAAATAAGAATCATGAAATAAGTAATATCTATCGTCTTTGCGTATGTTTTATACACCCAGGCTGTCTATATCTCCGCCCATCCGCTGATACAGTTTCACCAGTACGAGTGTGATCACGATCAGTATGATCGATAATGCGGCTCCGAGCGGCCAGTTATTTCCACTCTGGAACTGTCGTTCGATCAGATTGCCGATCACATCCGAATTGCCTCCGCCGAGGATATCGGATACAAAGAAATAACCCAGACACGGGATAAACACCATGATGCTGCCGGAAAAGATACCACTGGATGTGAGTGGCAGGATCACTTTTACAAACGTGACTGCCGGCTTTGCTCCGAGATCTGCCGATGCCTCTAACAGACTACCATCCAGTTTCTCTATCGCTGTATAGAGCGGCAGGATCATAAAAGGTATCAGACAATACACCATGCCAAGTATCGTGGTGCCCTGCTTATATAACAGATCTAACGGCTCTGTTGTCAGATGCAGCAACTGTAATACGGTATTGAGCCATCCGTTTGTTCCTAAGAATGTCCGCCATCCATAGATACGGATCAGCGAATTTGTCCAGAACGGTATGATGACCAGCATATAAAACAGTTTTTTGCGCCTGCTCTGTGTCCTCGCGATGATATACGAGAACGGATATCCGATCAGAATACACAACAGTGTCGTCACAAACGCGATCATGATCGACTGTGCGTAGATCTTCATATAATTGGCACTGACCAGACGCTTATAATTATCCAGTGTGAACTGCAGCTGTACGTTGTAATACTGATCGATTGAACAGAAGCTCATCACTACGACATAGATCAGCGGGATCGCAACGAGCAGAACGAGTACCAGTGTCACCGGTCCTACCGTGAGCAGCGCGGGCAGCGTATTTGACCGCCATTGATGCTTTGCGTGCGCTTTATCCATACTCTCGCCCCCTAACTGAATGTAATATTTTCGATCGCTTCAAAGATCTTATCCGACTGTGTATGGATCAGCACCGCATCCTCCGGATTCCAGTACGGATAGATGACCGATCCGGGCTTTGGCAATGTCTCGCCGGCCAGCCGCTCGATCTTCAACTCATTTCCGTTGGGCAGCAGCACGATACATTTGATGACTGATCCGACATAGATATAATCTTTCACGACCGCCTGAATCGTAAAATTCTCGACCGGAGTATCGGAAAATTTCATTTTTTCCGGCCGGACCGATACGGAGATATACTCACTCTCCCGAAAATCCTGTCCGGTTCCGACGATGGATCCGTTCTCTACATTTACCGTGATGAGCCCTCCATCTACCTTTACGACAGCTCCGTCGAATATATTTGTCTCACCGATAAATGTCGCTACAAATTTGGTTTTTGGCTGTTCATAGATCTCTGTCGGTGTCCCCAGCTGGTCGAGAATGCCGTCATGCATAATCGCAATACGGTCACTCATCGTCAGCGCTTCTTCCTGATCATGTGTGACATAGATAAATGTGATATTCAGCTTTTTCTGCAGTCTTTTTAGTTCGAGCTGCATCTGCTTGCGCAGCTTGAGATCCAATGCTCCGAGCGGCTCATCCAGCAACAATACCTTTGGCCGGTTGATCAGCGCTCTGGCGATCGCGACCCGCTGCTTTTGTCCACCGGACAGCTGGCTGGGATATCTTTTTTCAAAGCCCTCGAGCTGAACGAGTTCCATCATCTCCGTGACACGGCTCTTAATCTCCGCCTTCGGTACTTTTTTGATCTTCAATCCGTATGCAATATTGTCAAAGATCGTCATGTGCGGAAACAGTGCATAACTCTGGAATACCGTATTGACATTCCGCTCGAACGGCTCCTTTTCTTCGATCGGTTCTCCCTCTACCAGAATGCTGCCCGATGTCGGTTCTTCGAATCCGGCCACCATACGCAGCGTCGTTGTCTTACCACATCCGGAGGAACCGAGCAGCGTTAAAAATTCTCCTTCTTCTACCTTCAGATCCAGATCTTTGACTACATGATTTTTCCCATATATTTTGTTTACTCCGTTGATTTCAACGATATAACCCATGAGATCACCTCGCTTCATATTTCCTGTTAGATTGCTTTGCTTCCTCTCTCACCGGTTCTGATCCTGACAACATCTTCCACATTTCTGATAAAGATCTTGCCATCGCCGACATGATCCGTCGCACATTTTTCGCGAACCTTCAGGATCAGCGGCTCCACATCCTTATCAGCCACAACAACGTTGACACGGATCTTCGGCAGCAGATTGATCGTTGTCTTTAATCCGCGGATCTCATTCACACCCTCCTCGGGAACCGTTCCTTTCTGGCTGCCACAGCCCATGACTGTCGATATCGTCATACCACCGCAATTCACCTCATCGATGATCGCTTTCATTGCCTCTAATTTTTCCGGTCGGATGATCATTACTAATTCTTTCATAGTCTTTCCCCTTTCCTGTCAACAGAATCTACAGCAAAAAAGGAGCTTATCCTCGCGGGTAAGCTCCTTTGCTTCTGCCTGATATTCTTTTTTGTTTCGGCACATCATATACGAAAAAAGGCACTCCATGATTGGAATGCCTCTTTGCATATCTCGTACCGTTTATTTTTTATGGGTATCATCCTACTATTGTTTCCCAGATTTGTCAATAGACAATTTTAAAATTTATTTTCTGCGCCAAATTCCAACGTCTGCTCCCAGATCTCACACAGCTTCTCAAAACTGTACGCTGCATTGGCGGGACTTGTGGACGGCAGCTTCACGATCGGTGCATGCGTCTGATCGTACACATATTTCATATACAGCTCATACGCCTTTGCTCCGTTCGCGTAAATATGTGTGATGTTCGTCTGTTGCAGCAACGCACCGATATCATTCGGTACGACATCCCGGATCGAACTGTCACTCGAGCCTGTGATCTGACAGGATGCGATCACATCCCACAGCGCGATGCCATGCCGCAGCAACATCTGTTTTTTAGCAGGAATATCCTCTCTCTCAGGTACCTCTTCTCCGTTCAGTGCCGCGATCAGCTTCCAAAAACGGTTTTGCGGATGCCCATAGTAAAATGACATCTCCCTCGATTTTACGGACGGAAATGTACCCAAGATCAACAGCCGTGAATGTTCATCATATACAGGCTTAAACTCATGTGTCACTCTCATATTCTGCACGCTTCCGGTTACTTTCCGATGATCTCACTCGTGTTGATAAAATCATACGGAGTCGCCTGATAAACATAATAATTTAACCAGTTCGAGTAGAGGATGTTGCCATGTGAACGCCACTGCAGACGCGGTTTTTTCGTACAGTCATCATCGGGATAATAATTCACCGGCACATCGATCGGCAGTCCCTGGTTTTTATCCCTCATATATTCCTTGTGCAGCGTCATGCGGTCATACTCCGGATGACCCATGAGAAAGATCCTGCGTCCGTCATTATCGATCACCAGAAATACACCTGCCTCGTCGGATTCCGCGAGGATCGTCAGATCCGGCTGTGCCTCAATATCTTCTCTGCTCATCTCGGTATGTCTCGAATGCGGTGCCATAAAATAATCGTCAAATCCACGCACGAGAGGGATCTTGCGGTTCATCACATGGTGCTCATAGACGCCAAACACCTTTTTATCCATCTGATGCTTCTTGATCCCGTAGTAATGATACAGACCGGCCTGCGCACCCCAGCAGACATGCAGTGTACTCGTGACATGCGTCTTGGCCCAGTCCATGATCTCACACACTTCGTCCCAATAATCCACATCTTCAAAATCCATATGCTCCACCGGAGCTCCGGTGATGATCAGTCCGTCCAGATTGCGGTCGCGGATATCATCGAGCGTCACATAGAACTGATCCAGATGCTTTTGTGACGTATGCGCTGATTCATGACTCGATACTGTCATAAAAGTCACATTGACCTGCAACGGTGTATTTGACAGTGAGCGCAGTGTCTGCAGCTCGTTGTCTTCTTTTAATGGCATGAGATTTAAAATACCGATCTCGATCGGACGGATGTCCTGATGTGCGGAACGCGTCTCATCCATTACAAATATATTCTCATTTTCCAATATCTCCCTTGCGGGCAGATTGCTCTTAATCTTTACTGGCATATCCAATCTCCTTTGTCAAACAATTACATCTCTTCATTTTATACTGATTGATGCACAAAATCAACTCCCGATCCGTGATATCTTCCACATGCGGATCAACGGTTGATCATCTCTAACAATTCTTCTTCCGTGATCACAGGAATCCCTAGGGATCGTGCCTTGTCCAGTTTGCTGCCTGCCGCCTCTCCGGCGAGCAGATAGCTCGTCTTTTTGCTCACGGAACCTGTACATTTGCCACCGTTGTTCTCGATGAGTTCAGCAGCTTCCTTTCTCCCCAGCGTCGGCAGTGTACCGGTCACCACGATCGTCAGTCCCGCCAGCGCCGCGCCCTGTGCGGTCTGTTCGGACTCCATATTCATGCCAAGCTCCGCGGCCTCAGCTAAGAGCTGCCTGTTTTCTGCATCTGCAAAATATTCATGAATGCACTCCGCCGTGATCCCACCGACATCCGGGATCTGCGTGAGCTGTTCCTCACTCGCATCAGCCAGTTCCGTGAGATTCGCAAAATGCTTCATGATCTCCTTTGCAGACGCCTTGCCGACATTGCGGATCGCCAGACCGGTAAGGAATTTATCCACTGAATTATGCTTGCTCTCCTCGATCGCCGCCAGTATCTTGTCGGTATTTTTCTCTTTGCCCATGATGCCCTTTTCGATCAGTTCCTCACGGTGCTCATGCAGGCGGTAGATATCCGTGTAATTATGCAGATACCCCTCCTCTACGAGCGTATCCACATACGTTGATCCGAATGCCTTGATATCCATCGCATCGCGGCTCGCGAAATAAGCCAGCGTGCGCTTGAGCTGCGCCGGACAGGAAGGATTATCGCAGCAGATGTCAGCGGTACCTTCCTCTTTGCTGAGCGGATGTCCGCACACCGGGCACACACGCGGTGCCGGAAAGATCGTTCCGGTCGGCTGCGTCACCCGGATGATCGCCGGTATGATCTCGCCCTGCTTGCGGCAGATTGCCCTGCATCCCTCATCAATGCCCAAACTCTCGATATAATCCATATTATGAAGCGTCGCATATTGTACACTTGTACCGCACAGACGCACCGGCTCCCGGAATCTTGCCCGGAATGTCATCTTGCCGGTCCTGCCGACACCGACCTCCACCTCTTCGATCTCTACTTCTTTTTCTTCGGGCGGATATTTATACGCGATATGTCCTGCCGAATATTTGCTGCCGGCCGGAAAATCCGCACGATATGCGATCTGATCGATCTTGACGACCGCCCCATCGATATCATAGTCATAATCACCGCGATGTTCTCCGATCGCATCGATTGCTGCCAACACTTCCTCCGCCGTCTCACAGCGCACATGCGGTACGACCGCCACACCCTGCGCCGCGAGTTCATCCAGACTGGTCGTATGCTGTTCCATCAGATGTGCACTCGATCCGGTCGCATCCTGCACATTAAAGATAAACATCCGCAGCCCCCGCTCCCTCGTGATCTCCGGATCCAACTGCCGCAGTGTACCCGCTGCGAGATTGCGTGGATTGGCTGCTGTCTTTTTGCCTTGGCTTTCCTGCCGCTCATTAAATCGTTCAAAATCTTCGTGGCTCATATACACTTCACCGCGCAGTTCGACATAATCACTTTCACGGATCGTCTGTGCGACATCCGGTATGACCTTCGCGTTCAGCGTCACGTCCTCACCAACCGTACCATCGCCCCGCGTCTCGGCCAGTGCCAGCCTGCCATCCTGATAGCGCAGCGACATACTCAGTCCATCGATCTTGTGTTCCACGGAAAAACACGCATCCGGATGCATCTGTTTCACCTGATCGACCCACGCGGTCACTTCTTCCTTCGTAAACAGATCCTGGATGCTGAGCATCGGAACATGATGCGTGATCGTAACACCTGCCTCACGCTTCGCCATGCCACCGATCTTCTGTGTCGGTGAGTCTGCACTCACCCAGTCCGGATGTTCCTTCTCCATCTGTTTCAGATCGCGCATCAATGCGTCATACTCAAAATCGCTGATCGTCGGCGCATCCTCGTTATAATAATGATCCATATGCTCATCGATCGTACGCTTGAGTTGTTCGTAATCTGTCTTCGTATATTGTTGTTCCATAGCTGCTGTCTCTGCCTCTCTGTCTCTGTTTTACTGTCTCACCGTCTCATTTGATGAATTTTGGATCAGACGGCACAGTTCCTGCCACTCCGCCCCGGTCACGTCACGATACGTTCCTTCCTTCAGGTCTCCCAGCCGGATGTTCATGATCCGCAGCCGTTTCAGTGTCCGCACACGGTAGCCGAGTGCCTCACACATCCGGCGGATCTGACGGTTCAATCCCTGCGTCAGTATAATGTGAAATTCTCTCGGGCCGCTCCGGCGCACCTTGCACGGCCGTGTCACCGTATCGAGTATCTTTACGCCATTCGACATTTGCATAATAAAATCATCTGTGATCTCCCGATCCACCGTCACGACATATTCCTTCTCATGACGGTTACCTGCACGCATCATCTTATTTACGATATCCCCGTCATTGGTGAGCAGGATCAGCCCGGTAGAATCCTTATCGAGCCTGCCGACCGGATAGATCCGCTTCGGATAACCGATATAGTCTACGATATTGACCCCTTCTTTTCTGGAAGTCGTACATACGACCCCGCGCGGCTTGTGAAATGCGATCAGGATATGCTCTGTCTCTTTTGTGACGGATCTGCCTTTGTAGTACACACGATCACCCGGCATGACACGATCGCCCAGCACTGCCACGCGGTCACCGATGCGGATCTGTCCCGCTTCCAATGCCCGGTCTGCCTCTCTGCGCGAACATACACCTGCCTCACTCAGATATTTATTAATTCGGATCCCTTCCTGTTTCTGATTCATTTGCTCTCCACCATGATTCGTGTAGAAAAAAGACGACTGCAGATTATGCAGATGCATCACGCATCGCTACCCAGCAGCCGCCTTTTTCATTTGTCCTGTTTATTCAGATCTTCTTATTTGATCAGTTCTGTTTTAATATATCCGGTCTCACCGTTCCACTCTACCTTGGTCCAGCCCTCCGCATAGCTTTGGATAACCTTTACGGTATCTCCCTGGAATGCCAGTCCGACCTTATCTGCCGTCTCACTCATAGAGACACGCACATTGACGGAATCGCTCAGAGTGATCTCTTTACCTTCGGGTAATGCCTTTGCCGGTTCATCCTCCGTGGTCGTGCCCTTGATATCAGACTTCTTGGTCGTCACATACTCCAGTTTGACATAACCTTTCTTTTTCTTGTAAGAAGCCTTTACCCATCCATTCTTTTTGGTATCCGGATAGATCTTGAGCTTGTCTCCCAATGCGATCTGCGTCACAACCTTTTTATCGGTTCCGGGACCCTTTCTCAGATTGATACCATCCAGCGCGTAGGCTGTCTTCGCTTTGCCATCTGACTGCTTCTCGGAAGTGTCTTCGCTATCTGTCTGATCAGAAGCTGAATCATCCGTATTCTGATCATCCTTCTGCTGCGTCTGATCATCTGCATTGTTCTGATCGTCAGATGCGGTATCATCCGCAGATGTATCTGTATCCTTATCCGACGGCTGTTCTGCATTGTCTGCATCCGCCTGTGTCAGCGACTGTACCCACTCAGAGATTGCGTTCGGTATCGTCTCGTTTGCCATCGTCGCAAGCTGCTGATCCGACTCGATCGCCTGATCATACTTCTGCTGTACCTCCTGCTGCAGAGCCACAACATCATCTGCCTGCTCAAATTCATTGATCAGAGCCTGTACATCTGCCTGTGTGCTGTTCTCCATATTTGACTGATTGAACTGACTGTAAGCATTATCAATATAAGGCTTACCTGTCTCATCCGTTCTCACATAGAAGAAATCCAGTCCGGGTGCCTTGGTATCCACACCCTTGAATTTCATCTCCAGATATACGGATACCACATACTCACCATCACCGAGCCCGGATTTGGTATAGCATGACAGATTATCATAGGATTCTACATAATCACTGAACAGCTTGATATAGCTCTTCTCTGTATCGGAGATCGGCTGTGCGAGCGTCTCTAACGCATCGACATCTCCGTCCTGATATGCCTTGTAATAATCTGCGATCAGTGTATTGATCTCCGGAATCGCATCCACCTGAAACTCTTCCGTCAGATCTGCCTGATCATCCGTCTGTTCCTCCTGCACCGGATCTGCCGGTACATTTTTCGCCGGTCCGGTACATTTCACTAACGCCAGTACCATAGCGACAAAAAGAACACCGGCAGCAATGTAACGCTTGTATTTTTTCACAAGCTCCAAAAATGCCCCGGCGTCAAAGCCGTTATCTTTTTGAGATTTATTCGATTTTTCCTGATTTTTATGTTTAGCAGAATCTGTATTCTGTGTATTTCCTGTCTGATTCGTCTGGTTTTTATTCTGATCTTTATTCTGGTCTTTATTTTGATTCTTTTTCTGGTTCTGATTTGCCATTTGTTTTACTACCTCCTAAAATAATAAATGAACTGACTTTCGCTGATAAAATGCAACCGGCGGGAATCGAACCCACATTACAGGAGTCGGAGTCCTGCGTTTTATCCGTTAGACTACGGTTGCTCATTTTTTAGGAGCAGTATATTATTTTATTTTCGATGAAACCAGCTACGCTTGTGTCTGCGTGCTTCCAATTCATCATCAATCGCTTCCTGAATCCGCGATTTAACGAGCGCACAGATCTCGCGTGAGTTCATACCCTTGTAATCCTCATAGTAGAGCGGCTCTAAGTAACGTACCTTAGCTGTCACCGGCACAAGGGAATTTTCTCCAAACACTTTGTATGAGTCGATCAAAGCCACCGGAACAATAGGTGCTTTCGCCATCATTGCCATCTTGAAGCTGCCCGGTTTGAACTCCTGAAGTGTGTTGCCGTTATTTGTATAACCACCTTCCGAAAAAATAATATATCGACGCCCCTCCTTCACTTCCGTGGACGTCTCTTTGATGATCTCGAGTGCCTGCCGCACATCATCCAGTTTCATGCGTTTGCCTTCCACCAGATCAATAAACTCCTTGATCAGAATGCCGTAGGATACTGCATCATCCACAACGACGGAACAAGGCTTTGCATGCGTGATCATGATACTGAGTGCATCAAACTTTCCCTGATGATTCGGGTACATCACATAACCGCCTTCCTTAGGAAGGTTCTCTAAGCCATCGCTGACTGTACGGATATTTCCGGTGCGCATCATATAATAAATGGCGCGTCTGGCGATCCGATAACGCTTAGCTTCACCAAATTTCTCGGTATGTTTGGCCATATAGCCCATTTTCGGAATCATATAAATATGATAGAAATTCCAAAAAATGACCCAGTAAAAACGTAACATATCTTCTAACTAACTATCTCCTCATCTGTGATCGACACCTTTACATCATCTTTGCTATTGTAACAAAAACCTCTGCAAAATTCAAGTCTTTTATAAAAAAGAGTCATCCTGTTATATAAAAATTTGCGTGTGCATAAGAAGTGATTATGCACACGCAAAATGTTGAACAGTTATTTAATTGCTGTAGATACTTCAATATATCCTGCCGCATACGGGCCTACTGCATAAGGTTCTGCATAAAAGACTACCTTACCGTTCTTTACATAAAATGCATTGTTGAAGTCCAACTCCTTCAGACTTTCCTGTAAAGTAGCGCGGACATCGTCACTTGCATAAAAATACATTGCTGCATCCTCTCCCAACTTATCGCACTTCTTCAAATAGAGGTTCTTTACTTTCTGATTGACCTTCGCTTTGCTGATACCGAGCAGTTTTGATGCGGTCAGCTTCTCTCCAGTCTTTGCGTCAAAGGTCACGCAGACACGGTACGGTGAACCATGTGCTCCGCCGGTGAATAGATATCCACTGAGCACTACACTGAAATACTTCTCATCGTTAGAAGTTACCTTGTAGCTGACTTCATCACCATATGTCCAACTGAGGCTTCCTGCATCTTTCAGCATCCATTCATATTCTTCCTTATAACCTGCCGCATCCTTCTTCCACTGACGGATCAGCTTGTTCTTCTCCTTTGTCAGTGTCTGGTTGATCTTCTGCGCTGCTTCGGAATCATCCTCGATCCGAGGGATCTTTGCCTTCACCGTAAAATATTTGGTTCCATCAGCCAGCTTGTAGGTCTTGGAATAGCTGGTTTTCTTCACCTGATAATTACCTGTAGCTGCGCTTACCGGCTGTGCCGATACTGCCCATGTACCGACGATCACACTTGCTGCGAGCGCCAGTGCGCCCAGCTTCTTTAATACATTTTTTCCTGCTCTCATTTTGTTTTTCCTCCTTAAAACGTTGTTGAACGACCGTTCTACTTATAATAACACGCTTTTTTTGCTCCGGTTTCATTTTTTGGATATTTTTTCTAAAAAACATCACCTGCACTTCATCGCGAAATCTCGATCCTTGTCAAACTGTGCCGTGTTATACAATATCAGAATATCCGTCGGATCAAACATCTGTACCAGATCCTTACACTTGACATTCAGTTGTCTCAGATCGACCATCACGACCTTCTCATAATCTTCTGCCAGAAACGGGATCATGCAGTTTGCAAAAGAATCCTTGATGACCATCAGTATCTGACCATTGTCAGCCCCTCCGGTAACTTCGACTACCGGCTGATTGCCTCCGGTAAAATAGCTGTACTGATCCTGTGAATCTAAAAATGATTCATCATAGAGTGAATCGCTCGTCTGCTCTCCCATATTATAGACAACCGTCAGCGGACGCTTCGGTTCATAGATTTCGATCTCGTCCGCACGCGGTGCCTGATTCACCTTCGCATATGTGCTGCCGTAGAATTGTGTGCTGACACATGTAAAATCCCGTTTTGCCTCTGCTGCGTCCTCGTCACCACCGGTTGCTTCCACATAAGCCAGATACCCATACCACGCGCCCAGTGTTGTCCAATGATGATCTGTCCGGTAATAGATCTGTTCGCCGGTATGCTCCTGCAGCTTCTCTGCTACCGGGATCATGACCTCATCCGCCAGATCCCCCAGTTGTTTTTCTATACGGTCATACACCTGCTGCTCATCATAAGTCGGAGCAAATGCCGGCAGTTTCTCCTGCATGATCCATGTTTTGGTCGGCACGAGCATCACGGACACCCGCCGTTTTTTGCTCGTCTTTTTAACAAATTTTACAAGTGCCGCCTCATTTTCCCCAGCCTGTTCACTCTCAAAATCCGCCGTCTCATAATGTTCCAGCAGATAATCATCTTTACCGAAATAGACCCCATTGCTCTCGGATCTTCCAAAGACCCGTGAGACATCTGTCTGCAACTGCACCCAGCTGTCCCTGCCCGGAAACTGGTCTGCGAGATAAGTCTCATATTTTTTCTGAAATTTTCCTTTTTTGACTGCTTTCCAGCGAAGCTTTGGCATCTGCTGCAGTTCCCGTTTCTCTACCGCAGAATATTCTTTTTTTTCAGAGAACATGCTGCTACCGGTCAGCCCGAAGATAACGATCACAAACACAAGGATCGGCAGAAGCTGTCTGATATATCTGCGAATCTTCATATAAGTTCCTACCTCCTAAAAGCGAAAATATAAAAACGGATTGTATGTGCCATTCACCAGATACGCGATCGATAATAGCAGCATCGCGGCAACAAATCCGCTCTGCAGCAGCGACGTGGCGATACCATCCTTTCTGGTCAGACGTCTTCCGATCCGCGCAGGCAGTGCGCTCGATCCAACCACCAATATCACGAGCAGGACGAGATTGCTCATGACCAGATACAGGCTCTGCGCATCACACCGGCCACCGGCTCCGATTCCTGCCATTGCTTTGATATACGCACGATGTCCGTGGATATCCTCCCATGCAAACAGCAGCCAGCCAAAATAGATCACGATCAACGCGTATACATGCGAGATCCATCGCGGCAGGCGTTCCAGCAGGCGCAGCAGCCAGGTCTTCTCCATGATCAGGAAAAAGCAAAAATACAGCCCCCACAGGGTAAAATTCACCGTCGCGCCATGCCACAAACCGGTCAGAAACCATACGATAAATATATTAACAAACGTCCGCGGCATACCCTTCCGGCTGCCGCCGAGCGGGATGTACACATATTCCCTGAACCAGCTGCCCAGCGAGATATGCCAGCGTCTTCAGAACTCCGTGATACTCTTCGACTCATACGGATGATCGAAATTCTCCGGTATCTCAAAGCCAAACACCGCCATCAGTCCGATCGCCATATCCGAATATCCCGAAAAATCAAAATAGATCTGGAACATAAATGCCAGAATGCCAAACCACGCTGCAAGCGTCGTCAGTTGTCCGGCATCATAAGCTGTGACTGTCCGGAAGATCTCTCCCGCCTGATTCGCGAGCAGTACTTTCTTGCCAAGTCCGCAAGCGAACCGCACGATACCGTAACGAATGCGGTTCAGACTCGCCCTGCGCTCACGCAACTGCGTGGCAATATCCGAAAAACGCACGATCGGTCCCGCGATCAGCTGCGGAAACAGGGAAATATAGGCTCCGAAATTAATGATATTGCGCTCTGCCTTGGCCTTGCCGCGATAAACATCGATCGTATACGACATCGACTGGAATGTATAGAACGATATTCCGATCGGCAGGGCGTACTTTCCGGCATATTTGAACACTTCCAGCAATGACAGATTGATCACCACAGACAATATCAGAAAGATCCGCGCGATATCGCGCCTGTCTTTTTCTACATAATAACCAGCTAGACCGCCGTTGACATAATCAACGACGGTCGAAAATAACATCAGCCAGATATAGACCGGTTCGCCCCATGCATAAAAGATGAGACTAAACACAAACAATACCAGATTTCTCCAGATATTTTTCATGCATCCCGGTACAATAAAATAAATGAGCAGTACACACGGCAGAAACCGTGTCAGAAACAACAGACTGCTAAATACCATAAATGCCTCCTTTTAATTACTGTACTTTACTTTTGGTGATCTTCTTGCTGCCCAGATCAAACTCATAAAAGACGACTTCACTATATCCGTCATCATACTGCGCGAACGTGATCTTGCCGTTTTCGACCTCCTGCATGACCATATAACCATCGGGATCCGGCGTCTTACGTGTGAATACCAGTTTTTTACCTGAGCCGTCCAGTTTGCAGCTATACACCTTCATCACATTCATTCCGGAGCAATCAGCCTTGCCAATATTCGGATACGATGCGTAATAGATCCTGCCATCCATGAACTGTGCGCCGGCTGTATTTTCCCCCAGCGCCTTAAGCTTCTTTATGCCATTCCCAGTGATCTCATATACATAAGTCGGATAAGGAGATATGTCAGTCGGTGTGTAAGGAGCAGTCAACAGATATTTTCCCTGTGCATTCTGAATGTGACAATCCTTTTTCAGCCGCCTGAATGTGTTCTGTGTCATATCATAGACATACAGATCCCAGCCACTGATGTCTTTCGCTTTATTCAGATAGATCTTATCTTCATAGACATTCGCAATCGTATAATAGATTTCATTTGTCACCTTCAGCTTTTTCAAAAGCTTGGTCTCTCCGCTTGGAATATCCTTGACATACAGTTTATTTCTAGCCTTATTCAGATAGATCTGCTGCTGGCCGTCGCTCCATATCGTACGATAATCTTTCGTTAGCGTCATTGTGTAGTCGGCTGCCTTCGCCGATGTCGTGTATCCTGAGATACCCGCACACATGACCAGCAGAAAACAAATTGTCATCAGAAATTTTTTCATAAAAATCCTTCCTTTCTTCATCATAAATATGTTAGATGATAAGGAACAGTATAACCTATTTTTTCCCGGTCGTACAGCGTCTGCCGGCAACTTTCAGACTTCTTAAGTATTCTTTTCTCTCCGGCGATATTCTCCTGCTCTCAATCGCCTTCTGAATCGCCTTGTTATGCGTCCACGGCTCCAGTACCTGCTCCTGAATATAAGGAATCGTCGCATCGTACTGCTTGACCAGCGCAATACTGAAATACCATGCCACCGCCATTTTCACATAGAACTCCTCAGATCTCACATCTGCGACCAGTCGCAGCATCTCCGGTTCGAATGCATCATCCAGATAATATCCCAGCAGTGTCACGATCGCGAACCGTACCGTGTACGCATGCTCACTGCCCAGCCAGACCTGTACCCGCTCATACACCTTCGGCAGATGCTTCTTAAAAATATGCGGTGAGAGCATGTCACAGGTCGCCCAGTTGTCCACATAAGGCAGAAAACGCTCCAATTCTTCCAGTAATGCATCGATATCTTTCGGATATAACAGGGATATCAGCGCTCCATGCAGATTGTTTTCCTCATAATAGTTATGCGGCAGCTGTTGTAAAAACTGCTTTGCCTCCGGCAGCTTCGCCACCTGTTTCGCATAACTTCGAAGATCCGGTGTGCGTACTCCTATGATCTGCTCCATAGGGATAGTCGGTATCAATCTGGCATGAAACGCCCGGTACTGCTCATCCTGTAATGCAAATAATCCTTCGGTAATCTTGACTATGGGATTAACGAAATCGACTGAATCGCTCATGATCTTATGATAACTCCTTTTTATTGGTTGTGTTTTGATATAACTCCTGCTATAATCGATATATACTCCCGATTGTTACTATCGATTGTAAGATCCGTTTGTATCAATCGGCAAAAATATATTCACGGAGGATCGTGCCATGTATTCTATGAAACAGGTCTGCGAAGAGACCAATATGACCTATCAGACCCTGAAATATTATTGTAATGAGGGTCTGATCCCCAATGTCAAACGAGACAGCAATAATCACCGTATCTTTGACGATGCGGATGTAAAATGGACCAAGGATCTGATCTGCCTTAAGAAATGCGGAATGAGCATCCAGGAAATGAAAGACTATCTGGCGCTCTGTCTGCTGGGGGAGTCCACGATCCCCCGGCGCAAGGAGATGCTTGCACAAAAACAGAAGGCGCTCCGGGACTCCATCCGCGAATTGGAAGACAGCATTGCCTTTATCGACTGGAAACAGAACTTCTATGACGATGTACTTTCCGGCAAACGTCCGTATGTCAGCAACCTGATCCGGATCGATCATTGATATTTCTGAACACCGGTTTTTAAACGCTCTAATCCATCCCGCAACAGACTTCTCGGGCAGGCAATATTCATCCGCAGGAAATCTCTTCCATTACCGGAATACTGACTGCCTGCCGAGAGGTAAAGTCCGGTATTTTTTCTAATGCTTTTCGCAATATCCTTTGCATTTCGCTGCAGATCCTTACAATCAATCCATAACAGATACGTTGCTTCGGAAGGAATGATACTTACCTGCGGAATCTCATTTTGGACAAAATTGACGGCATACTGCTTATTTTCATACAGATATGCTCTCAGACTGTCCAGCCACTCTGCTCCCTGCGTAAAGGCTGCGATCGCAGCATCGACTGCAAATGCATTCGGCTCTGCCACTTCGTCTGTATTGATCCCTCGACGGACTTTCTGGCGCAGCGCTTCGTTCGGAACGGATATCGCTGCCGTATGCAGTCCCGCGATATTAAATGCCTTGGTCGGAGCGATACAGGTAATACTATGATCCCTGCATGTATCGGATACCGACGCGAACGGGAGATACCCGACTCCCGGATCAGTGATATCACAGTGGATCTCATCGGATACTACGATGACATGATTGTCAGCGCAGAGCCTGCCGATCTTTTCTAAGGTATCACTATCCCATACCTTTCCGATCGGGTTGTGCGGATTGCACAATATCATCATCGTGGTCTGCGGATCGGACAGTTTCTGCTCCAGATCCTCAAAATCGATCCGATAATTCGTTCCATCAAAGATGAGCCTGTTTTCTACGACCCGTCTCCCGTTATTGATGATAGAGTTGAAAAAAATATTATACACCGGCGTCTGAACCAGCACCTTTTCTGCCGGTGTCGTCAGTTTTCTCACGATCGATGATATCGCCGGGATCACACCGGTACAAAACATCAGCCATTCTTTTTTCATTCGGAAATCATGCCGTGTATCCCACCAGTCGATATATGCCTGATACCACTCCTCCGGAATCTCCGTGTAACCGAAGCATCCATGTTCCGTCCGTTTTTTTATCGCATCTATGATCTGTGGTGCAGTCTGAAAATCCATATCTGCGACCCACATCGGCAGTTCATTTTCCGCCACATCCCATTTCAGGGAATTGGTATTTCTCCGTTCAATGATTTTGTCAAAGTTATACATATGCTACCTCTCTACTGTATTTTTCACATTCTGACCCATACTACGATCCATCTTTCCTCCGTTTTCACATAGCAAAAGGCAGCCTGATTAGACTGCCTTTGAAGCTTATTGCTTATGCCATTATAGACTCTTTCTTTCTAATAATCGCTTTCACTTCATCAACACTTACTTCAGCTACATCTGCAATCTGATTTAATGTATAACCTTTTTTATACATATTCAAAATAAATTTTTCACTTGTCTTTTCAGTCGCTTTTTTAGTTGCCCTTTCAGTTGCTCTTTCCTCAATTCCTGTACTCAGATTACACATTATTCTCACATCCTCTCTAAACTTTTTGCTAATTGGAATATTATACTCACGCTCGATGATATCTAATTTTTCCTGTTCTTTCAACTCACTTGAAAGTAATGCTCCAATCAAACGATGCATTTCATAATTCTCATCATGTTCCGGTATATCATTTGTAATTCCTATTAACACAATATTTAATAAATCTATGTTTCCTTTCCAGTCATAAGGCTTTAACATTTCATCTTTTATTAAGTGTATATGACTTAAACTGTTATCATCCATATTCATACAGATCCAAATGCTGAATACCTGCTTAATATCATCGTAATTAGAATTTACAAAGTCTCTTTCTTTTTGTGATGATACAAGTCTGCTTACATAAAAGATTGCCCTGTTTAAAATCTTATATTCTGTCGGCTCATCCTTTTGGGCTTCAATATTCACAACAATCTGTGAAAGACCATTTTTCATTCGAACATAGAAAATAATATCGAATCTGATCAGTCCTTCATTTATCTCAGAATTTTCCGTGTTAAGACCAACAATACGCTGTCCTGTTACATCTGTTTTTTCTATATTGGTCAAGCCCGGTTCTACTGGTACAATTCCAATATGAGGCTCTCCTTCAATACATGCCACAACCTCTTCCGGCTTCATATCCTTAAATTCATCAACTGTTTTTACCAGAATATGAGCCAGTATATTCTTCTGTGCCAATACTCTCTTAACACGATTATCATACTGTGCCTTATCTCCTGCTGCATTTACAGCATTCGTTATTTCTGTATTCATGTCGGTAGTCCTCCTTTTGCATCATGCTATAGCATTTTTCAAATTACGCAAAAAGCGACTCACCATAAACTCATTATAAGCGACGCCCTCTGCAGAATCAACAACTTTCTATATACACTTTACCTAATCACTGCTCCTTGGATTTGATTTTCACCCTGCCGAGCTTTTTTAATATTATACATCTGTATACTATGATTGTCATTGACTGCGTAGTTTAATCCATGTAGCGATCGCATTTGTTATGCGATGATCAATATCCAGCCGGCTCTGCCTGCACTCCTTTGGGAACTGCTTTGCCGCCGAAAATGCCATGCAGACGAACAGACCGGCTCCCACCGGCAGCATGGTCTTCATCATTCCCTCTGGAAACACAAAATGTGTACCGTGAGTATATACCTTAGCTTCCACCTCACAGGTATGAGGCATCGCAGCAAGACGTGTCTCCATACGACGAATATATTTGGCTGTATCCCACAGCGCATCATCCTCTGCTCCGATCAGCAGAAGTTTCCCATGAATATTCTCGATGGGAATGAATTCTTCCGGTTGGATCGGATGCGCAGCTTCAGAATCGTCAAACAATTTGAAGGAATTGACCATGTCTCCGTTACGCTTTGACTCTGCTGCAATCAGCTGCCAATACTGCGGATGCTGGTAGCTGAACGGCATGTAGGGCAACGGCTTTCCATGATAGGAAAACAGCGATTCTCCTTCGATGGGCCATTCCTTGCAACCGTCTTTTTTGCCCTGCATAAAGCCCTGCCATATAAAATCACTGGGTGTCATGGCAATGGTCAGCGTGATCTCAGGAAACATGGACGCTGCTGTCAGTGCCAATGTTCCTGTAGTAGATGCCCCGGCGATGCCGATCTTGCTGTTTCCATTTGCCTTCAGCCATGAAATCGCCGTTTCTATACGCTCCAACGGATAATTATGATGTCCATAGTCCTTCCTCCCGGGTGACATGGTGAGGACATTGATTCCCTGTCTGCGCAACCATTTCACTGCCGAACGTGCCATATAATCCTCCGGATCATCACCGAGCATAGCAATGATGGCACAACCGGGAGCATCTTTACCTGTCCAATAGGCACCGTAAAATCCGTCAGTCTCAGTATCAAAATGAATATGTTTCATGATTATCCCTCTTTTCAATTAGTTGTATCTAACCAAAAACAGTTTAACATATCCACAAATGGTATTGCAAGTTATATCTTCCTGCTCACCCTTTTCAAAAACTCTGTAACATAATGTCCGATAAATACAAACAACCCCATAATTGCTATGTAATCTATAAAGAAGAACAAGATCGGTTCCTCAAAATCAAAGAACACAAATACATTCTTCAGAAACAGATAGCTACCGATCTCTCTGTGTATAAACGCAATACCCCCATATGCAGCGATCACGATCGCTACGATCCGGAGCAGCCATCTAGCCCGTACCGATACTGTTCCCGCATATTTCCCAACGATTCCTTTCACCATGCTCCAATGAAATCCGAGATGCAGACTCATCATAATGAGTCCCCAATATGAACAGAGCAGATGCAGCGTTCGCGCCCAGCTCTGTTCTCCATGAAAAGGAAGAAAAAGAAACACATGATACGACAGGGCAATTCCACTGACCATTGATCCCACCATGCATAACAGAACCGCCATAACCAATACCGTCTGCCAGACACGTATCACCGTGTATTGTCCTTTTAAGACATGTTTCGTCCATTTCCCATTCAACACATGATGCAGGACAAACAGACAAAACATACCCACACCAATCCATTCATGTGCAGCCTCACCGATCAGCGAATATGCCATCAATAGCAATAACGCTATGGTCATGGCAATATCTACCGCTATTTTTAATATCATTTTTGGCTTCATAGAGCACAATCCTTTCTGATAAGTTAATCACCAAGTAACGAATCCGTCCATGCCCTGACTTCTGCCTGCGCATCCGGCACACTATTTCTGGATACGAATAATCCTGCTTCTACTACCGTCGCATCAGGCTCCAGATCCTGAATCGTCTGTATGGTACGCGAAAAACCACTGCCACCATGTGTTACAAACGGAATGATCGTTTTCCCGGAGAAATCATATTCTTCAAAAAATGAATATAGCGGCATGGGCAGATCCGCATTCCAGTTCGGGAATCCGACAAAAACATAATCATAATCATCCAGATGATCAATATGGGTAGACAGTTCAGGTCTTGCCTGCTCACTTTTTTCATTGTAGGCGAACTCTAACAGCGCATCATGTGTTCCCGGATATTCCTGTGTTGTTTCTATTGCGAATAAATCTCCACCTACATTTTTCTGTATCTCCGCTGCGATAAACTCCGTATTGCCTACCACCCCATCTGCTGTAGCCACACGGCTCGCACCGGCTACCGTATCCACACCATCTGTTTCGGGTACTGTAAAATAAGCGATCAAAATATTACTGTTTGATGCATGATCCTGTTGTGAATCCCCGCTCAGTCCCTGTGCATTTTCCGGCTGTATAACCGCTTCTTTCGCATTCTCAGCTTCTGACTGTGTCTGTCCGCAAGCCACCACTGATAAACATAGCACAGCTATCATTAGAATACTCATTATCTTTTTGGGCATGTTCTAGTCCTCCCTTCTGATATTGGCAAATGATCACTGTTGATGACACTTTCGGTTGATGCTACCGATTATATCCCCCGGTTGTAACTATCGGTCAAGAGGTTTTTTGAAATTTTTTCCCAATAAGATGCCCCATTAAATTCGTGATTTACCTTGACAAATCAGATTCATTTAAATACATTAAAAGCAAAATAATTCTCGCTTTAAGGAGGCTATGATGGAATATAAAGAATTTGGTCTGGACAAAGGAAAGACCCTGCTTCTCTTACCTGGTACCTGCTGCAACTATCAGACAAATTTCGGAGCCGTGCTGGAGCAACTGGCTTCCAAATATCATCTGATCTGTGTCAATTATGACGGATTCGATGGAACCGATACGATCTTTCCCGATATGATCACTGTCACGAAAAAGATCGAACAATATATTCTGGAGCATCACGATGGCCATATCGATGGCGCTCTCGGCTCCTCTCTCGGAGGCAGTTTTGTCGGACTGCTGATCAAGCGTCAGCAGATTCATATGGATCATGGCATCTTCGGCAGTTCTGATCTGGATGAATGCAGCCCTTTTGCCGCTAAATTACAGACAAAGATCATGTATCCGCTCCTTATCTCCGGTGCAGTTAAAAATTCCAGAAAACAGGCCAAAATGCGAAAACTGATGATCCGTTTCTTTCGGATGAGTGAACCGGTCGCTGATAAATTTCTGGCATGCTTCTCCTCTTTCCGACCGGAATCCATGCTGAATGAATACTACACCGATCTCATCACCCGGCTGGGCGAAGGAATTGACGTACCAAATACACAAACCCATTTCATCTATGCGAATAAAATGGGTCGTAAATATAAGAAACGCTATGAGATGCATTTTGCCCATCCCGATATCCGTGAATTTAATATGCAGCATGAACAATGGCTGTTTGGCGATAACGGCTGGACAGAACCGGTATTAGCGGCTATTGACGAATTTATGACCTAGGACACGCCAGCGGATATTGTCCAGATATAGTTTTCTGTTTCCTGTCATATCATTACCCCCGATTCTTCCTGTGCTCCGCAATCCTGCGATTGATCTTATCCGCTTCTTCTTTTTCCAGATACCATTTCACCAGATATGCGAGAATATCAAAAAAAGCGGTTGAAAATAAGATTGCCAAATACCCCTGCGCCGGAAACTTCGCACCGATAATGATCCGTGCAGCCAGACACATGGCAAATTCCAATACCACCAGTTCAATGCCCCTCTGCCATAATACCTGCCTGATCGTCATGTCTTCTTTGATGTAGATCGGTATACACGGCAGCATACATAGCAATGCCAATCCAAACGGCAGGAAAAAATACCAGAACGAAATATTCGCTTTTCCCGCAAAAATACTGCCTATGACTGCAATCGCAAGCGTACATTCCGCAACGACTGTTATGTAATCAAAAATAAATTCACGTAACGGATCAAATTCTTTCATTGTCTTCCCCCCTTAATTTACTTCCATAAGATATCCCGATATCTCTTTTGCATATCTGCGAGTAACCAGAATTTCTTCCTCATTTTCCATCCGTACATACAGGCGTCCGTTTAATGCAGTACGAACCGACACAATATGATCTGCGTTTACGATCGTTGTCTTCGACGCACGAAGCATACATTTTCTGGTCATCTTCTCTTCGATCTGATACAGTCTGCCTTTGACTTCATACAATTCGTTTGAAGTATAAGCAAATACCCTGCCATCAACCGCTTCAAAATATAAAACCTCTTCAACGCTGACCGGCATCCATTCCTTACGCATCGTATAGCCCATAAACGTTTCGCCGATATTTTTCACATACTCTTTAATCCTTGCAAACTCATTCGTATAATTCACATATTCGAGTATGACACCTTCCTTCTCAGGATCATCTATCACTCTCTCTGTAAGATTCATAACTTCCCCATTTCTTCACAATTCTTATGTATTTCCATAAATTAATCAGTGCCCTGACGCCTTCATCTACCATAACTGCCAGAAAAACTCCGAGGATTCCCAGCTTGCAGACAAATACGAATACGGATGCTACACTCACGATCCAGATCGTTCCAAAAATCTGAGTATACAGCATCCACCTGGTATTACCACTTCCCCGGATTGCATTTCCGATAATAATATTTCCGGATTTTGCAAACAGATTGATACCGATCAGCAACAGATATATCCCGCTGCTTGCGATCACTGCCTGATCACTCGTAAATAGCGACAGGATCTGTTCCGGGAACAAAACAGCGCCAAGAATCATCAGACCCGTCACGATCACACAGATCCCGTAAGCGCATATCGTGATCCCCCGATACTGCAAGAAATCTCTGCTTCCTGTTGCTTCGGAAGTCAATGTCATGGTGCCGCTTCCGATTGCTCCAATGATAACAACAGCCAGCACTTCTACTCCAAATACGATCGTATAGATACCCGCAGCATATTCATTGATCGAATTTAAGATACGGATCAGGATCAGGTTTCCGATATTCCATGCAAAATCTTCCAGTGCGATATTAAGTCCAAGCTTTGCAGAATGCAGATAGCTTCTAAGATGTCCGTTTTTCACCTCTGTCCAGCTTGGTCTTGTAGGTAACTTTTTGCTGGTAAAAAATATCACCGATATGTATATTGCGCCAACATATTCTGCGATCACAGTAGCAATCGCCGCACCTTCAATTCCAAGTGCAGGCATTCCAAATTTACCAAAGATCAGCATCCAGTCTAAAAATATATTCAATCCGGAACGCACCAATCCGTATACCACTAACGGCTTTGTATAATTTGATGTCTGCAGGATGACCCCAAGCGATCCACCAAGTCCTGTGAGCAAAAATAACGGTGCATACCATCTTACATAGCTTAAGCACAACGGCATCACGCTGTCTGATACTCCAAGCATCATAAAAACAGGTTTTGGAAAGAACATCCAGAAAAAGCACAGCAGAACCGGAATGATATTGTTATACTTTATCATAGCTCCGGCATATTCTCCGATATCTTCCCTCTTTTCAGCTCCAACGCTCTGACTGATCAATATGGAAGCCCCCATCACAAGCGAATTACAAAACGACATGGTTGTCCATACCGGCGATGACACATTTCCCAGCGCACTCATATACAGATCATTTGCATGTCCTAAGAATATCCTGTCGATGATCATCTGAAGCTGCGCTATGATATTGTTCATGATAATCGGGAGCGCTAACGCGAGCAGTTTCCGTCCGTATTGTCTATAATCCAATTTCATAATGATCTCCTCTTTCAACTCCAACACTATTTCTGATTGCTTTACCCGCTGCCCAATATTACTCTATCACACTTGTTTACTTATG
>JBNMHW010000007.1:0-53700 GCA_050872965.1 bacterium | reverse complement strand
GTGATCTGGGAAAGATCAATGGTTACATCGAGGAAATGATGGAAGGACAGAAGGTAGTAAAAGTATTCTGTCACGAACCGCAGGCGATGGAGGAGTTCTGCGAACTCAACGACAGCCTGTATCACAGTGCATTTAACGCCAACCAGTTCGCAAATGCACTCGGCCCGATCAATGCACAGCTTGGCAATGTGAGCTATGTGTTGTGTGCGATGATCGGTGGTCTGCTGGCGCTCAACGGATCCTTTGGCTTCACGCTCGGCGGACTGGCCAGCTTCCTGACCTTTAACAAGAGCTTTTACATGCCGATCAACCAGATCAGTATGCAGTTAAATTCCGTTGTTATGGCACTGGCGGGTGCAGACCGTATTTTTACGCTGCTGGATGAGGAACCGGAGACCGATGAAGGCTATGTAACGCTCGTCCATGCCAAAAAGGTAGACGGACAGATTGTAGAGAGTGATAAGAAAACAGGTATGTGGGCATGGAAGCATGTACATCAGGCAGATGGCAGTGTGGAGTACCGCGAGCTGACCGGAGATGTGGTCTTTGACTCCGTTGACTTTGGCTATACACCGGAAAAGACTGTGCTGCATGCGGTCGATCTGTATGCGACACCGGGACAGAAGATCGCGTTTGTCGGATCGACCGGAGCCGGAAAGACGACGATCACGAACCTGATCAACCGTTTTTATGATATCCAGGATGGCAAGATCCGCTATGACGGTATCAACATCAATAAAATCAAAAAGGCAGATCTGCGTCATTCGCTCGGTATGGTATTGCAGGATACGCATCTGTTTACAGGCACAGTCATGGAAAATATCCGTTACGGTAAGCTCGATGCGACCGACGAGGAAGTCATCGCAGCGGCAAAACTGGCAAATGCGGATGGATTTATCCGGCATCTTGAGCACGGCTACGACACGATGCTGACCGGAGACGGTGCAGCACTCAGCCAGGGACAGCGCCAGCTCCTTGCGATCGCGCGTGCGGCAGTCGCAGATCCACCGGTACTGATCTTAGATGAGGCAACCAGCTCGATCGATACGCGCACAGAGCGCATTGTGCAGGAGGGCATGGACCGGCTCATGAAGGGCAGGACGACATTTGTCATCGCACACAGGCTCTCAACGGTGCGCAACAGCGATTGTATCATGGTACTCGAGCAGGGACGGATTATCGAGCGCGGCAATCACGACCAGCTCATGGCGGAACACGGCAGATATTACCGGCTGTATACGGGAAATGCGGTCTGAAAAGAGCTCCTTTCGGCTTACCGGTACCGGAGTGGATAGCCACACTTTAAGACTTTAAAATATCAGAATTTACGCTCTGACGCTTGACAGTTACCGGATATGGGACTAAACTATTTTCAGATAAAATTAACAATAGAAAAGAGGAATCAGCTATGGAAAAGAAAAACATTGACTGGTCAAATATAGGCTTCGGTTATCAGGTGACTGATAAGCGATATGTCTCAAATTATAAAAATGGCGCATGGGATGACGGTGTGCTGACCGATGAAGCGACAATTACACTGAGCGAGTGTGCCGGTGTGCTTCAGTATGCACAGACCTGTTTCGAGGGTCTGAAGGCATACACGACAGAGGATGGCAGAACCGTATGTTTCCGCCCCGATCTGAACGCAAGCCGTATGAAGGATTCCTGCGAGCGTCTGGAGATGCCTGTATTCCCCGAGGATCGTTTCGTAGAGGCTGTGAAGGCAGTTGTACATGCAAATGAGGCATATGTTCCGCCTTACGGATCAGGTGCTACTCTATATATCCGTCCCTACATGTTCGGCAGCTCACCGGTCATCGGTGTAAAGCCTGCAGAGGAGTATCAGTTCCGTATGTTCTGTACACCGGTAGGACCTTACTTCAAGGGCGGAGCAAAGCCGATCACAATTCGTGTCAGTGACTTTGATCGTGCGGCACCGCACGGAACCGGACATATCAAGGCTGGATTGAACTATGCGATGAGTCTGTATCCGATCGTAGATGCACATGAGAAGGGCTTTGACGAGAATATGTATCTCGATGCCGGCACGAGAACCTATGTCGAGGAGACTGGTGGAGCGAACTTTATCTTCATTACCAAGGATGGCAAGCTGGTAACACCCAAGTCAGACAGTATCTTGCCTTCTATCACCCGTCGTTCACTGATGGTAGTAGCAGAGAAGTATCTGGGCATGACCGTAGAGCATCGTCAGGTTCGTTTCGACGAGGTTGCTGACTTTGCAGAGTGTGGACTGTGCGGAACCGCGGCAGTTATCTCACCGGTTGGCAAGATCAACGATCATGGCAAGGAGATCTGCTTCCCGAGCGGAATGGAAGAGATGGGACCTGTTACCAAGAAGCTGTATGATACATTGACAGGTATCCAGATGGGTCACATCGAGGCACCGGAAGGATGGATCGTAGAGGTCTAAGATCTCATCACATTTTATTAGGGAATATACAATGGCGAAAAAGAAAAAAGATTCGATAGAATACCGCTATTACGAAATAGGTCAGGACGAGTACGTCCTGGCCTTATTTGGTGAGAGCTGGGTGAGAGATTACGGCAGGGATGTCGATGGTTTTCATTTTCATAATCTGACAGAGATCGGCGTATGTCATGAGGGACACGGTGAGATGGTCTACGAGGAGAGCCGGGAGGCGTATCATCCGGGCACACTCACGATCATACCAAAGAATATACCGCACACAACGATCAGCGAGGAAGGAAAAAAGAGCTTTTGGGAGTATCTCTTTTTCGACCCGGCACAGATCGTCCGTGAGGTGTATCCGGATGACGAGGTATTCTGCCGGCAGGTGTTAGCACAGCTCGAAAAGACGCATCTGACATTTACACAGGACGGCTGCAGGCAGCTGTCACAATTGATTGAATTGCTGATCTATGAGATGGATCACAAGGAGAAGCATTACAAGCGCGTGACCAAGGGACTCATGGAAGCGCTGGTGATGGAGATCTACCGGCTGTGTACGAGTGAGAAGAGCACACAGCGGACAGCGGCAGTATCAAAAGGCACGCTCGCGCTGCTTCGCGAGGCATTGGATTATATCAGCAAAAATTATATGGATCCGGGTCTTCGCATCGAACAGCTGGCACAGCTCTGCGGATTGTCTGAGACACATTTCAGGCGTGTGTTCAAGGAGCAGACGCATGTGTCACCGAGTGAATATATTAATCTGGTGCGTATCCAGCAGGCATGTGAACTGATGAGAAAGAGCCACATGTCAATGGGAGAGGTCAGTGACAGTGTCGGTTTTGAATCGACGACATCTTTTACGCGCAACTTCAAAAAATTTCTGAATATCACACCTTATCAGTGGAAAAAACATCCCGAAAATTATGAGGGCAAGATCCTCGATTATAATGTATCCGTATTACGCGGCTGGTAAAAAGGATACGGATTCCTCCTATATGTTCATGGTTTGTTCATAATATTCACAAAAAAGAAATATCTATATTGTACAAATATGGGTGTTTCTTTTTGTGAAAAATGCTAAAACGAACATTTTAGATGGTTGAATTTGCATGTTTTTTGAAAGAAATCAAAGACACACGACTGGAAAGCTTTGTTACAATAAATTCAACAAAAAAAGCGGCAAAAACCGTACAGTATTTAGGGAGGATAACCAAAATGAAAAAGAAATTTTTAGCAACTCTGATGATCGTTGCAATGAGTGCGTCGATGCTGGCAGGCTGTGGAAGCAAGGCAGATGCACCGGCAGCAGATGATTCTGCAAGCGATGCAGCAACAGATGACGCAGCAACAGGTGATGCATCTTCAGATGCAGAGGAGACGATTACCGTATGGTGCTGGGATCCGACATTTAATATTTACGCGATGGAGAAGGCTGGTGAGTATTACGCAAAGGATCATCCGAATGTAAAGGTTGAGGTGACTGAGACCGCATGGGATGACTTACAGCCGATGATCACAAATGCAGCATCTACCGGTGAGACCGGTGAGTTACCGGACATCATTCTGATGCAGGATAACGCATTCCAGAAGAATGCAATCAGCTATCCGGATCTGTTTGTTGATCTGACTGATTCAGGAATCGACTTCAGCCAGTTCGCAGCAGGAAAGCTTGGATACTCTACAGTAGGCGGCAGAAATTATGGTGTTCCGTTTGATAACGGTGCAGTTATCGCATGCTATCGTACCGATATCTTGGAGCAGGCAGGATACACGATTGACGATCTGACAGATATCACATGGTCACGTTTTGAAGAGATCTCTTCCGATGTACAGGCTAAGACAGGCTACTATCTCGTATCTGAGCGTTCAGGAGAAGCAGACCTTCTGATGATGATGCTCCAGTCAGCAGGAGCTTCCTTATTCAATGATGACGGCAGTGTCAATATCTCAGACAATGACACATTAAAGAAAGTAATCGAGACATTCAACAGCCTTGCAAAGAACAACGCATTGCTCGTCACACAGCAGAACTGGGATGAGTACATCAAGTCCTTCAACTCAGGCTCCGCAGCAGGTGCGATCAACGGATGCTGGATCATGGGATCTATTCAGGCAGCAGAAGATCAGGCAGGTAAGTGGGCAATCACAAATATGCCGAGACTGGATGATGTAGAGGGAGCTACCAACTACTCTAACAACGGTGGTTCTTCATGGGCTGTTACTTCTAACTGCAAGAATGTAGAACTGGCAACTGATTTCCTGAACAGCACATTCTGCGGCAGCGTGGATTTCTATGGTGACATCCTTTCTAAAACAGGTGCGATCGCAACATGGGCACCTGCAGCAGAGGCAGATGTATACAGCGAGCCTTCTGAGTTCTTCGGAGGAGAACCTGTATTCACAAAGATCGTAGACTTTGCTACAAAGACACCTGCAAACAACACCGGTGTATACTACTACGAGGCACGTGATGCGGTAACGACTGCATTAACAAACATTGCGAATGGTGCAGACATGGATTCTGAGCTTGCAAACGCACAGGCAGCCGTAGAGGCTCAGATGCAGTAATTACAGTGCACAGGACTGGTATAAAATGAAAACGGGGAACGGCATTGTCGTTCCCCGATTTTATACAACCGGTAAGAAGGAAGGAGTAAGGGAAATGGAGAAAGCAAAAGCGCGCAAACTCTCTCAGAGTAAACGCTACAATCTCACAGGCTGGGTATTTTTAGCACCGGCAGCACTGCTCATAGCGGTTATGAGTTTTTATCCGATGATTCGATGCTTCATCTATTCGTTTCAAAAAGGTGCCACCTTTGCGAATATGGAATGGTATGGCTTGAAAAATTATGTTCGAATGTTCCAGGACAGCGTGTTTATGCAGTCCTTAAAAAATACATTTGTGTACTTCCTGATCCAGGTGCCGATCATGCTGATCTTAGCGTTGATCTTAGCGAGCCTGCTCAATAACAAACAGTTACGGTGCAAGGGATTTTTCCGTACAGCGATCTTCCTGCCGTGTGCGACAACGCTGGTATCCTACGCGATCATCTTTCGTTCTTTGTTTTCAACAGATGGATTCGTAAATACCGTTTTGATCAAGCTGGGCATTCTGGATGCACCGTTTGCGTTTCTGACAAATACGACCAGTGCACGTGCAATCATTATCCTGGCGCTGATCTGGAGATGGACCGGATACAATATGGTATTCTACCTCTCCGGTCTGCAGAATATCGAATATTCTGTTTATGAGGCAGCAAAGATCGATGGTGCCTCACCGCTTCAGTCATTTTTCCATATTACTGTGCCGTTGTTAAAGCCTACGATCCTGTTGACAGCGATCATGTCTACCAACGGAACACTGCAGTTGTTCGATGAGTCCGTGAACCTGACCAACGGAGGCCCTGCCAATACATCCATTACGATGTCACATTACATTTATGACACGACCTTTAAATACGTGCCGAACTTTGGATATTCGTGTGCGATGTCTATGTTGATCCTGATCTTAGTCGGAACACTGGCATTTATTCAGATGAAAGTAGGTGATAAGCGTGATTAGTTTACCGAAAAAAATAGCACAGTATGTATTTTTGATTTTATTTTCTCTGTTTTCTATATTCCCGCTCATCTGGATGGTGATCGCAGCTACCAATAAGAGTATAGATGTCATCAGAGGAAAAATGATTCCGGGCACTTATCTGTTCGAGAATTATAAGGCATTGGTCTCGCAGTCAGATCTATGGCATGCAATGGGTAACTCTTTTAAGTATTCCATCATGGTTACTTTGCTCAGTCTGGTTGTATGCTCTCTGGCAGGATATGGATTTGAGATCTATCATGATAAGGCAAAGGATGCGTTGATGGGTGTGATCCTGCTGGCAATGATGGTGCCTTTTGTGGCTACGATGATCCCGCTGTTCGGAATGATGGCAAAGCTGGGACTGCTCAATACGGTTCGGGGTTTTGTACTGCCGTCGATCTCAACACCGTTTCTGATCATGCTGTTTCGACAGAGTGCACGTTCTTTCCCGCATGATATTATCGAGGCGGCGCGCATGGACGGACTCGGAGAATTCCAGATCTTTATCCGGATGTTCATTCCTACGATGAGATCTACCTATGCAGCAGCGATGACGATCACATTCATGAATGCATGGAACAACTATCTGTGGCCGAAGGTAATCATGAATTCCAAGGAAGCGCAGACGATGCCGATGCTGGTATCCAATCTGACAGCAGGATATGTAACAGATTACGGTATGCTGATGCTGGCAGTATTATTCTGTACACTGCCGACTGTTATCATCTTCTTCTGTCTGCAGAAGAGCTTCGCAGAAGGTATCACGGGTGCGGTCAAATAATCAGCGCGTGATCCGGTAACATGTAAATTAGGAGACATGAACTATGATGACATTAGATATGAATATTCTAAAGAATCCCACAATCTACGAGCAGAATCGTCTGGCGCACCATGCAGACTTTGTGGCATATGCCACACAGGCAGAAGCAGACAAAAAGGAGAGTTCGCTTCGCATGTCCTTGAACGGGATCTGGAAGTTTGCTTATGCCATAAACCCTGCAGCGGTAATTCCTGATTTTGAAAAAAAGGAATTTAACTGCCATAACTGGTCTGAGATCCGGGTGCCCGCACATATACAGATGGAAGGCTATGATACGCCGCAGTATGTGAATATCCAGTATCCGTGGGAAGGCTGGCAGGAATTAAAGCCCGGTGAGCTGCCGGAGGATTTTAATCCGGTTGCAAGCTATGTGAAATATTTCAGGCTGCCCAAGGACTGGATGGGACAGCGTGTATGCATTTCCTTTCAGGGAGTGGAGAGTGCATTTGCACTCTGGTTAAACGGCAGTTATGTCGGATATGCGGAGGACAGCTTTGATCCGTCGGAGTTTGATCTGACACCGTATCTGACAGATGGTGAAAACAAGCTGGCCGTACAGGTGTACAAATGGTGTTCGGGAAGCTGGTGTGAGGATCAGGACTTTTTCCGGTTTTCCGGTATCTACCGTGATGTGTATCTGTACCTGATGCCAAAGGCAAATATCCGCGATTTCAAGGTGGATGCAGCCGTCGATGACAGCTATACGAAGGGTACGCTCCGTGTAGGCATCAAAGGAGAGGGAACAGGCACGGTTCGTGCCAGACTCGAAGGCTTTGGACTGGAACTGGAGCAGCAGGTCGGATTGTCGGATGCGGCAGAACTGGCATTTCCGGAGCAGAAGGTAGAGCTGTGGAGCGCGGAGACTCCGAATCTGTATACATTGACGCTTACAGTAGCTGATGAAAACGGAGCGGTCACAGAAGTGATCCGTCAGGATGTCGGATTCCGACGTTTTGAGATGATTGACCATCTGATGTGCATCAATGGAAAACGGATCGTATTTAAAGGTGTGAACCGCCATGAGTTTTCGAGCACAAAGGGGCGTGCGATCGGGTATGAGGAAGCGCGCGTGGATGTGACGACGATGAAACAGCATAACATCAATGCGGTCCGTACCTGCCACTATCCCGACGGAGCCGCACTCTATGAGCTGTGCGACCGGTATGGTCTGTATATGGTTGCGGAGACGAATATGGAGTCACACGGCACCTGGGATGAGATCGTCCGTGGCAAGAAACCGGTCTCAGAGGCATTGCCCGGAGACCGCGGTGAGTGGGAGCCGCTCTTACTTGACCGGGTACATGCCAATTATGAGCGGAACAAGAATCATCCGGCAGTACTGATCTGGTCCTGTGGAAATGAGTCCTACGGAGGCAGTGTGATCTGGCATATGTCAGAAGAATTCCGTCGGCTTGACCCGACCAGACTGGTGCATTATGAGGGCATTATGGGAGATCGCCGTTACAATGCGACGAGTGATATGGAATCCCAGATGTACACGAGCGTAGAGAATATTGAGAAGTTTTTAGAGAAGGATCGCAGCAAGCCGTTTATGCTCTGTGAATATACGCATGCGATGGGCAATTCGTGCGGAGCCATGCACAAATATACGGAGCTGAGCGACAGGGAGCCGTTGTATCAGGGTGGATTTATCTGGGACTATATCGATCAGACGATCGCGAAAAAGGATCGATACGGCAGGACATTTCAGGCATACGGCGGAGATTTTGATGACCGGCCTTCGGATTATAATTTCAGTGGAAACGGCATCGCATACGGAGGTGACCGCTCGCCGTCGCCGAAGATGCAGGAGGTCAAATTCAACTATCAGAATATCTCCGTGGATGTGAAGCCCGGAAAGATGACCGTAAAGAATAAAAACCTGTTTGTAAACACGGATGCATTTGACTGCGTCGTCCGGTTAGAGCGTGACGGATATTTTGTCTGTGAAAAAACGATGCAGTGTGCGGTGGCACCGCTTAGCGAGAGCAGCTTTGAACTGCCGACGGAGCTTGGAACAGATCCGGGTGAATATGTGCTCACGGTATCATTTTTACTGAAAGAGGATACCTGTTGGGCGAAGAAGGGTCATGAGGTCGCATTCGGTCAGGGTATTTTCTGGGTCGATGGTGCGAAGGAGACACATGAGGGTACGATGCGTGTGACCCACAGCAACTATGATATCGGTGTGATCGGGGATGATTTCCGCGTGCTGTTCTCCAGACAGGAGGGCGGACTGGTATCTTATCAGTACGGTGGAAAAGAATATATCAGGACAGTTCCCAGACCGAATTTCTGGCGGGCACCGACGGATAATGATATGGGTAATCTCATGCCGTACCGTTATGCGCAGTGGAAGATCGCGAGCAGGTATCTGACGCACAAGGGCAGGGATATCCGTGGTGACAGCGGCTTTGACATCGAGGAGGGCGAAGGGTTTGTGACGCTTCGGTTCCACTATGATCTGCCGACGGCACCGGCTGCCGGCTGTGATCTGTCTCATACAGTCTATCCGGATGGAACCGTGCGCACGACGCTCACCTATGATCCTGTGGAAGGTCTTGGTGATATGCCGGAGTTTGGCGTGATGTTCAAGATCGATGCGGATTATGACAATGTAGAGTGGTATGGAAACGGACCGGCGGAGACCTATGCGGATCGTCTGCATGGCGCAAAGCTCGGTATCTATAAAAATAAAGTCGCTGATAATATGGCAGCCTATCTGATCCCGCAGGAATGCGGAAATAAGACACAGGTGCGCTGGGCGAAGGTTACGGACGAACGGGGCAGAGGCCTGTTGCTACGTGGTGACGGCATGAATTTCTCCGCTTTGCCGTATACCCCGCATGAGATCGAGAATGCGGCGCATCCTTACGAGCTGCCTCCGGTACACTATACCGTGCTCCGTGTATCTGCCGCACAGATGGGTGTCGGCGGAGACGATAGCTGGGGTTCGATGACGCATCCGGAGTATCTGATCGATGTGAGCGAAAAGCTGGAATTTAGTTTTGAAATGAAAGGAATATAAATCATGAATCCATTAATATTGAATGTCATCCACAGACCGGAGATGGTTCCGGAATACTCTGCGACCGTGACAGGACAGGGAAAAGAAGAGGATATCGGTGATCAGGCACTGATCACCGAGTCGCTGGATATATTTAAGACGCAGCAGAGATTAGCCCATGAGAATGGACTGAAGGTAACGATCCAGATGACGTATGCTGCACTGTTTAATGAAGAAGCGGTAGAGATCGCCAAGCACGATCATGAGGCATTTGGTGATGAGATCGCGCTGTCACTGCTTGGACTTCCGTGTGAGCAGTTCCGCGAGAAGTATAAGACCAAGGATTTCTGTATCTGGATGTTCTCGATGGAGGACAAGAAGGCGATCGTTGACGATGTATTCGGAAAGTTCCATGAATGTTTCGGGTTTTATCCGGAATCAACCGGTTCCTATTACATGGATGCAGACCTGACAAATTATATCAAGGCGACCTATCCCAGCGTGAAATGTGCAGTGGCTACCTGTTGGGAGGAGGGTCCGAAGGCATACCATACCTGTAATAATTCCTGGTATACCTTATTCGATGGCGGCCCCTGGGCACCGTGGATCCCTTCAAAGCAGAATACACATGCACCGGCGGCAAACGAGGCTGAGGATTCCGGCATCGTAGCGATCCCTCATTTATCGCGTGATCTGATCGCATGCTATGACGGAAACGGATCGAACTTTGGAACACATCCGCAGAATGTACTCCGCGGCATGATCTATGATACAAAGACATGGGAGTATCCGTATTTATATAATCTGATCGACCAGTATCGTGATCTGGAAAAATACAACAACGGATATGCCTATAATATGATGTTTGTAGGACCCGGCTGGATGAACAAGATGGGACGCTGGGAACAGCCGTATGAGCTGCTGCTGAAGTCTTACACAGACGGATGTGCCTATTACGGAAAACTGAAAAAAGAAGGAAAACTCATTGACATGACAATGTCGGAGTTTGCGGATTTCTATCGCGAAAAGAAAGGCGTTTCAACTGAGCATCGCTATACTGAGCCGGAGTGCGCGCTGTGGCGTGACATCCTGTATGGCTCAGACAAGCAGTTGTTCTGGTACTGTGATCCTTTCATGAGAGCATGTGTGAATATGGATCAGGGCGGTGCGATCGTTGACCTGCGCCCTTATGCAGCAAAATTAGAGTGGCCGGTCGGCATCGGAACCAAGCATGTACAGGATGCATCTTATCCGTTTTTGATCCAGGAAAAATACCGCGCCGGTTATTTCACCCATTATGCGGGAGAAGGTACGGTACGCAGTGCCAAGCTGTGTTATCACGGTGAAGAGGTGGATCTGTGCCTGTGTCCGACACACGCGCATTTTTCACAGGAGGGAACAACGCGTATCCTGACGCTGGATCCTGTGGATATCGAGTTCAACGGTCTGAATGTGAAGCTTCAGACCAAAGAGTATTTTGAAGAGGGATCCTCCAATATCAAGATCGAGCGAACGATTCTTGAGATGAGTGACCCGGATGCAGAGCTTTATCTGGATGAGTATATGGTAGCCTGCTACGGTACGACCGAGTATCCGGAGGATATGACGGGTATCACATTAAAGTGTGAAGGCACCGAGGAAAAGACGATCTCCTACGAATACAAGTGCCGTGAGGAGAAACTGTCTGATGCGCAGGCAGTCAGCGCTGTGATCCCTGCGATCGAGACGAAGGTGTCATTGACGCAGACCGGTGGTGCGGAAGGATATATTCAGGAGGGATATGCGTTCTCACCGATGTTCAAGCTCGGATATAAGAAGAGAATCTCAGACAAGGAGGTATTTGCGACATGGCTCAACTTAGAAAAGGCAAATTAAATTACAGATGCCCTTCCTGTTTTATGAGAGATCTGGATATTGATATGTTCTATAATAAGGATACGGGAATCTACAGTTGTATCCGCTGCCAGTATCGTGGGGATGAAGCGGACGTATTAAAAATGAATGAAATGGTTCGTGTTCGCTACAAAGCAATGCATGAGCGGATCACGAAGTTTGATTTCGATTAGATGTGTATAACAAGGCAGCTCCTGCAAGCAGTTTGTTTTGCTTTCGTTGCAAAACCAGTATATTGCAGGGGCTGTTTGGCTGTGGTCACAGCAGACCCTGCGTCCGTGTGAATAGTCATATCAGGGCCAACACAAAAATGACAGGCATATGTATAAGGAGAACAGGCATGAAATTTATAAAAGGGATGGATCTGTCCACATTGCTGGAATTGGAGCGTCTGGGAGCCAGATATTATGATCGTGGGATGGAACGTAACGTATTGGATATCATGAAGGATTATGATGTGGACACGATCCGCCTGCGCATCTGGAACGATCCGTGGGGAGCAGATCACACATCCTACGGAGCGGGAGAAAATGATGTGGAGACCACGCTTGCGATCGCAAAACGTGTCACGGAAAAAGGTATGGGCGTGCTCGTGAATTTCCACTACAGCGATTTCTGGGCAGACCCTGGGAAACAGATCAAGCCGAAAGCGTGGAAGGATCTGAGTGTAGAGGAACTCACACAGGCAGTCTACGATTTTACCTATGAGACGCTGGAGCGTTTTCGCAGGGAAGGTATCAATGTGAGCATGGTTCAAATCGGCAATGAATTGTCCAACGGTCTGCTCTGGCCGGAGGGGAGAATCGATGTCGATGCCGGAAGCGATGCGTATGACAATGTGGCGGCATTTGTCAGTGCAGGCATCCGGGCAGTCAGAAAAAGTGTGCCGGGTGTTCCTGTCATGATCCATCTCGATAACGGCGGAAATCACGCACTTTATCGCAGATGGTTTGACAATTATATGAAACGGGGCGAGGATTTTGACCTGATCGGGTTGTCGTATTATCCGTTCTGGCATGGCACGATGGATCAGTTGATCGATAACATGAATGATCTCGCGCAGCGTTATCACAAGGATCTGATCATCGCGGAAGTATCCATGGGATATACGATGGAAGATTATAAAGCTTATGAGAAACTGTCAGACAGTGAGCGGAAAGGCTACGCGACAAAGCCGTCTCTTGTAGAAAAAATTGAATTTCCGATGACGAAGGAAGGACAGGCAGATTTTATGAAAACGCTGCTGTCGCGCATGGAGCAGGTCGCAGAGAACAGAGCCAGAGGATTTTTCTGGTGGGAGCCTGCGTGGATTCCTGTGCCCGGCAGCGGCTGGGCAACACCGGAATCGTTAGCGTATATGCATGATCCGGGACCGTGTGGAAACGAGTGGGCGAACCAGGCACTGTTTGACTATGACGGAAATGTCCTGCCGACGTTAGCAGTCATCAGGGATTATACGGAGGATGACAGTCACCGGAGGATCGGGGAGGAGTGAGCATGCAGCATTTATTGTACGGAGCGGCATATTATGATGAATACATGCCCTATGACCGCCTGCAGCAGGATGTGGATTTGTGGAAGAAAGCAGGTATGAATGTTGTGCGTATTGCAGAGTCGACCTGGAGTACCTATGAGCCGCAGGAGGGCGTATTTGATTTTTCGCATGTCATACGTGTACTGGATGCATGTGAAAAGGCTCATATTTCTGTGATCATCGGCACACCCACCTATGCGGTTCCGACATGGCTGGTGAAAAAATACCCGGATGTACTGGCAGTGACAAAAGAGGGACGGGCATTGTACGGGCATCGCCAGAACATGGATATTACCAATCCGGATTATCTCAGATACAGTGAGCGGATCATTCGAAAGCTCATGGAGGTGACTGCGCACAGAAGCTGTGTGATCGGATTTCAACTGGATAATGAGACAAAATATTATGGGACAGCGGGAACGCGCGTACAGGAGGCGTTTGTCCGGTATTTAAGGCAGCAGTTTCACGATGATATCGATGCGATGAATGCATGGTTTGGACTGGATTACTGGAGCAACCGGATCAATGCATGGGAAGATTTTCCGGATGTGCGCGGAACGATCAACGGAAGTCTGGGTGCAGAATTCGAAAAATTCCAAAGAAGTCTGGTGACGGATTTTTTGTCATGGCAGGCAGGAATCGTAGCGGAGTATCAGCGGGAGGATCAGTTTATCACGCATAATCTGGATTTTGAGTGGCGCGGTTATTCGTATGGTATCCAGCCACAGGCGGATCATAAGAAAATCGCGAAGCTGCTTACGGTCGCAGGGTGTGACATCTATCACAAAACGCAGGACGAATTGACCGGAAGAGAGATCGCTTTTGGCGGGGATCTGATCCGCAGTCTGAAAAAGGATAATTATCTCGTTCTGGAGACGCAGGCACAGGGCTACCCGGACTGGACACCGTATCCGGGACAGCTCCGGCTGCAGGCATTCTCACATCTGGCATCCGGAGCCAACGGCGTGGAATACTGGCATTGGCATTCGATACACAATTCCTTCGAGACTTATTGGAAGGGTGTACTGAGCCATGATTTTGCCGAAAATGCGGCGTACCGTGAGGCCTGTGTGACGGGGCATGAATTTGAACGTCTCAGTTCAAAGCTGGTCAACCTGAAAAAATGCAATCAGGCAGCGATACTCGTGAGCAACGAAGCGCTCAGTGCATTGAACTGGTTTGGAATCACGGCAACTGCCGCCAATCAGGGAGAGACTGCCTATAATGATGTGGTACGGCGGATCTATGATGTGCTCTATGACCATAATATAGAAGTCGATTTTGTATTTCCGGATGTGACTGCGGAGGAATTGTCCGCATACCGTATGGTCGTTACTCCGGCACTTTATGCGGTATCGGAGGGACTTCTGGCGCTTTTGAAAGAATATGTCAGGGAGGGCGGCGTACTCGTATCCACTTACAAGAGCGCTTTTTCTGACGAATATGTTAAAGTCTATGCAGATGTACAGCCGCATGCGCTGACAGATGTGTTCGGTGCGCATTATCATGAGTTTACGTTTCCAAAGCAGGCAGGGCTTGACGGAAAGCTGTTTACAGATGCCGGGACAAGACACGAGACTGCGAAAGCGGAGCTTTTTATGGAGCTGTTAGAACCTGACACAGCAGACGTGCTCCTGAACTACGAGCATAAGTATTGGGGCGGCTATGCAGCAGTTACACGCAATCCGTATGGAACAGGTGTGGGGTACTATATCGGCTGCGGCTGCGATGCGGATACGAGATGGCTGGTATTGCAGGCAGCTTTGCGCGATGCCGGGATCGGGATCCCACAGGAACGCTATCCGCTCATTCGCAGAACCGGTACCAATGACGAGGGAAAGCGTGTGACCTATTATATGAATTATTCGGGAGAGGCGCGGGCATTTGTTTATCACGGAGCCGAAGGTACGGAATTATTCAGCGGAAAAACGCTCATATCCGGACAGGAGTGCCGGTTGAAGGCATGGGATTTGTGTGTGATAGAAGAGAGATGAAAAACGAACCATCTTTACATTTGCACGTTAATAGAGTAAACTAAAAGGCAGATTCACGTGAGTGGGTCTGCTTTTTTGAATGATTGGTAAAATATATGATGAGATGATACAGGAGGATGAAAGATGTTATCAAAAAATATTCAGACAGCCCTGAAGGGTAATTCCGTGATCCGGGCGATGTTCAACGAAGGCAAGGAGATGGCTGCCAAGATCGGCGCAGAGAATGTATATGATTTTTCTCTCGGCAATCCGGCGACACCGGCTCCGGCGAGTGTGAATCAGGCGATCAAGGATGCTGTGGATGAGCTCGATTCGATGGAACTGCACGGCTATATGGCAAATGCCGGTTATCCGGATGTGCGGCAGGCGGTTGCAGATAATTTAAATGAGCGTTTCGGCACAGATTTTACTTTTAAAAATATCATTATGACCGTCGGTGCAGCCGGTGGACTGAACATTATCTTAAAGACGATCCTCGATCCGGGCGATGAGGTGATCGTCTTTGCACCGTATTTTGGTGAGTATCGCGCCTATGCGGGCAACTTTGGCGGCGTGATCGTAGAGGTTGCTCCGAATCTGGACAACTTCCAGCCGGATCTTATAGATTTCGAGAGCAAGATCACAGACAAGACCAAGGCAGTTATTATCAATACACCGAACAACCCGACCGGAGTCATCTACAGCGATGAGACGATGACACAGCTCGGAGAGATCCTCTCTAAAAAGGAAAAGGAGTACGGTCATGAGATCTACCTGATCTCCGATGAGCCGTATCGTGAGCTCGTATATGATGGAGCACCCGTGCGTTTCCTGACCGGATTCTATCACAATACGATCGTAGGATATTCCTTCAGTAAGTCACTGTCACTGCCCGGAGAGCGTATCGGATATGTCGTTGTTCCCAATGAGGTGACAGACGCAGCCGACATGCAGACAGGTATCGAGATCTCGAACAGACAGCTCGGATTTGTCAATGCACCGTCACTGATCCAGAAGGCAGTCGCAAAGTGTCTCGATGCCAAGACGGATGTGGCATATTATGATAAGAACCGCGAGTATCTCTATAGCGAGCTGACGAAGCTTGGATTTACCTGCATCAAGCCGCAGGGAGCCTTTTATCTGTGGGTAAAATCACCGGTAGCTGACGAGGAGGAATTCGTACAGGCAGCAAAGAAGCACCATATTTTATTTGTCAAGGGCTCTGCATTTGCATGTCCCGGATATGTGCGTATCGCATACTGTACCTCTTACGAGAAGATCTGTCGTTCAATGCCTGCATTTGAGCAGCTGGCAGCCGATATGGGACTGCGTTAGGAGAAAAACATGGGAAACTGGGAAGCAAATGTGCGACGTGTCGTGCCTTACACACCGGGCGAGCAGCCCAATCAGCCGGGCATGATCAAGTTAAATACAAATGAGAACCCATACCCGCCGTCACCGAAGGTGGCAGAGGCGATCCGTGATTTTGATGAGGACCGCCTGCGCCTGTATCCGGATCCGACCGCGGGAGCGCTCGTTCAGGCGCTTGCTGCGCGCTATCAGGTAAAGCCCTCACAGGTATTTGTCGGTGTGGGTAGCGATGATGTGCTGGCAATGTGTTTTCTGACATTTTTTAATTCAAAAAAGCCGGTGCTCTTTCCGGACATCACGTATTCCTTCTATGATGTATGGGCGGATGTATTCCGTATCCCCTATGTGGTACAGCCGTTAGATGAGCATCTGTGTATCCGTCCGACGGATTATTATAAGGAAAACGGAGGCGTGATCTTCCCCAATCCGAATGCTCCGACCGGTGTACTGATGGAACTGTCACAGATCGAGGATATCGTGTCGCACAATCCGGATGTCATATGTATCGTGGATGAAGCATATATTGATTTTGGCGGAGTGAGTGCACTGCCTCTGATCGAAAAATACGACAATCTGCTCGTTGTCCAGACGTTTTCGAAGTCCCGTTCGATGGCGGGAGCGCGTATCGGCTATGTATTCGGTTCAGAGAAGCTGATCAAATATTTGAACGATGTGAAATATTCGTTCAATTCCTATACGATGGATCAGCTCACGCTCGTGACCGGAGCCGCCGCGCTGTCGGATGAAGCATATTTTCAGGAGACGTTGGCAAAGATTATCGCGACACGTGAACGCGTGAAGGGCGAACTGCGTGCACTTGGCTTTACAATGCCGGATTCAAAGAGCAATTTCCTGTTCATCAGCCATCCGAAGGTGGCTGCGAAGGAATTGTTTGGCATGCTGCGGGAGAAAAATATCTATGTACGCTATTTTGATAAGCCGCGCATTGATAATATGCTGCGCGTGACGATCGGAACAGACGAAGAGATGGATCGTCTGATCACATGCCTGAAGGAGTATCTATGCTGAGAAAGTATTTATGGATTTTTTTCGTGTCAATGGTACCGATCATTGAGCTGCGAGGCGCGATCCCGATCTCACAGGGACTGGGACTGCCGATCGGTCCGAGCTATGTGGTCTGCATTCTCGGAAATATGCTGCCGGTGCCGTTCATCTATCTGTTTGCGCGTAAAGTGCTGGAATGGGGAGCGGATAAGCCCCTGATCGGCAGATGGTTTAGCTGGTGTCTCGCCAAGGGAGAGTCCGGCGGTAGGAAGCTGCAGGCGACAGCCGGAAAAGGGCTGTTTATCGCATTGATGCTGTTTGTCGGTATCCCGCTGCCGGGGACGGGAGCGTGGACGGGCACACTGGCTGCAAGTATTCTGGACATGGATTTCAAGTCCAGTGTACTGGCTGTGATGTGCGGCGTACTGTTGGCAGGAGTGATCATGATGGTTGCGAGTTTCGGTGTGTTTGGCGTACTGTTATCGTGAATTGACTTGCCGTCTCTAAGATGTTATGATGAAAAAAATGACACTTTACAGACAGCTATCAGTTAGGAGACGATAATCAGTGAGTACAGATACGAATCGTAAGCAGACAGCAGGAATGATCAATCACAAATTGTTTTTATATCTGACGGAATTTTTTGCGGGAATGTCAGTGATGGCAGTAGAATTGGGCGCGAGCAGGTTGCTGGCGCCTTATTTTAGTTCCTCACAGATCGTGTGGACGATCATCATCGGAACGATCATGATCGCGATGGCGCTCGGAAATATCTACGGCGGCAAGAGCGCTGACAAGTCACCGGATCCGGACAGGCTCTATGGCAGGATCCTGATCGCGGCGATCTGGATCGCACTCATTCCGGTTGTCGGAAAATATATCGTGTTGGGTATCTCCGCACTGCTGATCTTTACCGTGAGCAACAATTTTCTGATCATTGCGGCATTCTGCGCATGTATGGTGATCTTTGTATTTCCGCTGTTCCTGCTCGGGACGGTGACTCCGTCGCTGGCAAAGTATTCGGTAGACAGCCTCGATGACAGCGGAAGGACGGTAGGTACGCTCGGAGCGTTCAATACGATCGGCAGTATCATCGGAACATTTGTGCCGACCTTTGTGACGATACCGGCAGTCGGAACATCGATCACATTTCTGATCTTTGCGGGGATACTGATCGTACTCGCAGCGATCTATTTTATCAGTAAAAAGACCGGAAAAAAGAAGCTGATCGCAGCGGTACTGGTCTTTGTGCTGTGCTGCGGACTGGGCTATTCGGATTCGTTTGCATTCTGGCAGAAGGATCTCACCTATGAGGGGGAGTCAATCTATAATTATCTGCAGGTATCGCAGAATGAGGAGCGCGTGGTGCTCTCTACCAATGTGTTGTTTGGTGTTCAGTCGGTGTATATGAAGGATGATGCGCTGACCGGCATGTACTATGACTATGCGATGGCGGCACCGCTCATGGTGCCGGACAAACAGCCGTCGGATCTGGACGTGCTGATCCTCGGCATGGGCACGGGAACCTATGCGACGCAGTGCCGCAGATATCTGGGAGATATGCATGTGGAGGGCGTGGAGATCGATGAGAAGATCACGGATCTTTCAAGAGAATATTTTTCACTGCCCGATGATGTGCAGGTCACGACTTATGACGGCAGGGCATTTTTAAACGCATCGGATGAGACGTATGATGTGATCATGGTCGATGCTTATCAGGATATTACGATTCCGTTTCAGATGTCATCGACGGAATTTTTTACATTGGTGTGGGATCATCTGAACGAGAATGGTGTGATGGTCGTGAACATGAATATGAGGGGCAGCGGAGAGGGCAATATCAACGAATATCTGTCTGATACGATCGCATCCGTATTCGATACGGTCTACACCGTGGACGTCAAGGGTTCTACGAACCGGGAACTGTTCGCATCGAATGATCCGCAGATGCTCGATACGCTGACGGCGCAGACGGCTGGACTCGATAATGATGAGTTAAAAAGTCTGCTGACGACGGTCGCGGATGGATGTGAACTGTATGCTGCGGGCGACTATATCATGACAGACGATCAGGCTCCGGTGGAACTGCTCGGTATGCGTGTGATCGATCAGGTCATCGGAGAAGAGGTCGCCTATTATAAGGAAATCTATGAACGTGATGGCATCAGGGGACTCTTAGACAGCATCTGATCGGAGGCATTATGTTTGAGAAGAATACAAAACAGGTCAATCGTATCATAGCCAACATCTTTTTGGTCGGTTCGGCAGCGATCCTTTTTATGGTGATCTGTTCCAGTCTGGGTATTTTTGAATTCGGAAAGGATTATACGTTAGGACTGCTGATCGCCGGATTGCTCATCACGATCAGCCCAAGTATTCTGATCCGCTATTTGTCGGATCATGCGATGAAGTATTATATGCTGTTCGTACTGGGGATCTTTATCGGAGGGCTCGGAACGAGTAATCATATCGGTATCTATATCAGTTATGCACTCGTCCCTGTCTTTAGCTGTCTGTATTTTGAGCCGCAGTTGGTCGCCAGAGCGAGCGTATTTTCCTATCTGGTCATGGCAGTGTCCGTGTATATCAATTCGGCGGGCAAATTTGAGGTCGTGTATCAGGGGAGACCGCGGATGCAGATGTACTTTGCATACATGCTCGGATTTACGATCGAGTATCTGGTGATCTGCCCCGTGTTGTATGCTGTGGTGAAGAGAGCCAAACTGATGATGGAGGAGCGCTACAGTGCGGAGGAGGAAAACCGCATGAAGAGCGAATTTCTCTCCAGCATGTCCCATGAGATCCGCACACCGATGAATGCGATCATCGGAATGTCCGATGTGGCGCTCAGAAACGATATGAATGATGATCTGCGTAAGTGTATCACGATCATCAAATCGGCATCGACCGGACTGCTCGAGATCGTCAATGATATTCTGGATTTTTCCAAGATCGAAGCGGGTAAAATGACTATCATCGAGGACGTATACACCACGCAGTCGCTCGCGGAAGATGCGGTAGCGATCATCAATGCGAGAAATATTGATAAAAAAGTGCCGATTCATTTTCATATACAGGAGGATATGCCGGCTGTACTGAAGGGCGATGTGATCCGGATCAAGCAGGTCATGCTCAACTTTGCGTCGAATGCGATCAAGTACACGGATCAGGGACGTATTGATATTACGATCCGCTGTGAGCGGAAGGCAGATGGAATGGCGCTTCTGAAATATGAAGTGGAGGATACCGGACAGGGCATTCGTGAGGAAGACCTTGGCAATCTGTTCCAAATGTATACACAATTCAATACAACCCAAAACCGGGGCAAGGAGGGCAGCGGGATCGGTCTGGCGATCAGCAAATATTTTGCGGATCAGATGGGCGGAACCGTAGGCGTAGACAGTGAATACGGGAAGGGCAGCAGGTTTTATTTTACCGTGCCGCAGAAGATCGTGGAGCTGCCGGAAGCTGAGAAAAAGAGAACTGCAGTGGCAGAGGAACGCGGCTACCGGTTGTTTCGGACGATCGGTGTGCGGATCCTGCTGGCAGATGACAATGAGATCAACCGGGAAGTCGTAAAGGCGATGCTCGATCCGCTCGGTGCAGTCATTGATGAGGCGGAAAATGGCAGAGAGGCAGTCTATAAAGCAGCGAATACCGCGTATGATCTGATATTTATGGATAGTCATATGCCGGTTATGAATGGTGAGGAGGCGACCCGCGAGATCCGTAGCATGGAAGGAACCATAAACCGGGATGTGACGATCATTGCGCTCACCGCGGATGCGGTTGCCGGAGTCCGGGAGCGGTTGCTCGCGAGCGGCATGGATGCATATATATCCAAGCCGATACAGACACAGGATCTGTATCGGGTGATCCGGAACTATCTTCCGGAGGATAAGATTGTAGAATCAGCAGGGACGGAAGGCTGACAGATGATTGATGCAGATGCATAGCAGAGAAGAGGGTACACATATGAGTATGGATAAAAAAACGATATCTACAGAGGAATACCGGATGATCGATACGCTGTCACAGATGTATCTGTTCTGCTACGTGATCGATCTGGATACGATGCGGTATCAGAGAATGGATGATGACGGTGCGCTCAGGCGCCGTGTGGATGAAAGTGGGCATCATGAGGATGAACGAGAGTGGTTTCTGACACATATTGTAGATGAGACGTATCAGGCGAAAATGAGACGTTTCACAAAGATATCCACGGTAGCGGAACGCCTGAGGGGGAAACTGTGGATCTATGAAGATTATCTGAATTATAAGGGAAAATGGGTGCGGGCTGCTTATCTGCCGGCTACTTATGACGAATCTGATGGACATCTGACGCATGTGCTGTTTCTGGGACAGGAATTGGCACAGCCAGATATGGATAGCGGTGCTGTCAGTGACAGTCAGGATCCGGTGCATGAGCAGCTGTTCAAGGAGAATAAGCAGCTGCAAAAAGACAACGAACAGATACAGGTGCAGTTGGAAACGGTGATGAGCGGTATCCGCGGCGGTTATATGATCTGTAGGGAAACGGAGGAATTCCCATTCACCTACGTGTCACCTGCTGCTGCGCATGTCCAGGGTTTTGATACGGTAGAAGAATTTCTCGCAGCGAATGGGAACAGCGGATGGAACAATATCTGGCCGGCAGACCGGGAGATGTTTCTGGAAAAATATCATAGCCAGCTTACAGATAGGGACACTTATTCGGTCAAGTATCGTGTGATCTGCAAGGACGGCAGCCCGAAATGGGTCATGGACAGCGGAAGACGGATGATGGGTGAGGATGGAAGCCCGTTAGTCGGTTTTTTGCTGCTGGATATCGATCAGCATGAGAAGGTCAATCAGATGTACCGCCTGGAGCGTAGCCAGTATCGGGAAGCACTGCTAAGTGACTGCGAGTACGCGTTTACGATCGATCTGAGTGCAGATCTTGTATTGAGCGGATATCTCAAGGATGAGACAAAAGCTGCGGATGTTGTACGTGGCTGCAGCTATCCGATCCCGGTCAATGAGACGCTGCGTGAGATATGGGAAGGATTTCAGGCTGCCGGAACCGATGAGACGGTGGATGGACTGTTGTCAGCGCACACGGTGAAGCAGGCATATGAGAGCGGTGCGCGCAACTGTGAACTGGAATATTATGACAGGAGACGCGACCAGTATCTGCGCGTGACGATACTGATGTCGGAGCGTGAAGAGGACAGACATATCATAGCGATTGTGTTCGGTCGTGATATCACGGAACAGAAACAGGAGCAGGAGCGCAGCCGCCGGATGCTCGAGGAGACGAATGAGAAGCTGCGGGAGGCATGCAGAGAGGCAGAGACCGCCAATGCTGCAAAAACTGATTTTCTGGCGCGTATGAGCCATGATATCCGTACTCCTTTAAATGGAATCTTAGGACTGCTGGAGATCGCGGGGCGCTGCGCGGATGATCCGAAAAAAGTGGAGGATTGCCGCAAAAAGGCGGTGGCATCGGCGACACATCTGTTGTCTCTGCTCAATGATGTTCTGGATATGAGCAAGATGGAGAGTGGCAGACTGGATCTGGCAGAGGAGCCGTTTGACATGAATGAGCTGCTGCACCAGACGTATGAGATCATGGAGAGCCAGCTTGCGGAAAAATCTATTCGTGGTGTGACGGATAAGCAAAAGCCGCTGAGTCATCCACGTGTGATCGGCAGTCCGTTACATGTGCGTCAGATCCTGACAAATCTGATCTCAAATGCCATAAAGTATAATCATGTGGGTGGAACGATCACTGCCGGTATGGAGGAGATTTCGGCTGATGAGCAGAATATTGTATACCGTTTTACGATATCGGATACCGGGATCGGCATGAGTGAGGAGTTCGTACAGCATATTTTTGAGCCGTTTGCGAGAGAAAAGAGTACCGGGGAGGAGCAGACGAGTGGAACCGGACTCGGCATGGCGATCGTCAAGCGGATCGTAGATAAAATGGGCGGAGCGATCGAGGTGCACAGCCGTGTAAATGAAGGCAGTACATTTGTCGTGACTCTTCCGTTCCGGCGTGATGTGGAAGAACAATCGCAGGAACAGTCACAGACAGAGGAAAAAAGTGATCTGCATGGCGTGCGCATCCTGCTTGTAGAAGATAATGATCTGAACCGAGAGATCGCGCAGTATCTGTTGAGAGATGAGGGCGCCGAGGTAGAGGTGGCGGTAAATGGGCGTGAGGCACTGCAGATCTATGAGGTGAGTGAGCCGGATTATTATGATATCATTCTCATGGATATGATGATGCCGGTGCTCGACGGATGCAGTGCGGTGCGGATCCTGCGCAGCATGGTGCGCCCGGATGCGCGGAAGATCCCGATCATAGCACTGACTGCCAATGCTTTTTCGGATGATATCAGACGTTGCAAAGAGGCGGGGATGAATGCACATCTGGCTAAACCGCTCGATATTAATGCTGCGGTCAGACTGATCCGCAAATATGTCTGAACTGTCATCAGACACCCCGGTTTAGCAGGTAGACGGAAAAATTTAAGTATCCTGCGAAGGTCACCCAGACCAGATAGGGGATCATCAGATATCCCGCCGGTTTGCTGATCCGGTAAAATGAGAGCGTGGTCGCGAGGATCAGAAACCACAGCAGGATCAGCCAGAAAAACGAAAACAGGTACCAGCCCAGGTTGAAAAACCATACAGACCATAACAGGTTAAATACTAACTGCACAGCGTACAGCGCAAGCGCCGCCGGCTGAGGATCGGTCATAACGACCAGATACGAGGCGATGCCCATCAGGATGAACAGGATCGTCCACACGATGGGAAAGACGCGGTCAGGCGGCGTGAGTGCCGGCTGTGCGACCATATCAAATGCGCGGATGCCGTTTCGCGTCAACAGGGCAGACAATCCACCCACAGCGAGTGGGATCGCGATGGATGTCGTCAGGTTCTTCCAGTGAATGTTCATTTCAGAGATCTCCTTTCAAAACGTAATTACAGGCTGTCTGCCTGCGACTACAGTAGCATCTCATCAGGTTGCTCCGATTGCGTATACGTGTCTTACGAGAACGCAGCTCCCGCAAGCAGTCTGACTTTTGCTTTATTGCACGGCTCATCTCCATCGTGCAAAGGCAGCAAAATCAGACAATGACTTGCTCGCGCTGCTGTCATTCTGTGCTACCACGTAAAGCCAGTAGCCATAACGGATTTCATAAGCAACGCTTTTGCACCTGTATGCCTCAATTTGTGCATTGCATGCGTTTAGCAGTCGATGTGTAGTGAGAGGTTGCCAGCCTGCGATTATGACGGCTCTCATCAGCTGCGACTTTTGTCCGGCGAAGTGCGAGCGATTAGATGCCGATCCTCATGTCATAACTGGAAGCTGCAGGCTATGTGTGCGAGGGAACCGAAGGACACATCGAGCCCAAGCTGAAGAGACAGCGAGGCACCGTCCGGACAATCGGAGCAGCCTGATGGGATGCTGTCATGATCACAGGCGGCATCCCATGATTAGTATTTCGCTGAATACAGATCTGCTTGCGGGAGCTGCGTCCTCGTAAGCCGCTAGTAGTTGTGGGAACTGCGTCCTCGCAGGCTCCACAGTTTCCACAGGTAGGCCGCTGTCAGCAGAATCTGGCTGAGAAGCATGCTCCACAGATATGCGTACAGTCCAAAGTGAGGCACGAGCAGCCGGATAGCGAGCAGCCGCAGTCCACAGGCGGACAGATTCATGAGAAACGTGTACATCGTCAGCTCCAGTCCGTGCAGGATACTGTTGAGTGTGCCCGCAAGAAATAAAAAAGGACACAGAAATCCCAGACTTGTGATGTAGGCGCCTGCGAGCGGACTGTGAAACAGAAGCGAGCCCATCAGCCGCCCAAACAGCAGAAAGATCAGCGTACAGCCCAGCCCCAGAATGACACACAGCTCTACCGTGCGCCGGATCGTCCGGCTGATCTGTGCCCGGTCACCTTCGGCGGCCGCTTCAGAGACAGAAGGCAGCAGGAGCACGGACAGCGAACCGGTCAGAACCGTCGGCAGCAGGATCATCGGCAGAGCCATACCGGTGAGCGTGCCAAAGATGGAGAGCGCATCCTCGCGGGATAGACCGAACAGCACCAGAGCCTGTGGCAGCAGGATCGCCTCGACGCTGGCAAACAGATTCAGTGTCACACGGCTTCCGGTGAGCGGAGCTGCAAAGCGGATGATGCGGTGCGCGGTATGCGGCAGCGGACGTATCCGCTGCATGTGAAAGGTAGTCAGGCAAAATAAAAATGCCGCGATTTCACCACATACGGTTCCCCACATGGCGAGAGCCGGAGTCAGAGGCTGCTGCTGTTCGATGCGGATCCGGTAAAATAAATAGACGGAACATACGCGGACGATTTGTTCCAATAGCTGGGAGACTGCCGGAATGGCAGTCTTTTTTTCACCGTAATAATATCCGTTAAAGCACGCGTGCATACATGCGAATGGCAGCGAAAAACTGATGATACGCAGCAACGGTGCGCAGGCCGGCTCTGATATGATATGATCGGCGAGCCACGGTGCGTAATGGTATAGCAGCCAGCAACAGGCGCTGGAGAGAAGCAGACAGATACCGGATCCGCAGAAGAATACAGCCGCATTTTTTTCTTCGGCAGTGTATTTGGAGATCGCAGTCTGGATGCCTCCGGTACAGAATGCCAGACCCAATGCAAAAATCGGAAAAACCAGTTGATAGATGCCCAGTCCGGTAGCACCGATCGTATGTGTCAGGAATATTCTATATAGAAAACCAATGATTCTGCTGGCCAGTCCGGTGGCAGTGAGGATGACTGTTCCGGTAAACAGTGGATGGCTGCTCCATTTGATGGTTTTATTCAAGTGATTCACCTGTGTCATAGGGGTTGTTGTTTTAATATATGGATAAACAGGTGCAGCTAGAACCGGCAGAGCGGAAAGAAAGATCGGAAGGATAGGAAGGAAAGGGAATATGATATATCTGGATCACGCGGCGACAACACCTGTTGCACCCGAGGCGCGTGCAGCGATGGAGCCGTATTATAGGAAGCGATATGGAAACGCCTCGACACCTTATGAATTTGGACAGCGCAGCAAGGAGGCAGTGGAGAATGCCAGAAAAGTCATAGCGGACACGCTGGGTGTGCAGCCATCGGAAATCTATTTTACGTCCGGAGGCACCGAGAGTGACAACTGGGCGCTCAAATCAACGATGGAGGCATATGCATTTCGAGGAAAACATATGATCACGACACAGATTGAGCATCATGCGATCGGAAATACGTGTGAATATCTGAGAAAACGAGGCTTTGAGGTCACGGAGCTTCCGGTAGACCGCGAGGGACGTATTTCGTTGGATCAGCTCGAGCGCGCAATACGGCCGGATACGGTACTGATCTCGATCATGTGCGCCAATAATGAGATCGGAACGATACAGGACATGGCAGCGATCGGAGAGATCGCGCAGCGGAGAGGGGTTATTTTTCATACGGATGCAGTGCAGGCATACGGGCAGATACCGATTGATGTGAACGGCTGGAACGTGCACATGCTCAGCGCGAGCAGCCATAAGTTTTATGGGCCGAAAGGCTGCGGATTTTTATATATGAAGCAGGGGCTTCGCACAGAGAGCATGATCCACGGCGGGGCACAGGAGAGCGGCAGGCGCGCCGGAACGGAAAATGTGCCGGGAATTGTCGGCATGGCGAAAGCAGCACAGATCGCTTTCTTTCATATGGAAGAGACGGCAGAACGGGAGTCATGGATGCGCGACCGCATGATCCATCATATCTGTACGGAGATACCCGGTGCGTATCTTGTGGGCAGCCTCACGGACCGGCTTCCGGGCAACCTAAATATCTGTTTTCCGGGCATACAGGCGTCAAATCTGGTGTTATTGCTCGATGAGGCGGGAATCTGTGTCTCAGCAGGAAGTGCGTGCAACACAGCGGCAGCGGAACCGTCGCATGTATTAAAGGCAGTCGGACTCAGTGATGCGCAGGCATATGCATGTATCCGGATGACGCTCGGCAGGGATACGACTGTACAGGAACTACAGGAAACACTTCGTATACTAAAACGACTTGTAAAATTGCTCAAGAAAAGATAGAATGATGTAAGTGTCAAAAGTATGATATGCGATTGTGCTTGCACAAATGAGCATATCATGCTTATTGACACGCCGAACACCGAGAACGGAGAAAAATGTCATGCATATGGCATTTTACGGGAGTTCGAGGTGGGCGAGGATTGCGAGAATTGCTATGCAATGGAGCAATCCGATACATCATAGCCAAACATTAAAGCTGTGAAACAGCGATTTTGCGAATGGCTCTGAACGACTGATAGCGAGGATTGCGAGAATTGCTATGCAATGGAGCAATCCGGTTACATCATAGCTAAACATTAAAGCTGTGAAACAGCGGTTTTGCGAATGGCTCTGAACGGTTACAGTTATACAGAAAGGTACAACAATCATGAACATACAGGAATATCTGCGCACCACCCGTCTCATCACAGACGGCGCGATGGGCACCTATTATGAGAAAAAATATGGAGACAGCGATCCGTTCCCGGAGCGTGCGAACCTCACACATCCGGAGCGGATACGCGAGATACATTTAGAATACCTGCGTGCAGGGGCGCGAATGCTGCGCACGAATACATTCGCGCTCAGCCCGGTATTTTTCCCGGATGAGAGAGAACGGCTGGAAGGACTGCGTGCGGGTTATGCAGTTGCAGAATCTGCGATCCGGGAATTCAGGACGGAGAGCGGCTGTGAGGATGAGATATTCATAGCGGCAGATTTCGGGCCGGTCGGAGAGAATGATGAGCAGAGTGCACAGGAGATTCTGGATGACTATCGCAGGATGTGCGATGTATTTCTGGACTGCGGTGCACAGGTATTTGTGTTTGAATCACAGCGTGATGACAAGTATCTGGGTGCATTGGCTGATTACATAAAAGAAAAATGTCCGTCTGCCTTTGTTCTCGTACAGTTTACATTTGACCGCAGCGGATATACGAGAGCCGGATTGTCGGTACGACGTATCAACGAACGGATGGCGCAGACGCAGATGGCTGCGGTGGATGCCTATGGCTACAACTGTGGCGTGGAAGCAGGACATTTATTGCAGCTGCTCGAGGCGCAGAAGCCCTATTGTCAAAAATATCTGAGCGCATTGCCGAATGCGGGTTATCCGCTGACATTGCGTGGCAAGACGATCTATACAGAGAATGAGCGCTATTTTGTGGACAAGAGTGTAGAAATCGCCGGAATGGGTGTGGATATCATCGGCGGCTGCTGCGGAACGACACCGCGCTATATTGCAGACCTGGTACAGGCACTGACAGATGTGCCGCGTACGCAAAAACAGATTGAGCAGCTCGCTTCCGATGCACCAGAAGGAGCGCATATCGCGGTACAGACAGATACACAGAGCCGTCCGGCTCCGGCGATGCATGATGGAGTAGCAAAGCGGCTGTTTTTAAATACGGATGAGCTGGATCGAAAGCCGGTGATCGTCGAGATGGATCCACCGTTCAACGGTGACGTCACAAAGGTGTGCGCCGGAGCCAGACTGCTCGCGGATGCCGGTGTGGATCTGCTGACGTTGTCTGATTCGCCGATGGCACGTGCACGTATGGATGCAGGAGCGCTGGCGGCGAGACTGATCCGGGAGACAGGCATGCCCGTTATGCCGCACATTACCTGTCGCGACCGCAATATCATAGGACTGCGCGGCACGCTGCTGGGTGATCATATGAATGGGATCCGGCAGCTTCTCGTCGTGACCGGGGATCCGGTGGCGCGTGATGCGAGGGGAACGATCTCTGGCGTTTTTGATATGAATTCGATCCGCCTGATGGAATATATCTCACATATGAACGAAGAATTATATGCACAAGATCCGCTGCATATGGGTGGTGCGCTGAATTACCACGGAGCCAATCCGGATGCTATCATCCGGCGTATGGAAAAAAAGATCGAGGCGGGCTGCGAGTATTTCCTTACACAGCCGGTCTACTCGGATTCGGATATTGAACGTATTGCATATATAAAAGAAGCAATTTACGGACGCGCGAAGATCTTTTGTGGAATCATGCCGCTCGTCAGTTATAAAAATGCGATGTTTATCCATCATGAGATGGCAGGTATTCACATACCGGAAGAAATACTGGCAAAGTATGATCCGCAGATGTCCAGAGAGGATGCGCAGGCAGTAGCGGTAGAGGTCTCACTGGAACTGGCGGACAAGCTGGCGCACATCGCGGACGGTTATTATTTTATGACACCGTTTAACCGCGCAGCTATGATCTGTGAGATCATAGCAGGATTGAACAGATAGGATAGGACGGGAGAGAAAGATGACAAGAAAAGCATTTCGAGAGATGATAGAGAGCCGGGTCGTGATTCTGGACGGAGCAACGGGATCAAATCTGCAGAAGGCCGGCATGCCGACCGGTGTTTGCCCGGAGCAGTGGATTTTAGAGCATCCGCAGGCGCTGATTGATCTGCAGAGGGCGTATGTGAAAGCGGGCACAGATATCGTGTATGCGCCGACATTTACCGCCAGCCGGATCAAGCTGGAGGAATACGGGTTGGAGGACCGGCTCGAGCAGATGAACCGTGATCTGGTGGCATTGTCGAGAGAGGCGGTCGCCGGCAGCGGTGCACTGGTAGCCGGTGATATGACGATGACAGGAAAGCAGTTAGCGCCGATCGGAGATCTGCCGTTTGAGACGCTGATCGAAGTATATAAGGAGCAGGCGGCAGTGCTGGCGGACGCGGGTGTAGATCTGTTTGTCATAGAGACAATGATGAGCCTGCAGGAGACGCGTGCAGCACTGATCGCGATTCGTGAGGTCTGTGATCTGCCAGTGATGGCGAGCCTGACCTATGAGTCTGACGGACGGACATTATACGGTACGGACGCCAAGACAGCGATGGTCGTACTGCAGAGCCTCGGTGCGGATGCAGTCGGTCTGAACTGTTCGACCGGACCGGCCGAGATGGTATCTGCCGTGGAGCAGATGCGTGAGATCGCGAACATTCCTGTGCTCGCCAAGCCGAATGCAGGGTTGCCGGAACTGGAGGACGGAGAGACGATCTACCGCATGACACCGGAAGAATTTGCGGCAGCGGGTGCCAAACTTGTCGAGGCGGGCGCATCGATCGTCGGCGGATGCTGCGGAACGACACCGGAGCATATCCGGGCACTGGCAGATGCGGTGAAGGAACTGGAAGTACCGCAGATCTGTACGGAGAAGAAACGTCTGCTGGCGACAGAGCGCAGTGTGCTCGAGATCGATCCGGACGGCAATTTTCTTGTTGTAGGCGAACGTATCAATCCGACCGGTAAAAAAGCACTGCAGGCAGAGCTTCGCGAGGGCAGTCTGGATCTGGTGTGTCAGATGGCAGCCGAGCAGGAGGAAAACGGAGCGGCGATCCTCGATGTCAACATGGGAATGAATGGTATCGATGAGAAAGCAATGATGCTGGCAGCGATCGAGGAACTGACGACAGCGAGCAGCCTGCCATTGTGTCTGGACTCAAGTAATGTGGATGTGCTCGAGGCAGCGCTGCGGCTCTATCCCGGGCGTGCGCTCGTCAATTCCGTATCCCTCGAGCAGATCAAGATCGAGCGGCTGTTGCCGATCGTAGCCAAATACGGTGCAATGTTTATTCTGCTTCCGTTGTCGGATGAGGGTATTCCGGAGACTGTCGAGCAGAAGCGTGGGATCGTGCGCGAGATCTTAGCACATGCCTATGCGCTGGGATTTACCAGGGAAGACATCGTGGTAGACGGACTGACCGCGACGGTAGGCGCCAATCCGAAGGCGGCGCTCGAATGTTTTGATACGATCCATTATTGTAAGCAGGAACTCGGACTGGCAACGATCTGTGGTCTGTCGAACATCTCCTTTGGCCTGCCGAACCGTCCATTTGTCAATACGGCATTCCTGACGATGGCAATCGAACAGGGTCTGACGATGGCGATCGCCAATCCGTCACAGGATCTGCTCATGAATGCGGCGTTTGCATCCGATATGCTGCTGCATAAGCCGGAGAGTGATATCCGCTATATCGACCGTATGCAGGTGTATGAGCGTCATCTGGCAGAAAAGGAGGCAGTCGCCCGCCCAAAAGCCAAACGTGAAGCCGTGCAGGATACGGCTTCTGAGACAAAAAATGATGATATCATATTCAACAGTGTGTTAAAAGGGGATAAAAAACATATTGTCGCACAGGTGGAAGAAGCGTTGAAAAACGGGGCAGTTCCCGGAGATATCATTAACGGAAGTCTGATACCGGCGATCAATGATGTCGGTGATAAGTTCGAGAAGCAGATCTATTTCCTGCCACAGCTCATTGCATCGGCGAGTGCGATGCAGACAGCCATTGAGCATTTGGAGCCGCTGCTGGCGCGCAGTGATGATGACGGTGAGACGGCGACGATCGTGATCGCGACGGTCGAAGGCGATATTCATGATATCGGAAAAAATCTGGTTGTGCTCATGCTCAAAAACTATGGCTACCATGTCATTGATCTGGGCAAGGATGTCGCAGCGGAGACGATCGTGCAGACGGCACTTGATGAGCATGCACAGGTGATCGGTCTGTCGGCGCTGATGACAACGACGATGATGCGCATGAAGGACGTCGTGGAGCTTGCGAAGGAGCGCGGATGCACGAGCAAGATCATCATCGGTGGAGCCTGCATCACGGACAGCTTCGCGCAGGAGATCGGGGCAGACGGTTATTCAGCGGATGCGGCCAGCTGTGTCAAGCTCGTACAGAAGCTGCTGGGGTAGTATACTGCAAATATGACATGAGGACGCAGCTCCCGCAAGCAGATTTGTTGTCTGCCCAATGTTTATCAAGGGCTGTCTGACTACGGTCACAGCAGTATCACGATCAGATTGCTCCGGTTGCCCGGACGGTGCCTCGCTGTCTCTTCAGCTTGGGCTCGATGTGTCCTTCGGTTCCCTCGCACACATAGCCTGCAGCTTTCAGTTACGACACGAGGATCGTTATCTAATCGCTCGCACTTCGCCAGACAAACGTAGCAACTGATGTGATCTGCTATGACCGTAGCCAGCAGCCCAGCGCTACATACTGTCTGCGAAACGTATTCACTGTGTAGATTGGGCATGCTAGCACGAACGAAGTTCACCAAACAACAGCAGCGCGAGCAAGGCATTGTCTGATTTTGCTGCCTTTGCACGATGGAGATGGACTCCAAATTGTGGAAGCCTGTATGCATCAGGTCGAGGAGGCATTTACTGCTGAGACCGTGAGAACATGATTCAGGTGTGCAAAAATCCCATTGCGAAGCAATTTTTAATGGATTTTTGCATCTTGGAACGATAGTTCCAAGTAAGGCTCATCGGAATGAACCGTGCAATAAAGCAAAAGTCAGACTGCTTGCGGGAGCTGCGTCCGTTTGAAGCAATCACAATCGGAGCAATCGGATGAAATACTGGTGTGATCACAGGCGGCAGCCAGAAGAACATAGTAAATTCATATAATATATAGAAGGAGACCAAAACATGTTAGAAACAGGAATCAAAGGAACAAAAACAGTGACAGTAAACGAAGCCAACACCGCCAAGACAATGGGCAGCGGTACCCTCGATGTATTTGCGACCCCGGCACTCATCGCTCTGATGGAGGAGACATGCTGGAGAAGCGTCGCAGATCAGTTAGACGAGGGCTGCGGCAGTGTCGGAACATTATTGGAGATCAAGCACACGGCACCGACTCCGGTCGGAATGGATGTGACCTGCGAATCAGAACTGATCGAGGTCGACGGACGCCGTCTGGTATTTCATGTGCAGGCACATGATTCAAAGGGACTTGTCGGAGAGGGACGCCATGAGCGTTTCGTGATCCAAAATGAAAAGTTTCAGGCAAAGGCAAATGCGAAAAGAAATGCATAACTATCAGGAAAAGATGAACCTCGGGGCAATTCACTGTCCCGGGGTTTTTACTTTTTTAAATGATTATGAAGGAAATTCATACTTTTTTCATAAATTGGGTGTTGACATTACCAGATGGCAGTGTTATCTTAATTACAGAAACGATTAGCACTACTCTCAAATGAGTGCTAATAACATGAAGAGATCAGAGGTAAGTAAGTCATGGAGCAGTTAGATGAGAGAAAAACAAAAATCCTAAAAGCGATCATACAGACTTATCTGGAGACAGGCGAGCCGGTTGGTTCGCGGACGATCTCAAAATACACGGATTTGAATTTAAGTTCAGCGACGATCCGTAATGAGATGTCGGATCTGGAGGAGCTTGGCTATATTGTACAGCCGCATACCTCCGCAGGTCGTATTCCTTCTGATCAGGGCTATCGTTTCTACGTGGATCACCTCATGGAGGAAAAGGACAGAGAAGTATCCGAGATGAAGAACTTCGTCATTGAGCGTACCGAGAAGATGGAACAGGTGCTCAAAAATGTGGTAAAGCTACTGGCCAATAATACCAACTACGCCACGATGATCACCGCACCGCAGTACCAGCACGGCAAGCTCAAGTTCATCCAGCTCTCACAGGTGGATGAGGAACAGCTCTTGGCAGTCATTGTTCTGGAAGGCAATATCGTAAAGAACAAGATCATCCGTACAGAACTCGAAGGACTGGATAATGAACAGCTCCTGAAGCTGAACCTGCTGCTCAATACGAGCCTGAGCGGACTGGCACTCAGCCAGATCAATCTGGCAACGATCGCCAAGCTCAAGGAACAGGCCGGTATCCACAGCGAGATCGTGAGCAAGGTATTGGATGCGATCGCTGAGTCGGTATCCGAGGACGAGGATTTGGAGATCTATACGAGTGGCGCGACCAACATCTTCAAATATCCGGAGTTAGCGGATTCCGGTCAGGCAAGAGAATTGATCTCAGCATTTGAGGAGAAACAGCAGTTGGCCGGATTGGTGAGTGATTCTCTTTCAGACGAGGAGAACACCGGTATACAGGTCTATATCGGCAGTGAGTCACCGGTACAGACGATGAAGGACTGCAGTGTCGTCACAGCAACGTATGAGCTGGGCGAGGGCATGAAGGGCACGATCGGTATCATCGGTCCGAAACGTATGGATTACGAGAATGTAGTAGACAATCTAAAGACATTGAAAACCCAACTGGACGGTATTTTTAAGAAACCGCCCGGACAAACATAAAGGAAGGTGGCTGCAAATGGCAGAAGAGAAGACGATGACAGATCAGGAACAGAATCCGGATCAGGAGACAACACAGACAGAAACAGTAGAAAATACTGAGACTGATACAGCAACAGATACACAGGAAGCTGCAGCGGAGACTGCATCCGACAGCGAAACGGATGAAGATGCCAAGGCAGAAGATGCTAAAGTATCCGATGCAGATGAGAAAAACGGTAAAAAAGGTCCTTTCAAGAAAAAGGAGAAAAAGAAGGATAAACGCGATGAGCGGATCGAGGAACTGACCGATCAGGTCAAGCGCCAGATGGCAGAGTTCGAGAACTTCCGCAAGCGTACCGAAAAAGAAAAGACCCAGATGTATGAGGTCGGAGCCAAGAGCATCATCGAGAAGATCCTTCCCGTGGTAGACAATTTTGAGCGCGGACTGGCAGCGGTTCCCGAGGAACAGAAGACAGATGCATTCGTAGAGGGAATGGATAAGATCTACAAGCAGATGATGACCGTATTTGCGGAGCTGGACGTCAAGCCCATCGAAGCAGTCGGCAAGGAATTCGATCCTGAGTTCCACAATGCAGTGATGCAGGTGGAGAGTGATGAGTATGAGTCCGGAGTTGTAGCGCAGGAGCTGCAGAAGGGCTACATGTACAGAGACAGTGTCGTGCGTCACAGCATGGTAGCTGTCGTACAATAATTAATGGTAATACAACTAAAAAATATATATTTTATGAAGAATGAAGCTAGGAGGAAAACATTATGAGTAAGATTATCGGAATTGACTTAGGAACCACAAATAGTTGCGTAGCTGTTATGGAAGGTGGAAAGCCCACCGTTATCGCCAACCAGGAAGGTGCAAGAACTACACCGTCTATCGTAGCATTTACAAAGACCGGTGAGCGTCTGGTCGGTGAGCCTGCAAAACGTCAGGCTGTTACAAACGCAGAAAAGACGATCTCTTCTATTAAGAGACATATGGGAACTGATTATAAGAAAGCAATCGATGACAAGAGCTACAGCCCTCAGCAGATCTCAGCTATGATCCTGCAGAAGCTGAAAGCAGATGCAGAAAGCTACTTGGGTGAGTCTGTAACAGAGGCAGTCATCACCGTTCCCGCATACTTCAACGATGCCCAGCGTCAGGCTACCAAGGATGCAGGTAAGATCGCAGGTCTTGATGTAAAGCGTATCATCAACGAGCCGACTGCAGCAGCGCTTGCATATGGTCTGGACAATGAGAAAGAGCAGAAGATCATGGTATACGATTTAGGTGGTGGTACATTTGATGTATCTATCATTGAGATCGGTGACGGTGTCATAGAGGTATTATCTACCAACGGTGATACACATCTGGGTGGTGATGATTTTGATAACCGTATTACCCAGTGGATGATCGATGAGTTCAAGAAGGCAGAGGGTGTAGACCTCTCTAATGATAAGATGGCATTACAGCGTCTGAAAGAGGCTGCTGAGAAGGCTAAGAAGGAGTTATCTTCCGCTACTACTACCAACATCAACCTTCCGTTCATCACTGCAACCGCAGAGGGACCGAAGCACTTTGATATGAACCTCACCAGAGCAAAATTTGATGAGCTGACACATGACCTCGTAGAGAAGACAGCAATCCCTGTACAGAATGCGATGAAGGATGCAGGTCTGACAAATGCAGATCTTGGTCAGGTACTGTTAGTCGGTGGATCTACACGTATCCCGGCTGTACAGGATAAGGTAAAACAGTTGACAGGCAAAGAGCCCAGCAAGAGCCTGAACCCCGATGAGTGTGTAGCGATCGGTGCATCTATCCAGGGTGGTAAATTAGCCGGAGATGCAGGCGCAGGCGAGATCTTACTGCTGGATGTCACTCCCCTTTCACTGTCTATCGAGACAATGGGTGGTGTAGCGACCAGACTGATCGAGCGTAATACAACGATCCCTACCAAGAAGAGCCAGATCTTCTCTACCGCAGCTGATAACCAGACAGCCGTAGATATCAACGTTGTACAGGGCGAGCGTCAGTTTGCAAGAGATAACAAATCACTCGGACAGTTCCGTCTGGATGGTATCCCTCCGGCACGTCGTGGTGTTCCTCAGATCGAGGTTACATTCGATATCGATGCAAACGGTATCGTAAACGTATCTGCTAAGGATCTCGGAACCGGCAAGGAGCAGCATATCACCATCACAGCAGGATCTAACATGTCTGATGATGAGATCGATAAGGCAGTCAAGGAAGCTGCTGAGTATGAAGCACAGGATAAGAAGCGTAAAGAGGCGATCGATACCAGAAACGATGCAGGCGCGTTTGTATTCCAGACACAGCAGGCACTCGATCAGGTGGGAGATAAGCTCGATGCAGCAGACAAGTCCGCTGTAGAGGCAGATCTGAACGCGTTGAAGGCACTTGAAGATGCTAACCCTGAGGCAGAGAACATGACCGAATCTACCGTTGAGGAGATGAAGGCAGCCAAAGAGAAGCTGATGGAGAGTGCACAGAAGGTATTTGCAAAGATGTACGAAGGTGCACAGGCAGCAGGCGCAGGCCCTGATATGGGTGCAGCAGGTGCAGGCCCCGACATGGGAGCAGGCGCTGGCGCATCTTCCGCAGATGATGATGTTGTAGACGCAGACTTCAAGGAAGTATAAAAATGGCAGACAAGAGAGATTATTACGAGGTTCTCGGCGTTGACAAAAACGCCGATGACGCAACGCTGAAAAAAGCATATCGTACGCTGGCCAAGAAATATCACCCGGATACCAATCCGGGTGATAAAGAGGCCGAGGCGAAGTTCAAGGAAGCTTCTGAGGCATATGCGGTTCTGAGTGACCCCGAGAAGAGACGCCAGTATGACCAGTTTGGTCATGCAGCCTTTGACGGCAGTGCCGGAGGCGGCGGTTTCGATTTCAATGACATGGGAGATATCTTCGGCAGTTTCGGAGATATATTCGGAGATCTGTTTGGCGGCGGCTTTGGAGGCGGCAGCAGACGTGCGAACAACGGCCCGATGAAGGGAGCCAATGTCCGGACGCAGGTGCGCATCACCTTTGAGGAAGCCGTATTTGGCTGTAAAAAAGAGATCGACATGGTATTAAAGGATGAGTGTCCGGATTGCCATGGTACAGGTGCCAAGCCCGGAACGAGTCCCGAGACATGTAAAAAGTGTGGTGGACGCGGTCAGGTGCGCATGACCCAGCAGTCATTGTTCGGTGTGGTACAGAATATCACGACCTGTCCGGATTGTAACGGAACCGGTAAGGTTGTGAAGGAAAAATGTCCGAACTGTCGTGGAACGGGCTATCTGAATAACCGCAAGAAGATCGAGGTCAGCATCCCTGCCGGTATCGATAACGGACAGAGTGTGCGTATCCGTGAAAAGGGAGAACCGGGTGTCAATGGCGGACCGAGAGGAGATCTGCTCGTAGAGGTACTCGTGAGTGCGCATCCGTTCCTGCAGAGAAGAGACATGGATCTGTATTCGACAGCTCCGATCTCCTACGCACAGGCGGCGCTCGGTGGTGAAGTGCGTATCGGCACGGTAGATGGCGATGTGATCTATGAAGTAAAGCCGGGCACACAGACCGACACACGTATCCGCCTGAGAGGCAAGGGTGTACCTTCCCTGCGTAATGCCAATGTACGCGGTGATCAGTACGTCACATTGGTCGTACAGGTACCGACCGGACTCAACAGCACAGCCAAAGATCTGCTGCGTCAGTTTGATGCACAGACCGGTAATTCGCTGGCGAACCAGAACGGCGCTGCGGACGGCGATGTAAAGCCCAAGAAAAAGGGATTTGGGCGTAAAAAATAATAGAATGCAGGTATTGCAGGCATTCTATGATTAGGAATAAAACTGCGTAATGCACAAATATCATCCGGTATAGATTCAACTACATGTAAAATCAAGATGTTGTGGAAGATAAATTTTTTCAAAAAATTTTGTAACAACATCTTGATTTTTTTCTTGAATTGACGATAATTGACGGTATAGGAAACAGAAGCAGAAGGAGCGAGATGCAAAAGGAGCGATTGCGTATGTCGATACACACCGCCGTACCGGAGACACCGGATGAACTGATGGCATTCAGACAATGGTTTTTTAAGAAAACGATAGAGATGGAATGCGACCGGCGCGCATTGGAGGATGATAAGCGTCGTCTGCAGCTTCAGCGCGACCGTTTAGAGCGCGACCGCAGAGATTTTCACAGGGAAAAGGAAGCGGATGCCAGATTTCGTGCGCAGGAAGAATATGTACTCCGCATGAAGCAGCAGGTGTTAGAGGATGAATTGCAAAAGCTCGCGAATGAGAAACAGTATCTCGAGCGCCAGAGGGAGTTTTATGACCATGTGAGACGTTTCCAGCAGAGACAGGAGCCTGCCGCCAGACAGGAAGCATCGGTCGTAAAGGGTGAGTTGTTCTTTATCGGGGTGCAGAGTGAGATTGCCTTGAAGAAGCGCTATAAGGATCTGATCAAGATCTATCACCCGGATAATATGTGTGGTGACACACAGACGCTGCAGGAGATTAACCGGGAATATGACAGACTGCGTGTGGCGTTTGCCGCGTGTTGATGAAAATAGGTGACCAGTTGTGTGTTTGACACATGACTGGTTTTTTATATGATAGGAAATTCCTACCCTTGACAAAATGCCTGAATTATCGGATAGTGTAGGGAGGATATTTGAGCGTGCAAGACAAAGGAGGCATCAGGATGAGTGGAAAAATAGGGCAAAAGATCGGCTTTATCGGCTGTGGCAACATGGGAGGTGCGATTCTCCGGGGAATTGTAGCGAGTGGTATCGTAGAGAAGGAACATATCTATATATATGATGTGAGCGAAGCAATCCGGGATGAGATGCGTGCCGTTGGTGTGCGCGTGATGGTCAATAACGAGGAAGTGTGCAAGGCGGCAGACGTTGTGATACTGGCAGTGAAGCCGCAGTATATGGCACCGACACTGGCATCGACGAAAAAGGCGCTGGATGGAAAATGTGTGATCTCTATCGCAGCCGGATTGTCCGCAGACCAGCTCCGTTCGATGATCGATGCAAAGCCGCGTGTACTGCGCACGATGCCGAATACGCCTGCAATGGTATTGTCCGGTGCATTTGCACTGTGCAGTGACTGTGATCTGACAGAGGAAGAACGCCGGATGGCAGAGGCATTGTTTGCACCGCTTGGCATCGTGGAATGGATGCCGGAGCATCTGATCGATGCAGTCTGCGGTGTGAGTGGCAGCGGGCCTGCATATGTAGCCATGTTTATAGAAGCGATGGCAGACGGTGGTGTCCGTGAGGGACTGCCCAGAGCGACAGCTTACCGGCTGGCGGCACAGACCGTGATGGGAACGGCGCAGATGTATCTGGAGAACGGCACACATCCGGGTGTGCTCAAGGATATGGTGACTTCACCGGCAGGAACGACGATCGAGGGCTGCTATGCATTAGAACGCGGAGGTATGCGTGCAGCAGTGATCGATGCGGTACATGCAGGTGCCGAGAAGTCGCGTGAGCTTGGCAAAAAGTAAAAGGAGATCAACCCTATGAAATGGAATAGTTATACGATAGAGACAACGACGGCAGCGGAAGATCTGATTGTAGCGATGTTGGACGAACTTGGCATCGAAGGTGCGATGATCGAGAATAACGTGCCGCTGACCAAGGATGAGATCGGTGAGATGTTCATCGATTTTCCGCCGGAACTGGGCGAGGATGACGGTACGAGCCGTGTGACATTTTATCTGGATGCGGATGAGACAACAGAGGATGAGCGTGAAGCACTGCTGAAGCGTGTGATGCTCGCCCTCGAAGAACAGAAGCAGTATGCAGATATCGGAGCAGCGACGATCACAGCCGGACAGACCGAAGATATTGACTGGATCAACAACTGGAAAAAGTTTTTCAGTTCCTTTTATTTAGATGATATCCTGATCAAACCCACCTGGGAGGAATTAAAGCCGGAGGACGAGGGAAAGGTCATGATCGAGATCGATCCCGGTATCTCCTTTGGTACGGGTAAGCATGAGACCACGCAGTTATGCATCCGTCAGTTGCGTAAATATATGAAGGACGGTGACCGTGTGCTGGATGTCGGCTGTGGCAGCGGTATCCTGTCCATTGTCGCACTCAAGCTTGGCGCAGGCAGCGTAGTCGGTACGGATATCGATGAGGCATGTCTGACCTCCACCTATGAGAATTTTGAGGTCAATCATCTTGCAAGGGAACTGGGAACATTCTACTGTGGCAATCTGATCGATGATACGGCATTACAGGAGACGGTCGGAGGCGGCTATGATATCGTTGTGGCTAACATTCTGGCAGATGTGATCATACCGATGGCACCGGTGATCCCTGCACGCATGAAGGATGGCGGTATCTTCATCACATCCGGAATTATCGATTTTAAGGAGCAGGAAGTCGCTGCGGCGATCGAGGCGGCAGGGCTTACGATCCTTGAGATCAATCATCAGGGTGAGTGGGTCAACATCACGGCGCGTAAATAGCGGCAGGATGTGCATGTGCCCGGAATCCATGTGAGGCAGGTCGCGGAAAGGAAATCGTGCAATGTATCAGTTTTTTGTAGAAGACGATCAGATCGGATCGGATGTGATCAGCATTACCGGATCAGATGTCAATCATATCCGCAATGTACTGCGTATGAAGCCGGGTGAGCAGGTGCGTATCAGCAACCAGCGCGGCCGGGATTTTCTGTGCAGTGTCGCGGAGTTATCGGAGCAGGAAGTGCTGCTGAATATTGAAAAAAGAGATATCCCGAACACAGAGCTGCAGTCAAAGATCTATCTGTTTCAGGGCATCCCGAAGGGCGAGCGGATGGAGACTGTGATCGAGAAGGCAGTCGAGCTCGGTGTGTATGAGATCATTCCTGTAGCGATGAAATACTGTGTCGTAAAGCTGGATGAGAAAAAGGCGCAGAAAAAGGTAGCGCGCTGGCAGGAGATCGCCCGCAGTGCGGCAAAGCAGTCCAAGCGCAGCCTGATCCCGCAGATTCATCCGATCATGAGTTTTAAAGAGGCAGCAGCGTATGCGCTGCAGTGTGACCGATGCCTTGTACCCTATGAAAATGAGGAAGGAATGGCAGCCGCCGGGCGCGCATTCGAGAAGCTCTCAGATGCCGGAACGATCAGCACGTTTGTCGGGCCGGAAGGAGGCTTTGCGCAGGAGGAGATCGATGCACTGCGCACACAGGCAGAGGTGATCTCACTCGGAGCACGGATCCTGCGCACGGATACGGCGGCGATCACGATGTTGTCACTGCTCATGATGAAGCTCGAACAGGAACAGGCAGATGCACGGACACAATAACAGGAACGAGGATAAAGATAGAGGATAAGAGAATGGAAGCGTATTTTGACAATTCGGCGACGACGCGCTGCGCACAGGCTGCGGCAGATGTGATGCGCTCAGTGTTGCTGGAGGATTATGGCAACCCTTCTTCGCTGCATATGAAGGGCGTGATCGCAGAAAATTATATCAAGACAGCCACAGCGCAGATCGCAAAGATATTAAAAGTGACGGAGAAAGAGATCATATTTACTTCCGGAGGGACAGAGAGTAACAATCTGGCACTGATCGGTACGGCGATTGCCAACCAGCGTGCGGGAAAGCATATTATATCGACCGCGATCGAACACGCATCGGTGTATAATCCGCTCATTTTTCTGGAGGAGCAGGGATACGAGGTGACCTATCTTCCGGTCGATCATGAGGGAAAGATCTCGTTGGAAGAGCTGGAGGCAGCGGTGCGGGAGGATACCATACTGGTGTCGATTATGCATGTGAATAATGAGATCGGTACGATTGAGCCAATTGAGGAGGCAGCAAAGATCGTGCATGCAAAAAATCCGCGCACGCTCTTTCACGTAGATGCGATCCAGTCATTCGGAAAGCTGCGCATCTATCCGAAACGGATGGGGATCGATCTGTTGTCCGTGAGCGGACATAAGATCCACGGACCGAAGGGCGTCGGCTTTTTATATGTCAGGGATAAGACCAAGATCCGGCCGATCATACACGGAGGCGGACAGCAGCGGGATATGCGTTCCGGTACGGAAAATGTACCGGGGATCGCAGGTATCGGAGTCGCAGCCGCGCAGTTATATGAAGATTTTGATCAGAAGATTGACCGGCTGTATGAACTGAGGGAATATCTGGTGCAGGGAATGCGTTCGCTCGAGGGAACGACAATCAACGGTGCGTGCGGTCGTGAGTCAGCACCGCATATCGTGAGCGTCAGCTTCGCAGGTGTGCGTGCGGAGGTACTGCTGCATGCCTTGGAAGAGCGGAAGATCTATGTATCGACCGGGTCAGCCTGCTCATCCAACCACCCGGCGATCTCCGGTACACTGCAGGCGATCGGCGTCAGACCGGAGCTGCTGGACTCAACGGTACGTTTTTCACTGTCGGTAGACAGTACGAGAGAGGAAGCGGATTATGCGCTCGGCCAGCTTGCAGAATTGCTGCCGCAGCTGCGCAGATTCCGCAGACATTGATGATATAAAGGAGACAGCATGAATTATCAGTCATTTTTGATTAAGTACGGCGAGATTGCCGTCAAGGGAAAAAACAGACATATATTTGAGGATACACTGCTCTCGCAGATCCAGAATGCGCTGGTCCGCGTGGAGGGAGAATTTCACGTGAGCAAGGAGAGCGGCCGTATGTATGTAGAGGCGCTCAGTGCGTATGATTATGACGAGCTGATGGATGCATTGACAAAGGTATTCGGTATCGTCGGCATCTGTCCGATGGTGCGTCTGGAGGACGAGGGATTTGATGCACTCGCACAGGCGGTCGTGGCATATATCGGAGAGGCGTATGAAGACAAAAACTTCACCTTCAAGGTGAATGCCCGCCGTGCGCGTAAGAATTATCCGATGACTTCGATGGAGCTGGCTGCAGCGTTAGGAGAGCGTATCCTCGAAGCCTATCCGGAGGTACATGTAGATGTCCACAAGCCGCAGGTCAATATCAACGTAGAGATCCGCAATCATATCAACCTGTATTCGACAGAGATCCCAGGTCCCGGAGGAATGCCGGTCGGCACTGCCGGTAAGGCAATGCTGCTGCTCTCAGGAGGTATCGACAGTCCGGTAGCCGGATACATGATCGCCAAGCGCGGTGTGCGGCTGGAGGCAACCTATTTCCATGCGCCGCCGTATACATCCGAGCGTGCCAAGCAGAAAGTCATTGACCTGGCGAAGATCGTTGCACGCTACAGCGGACCGATCCGGCTGAATGTCGTCAATTTTACGGAGATCCAGTTATATATTTATGAAAAATGTCCGCATGACCAGCTGACGATCATCATGCGCCGGTATATGATGATGCTGGCAGAGCATTTTGCGAAGGAGAGTAACTGTCTCGGACTGATCACCGGAGAGAGCATCGGACAGGTGGCGAGCCAGACGATGCCGTCCCTTGCATGCACCAACGAGGTATGTACGCTGCCGGTTTATCGCCCGCTGATCGGTTTTGACAAGCAGGAGATCATCGATATCTCAGAGAAGATCGATGCATATGACACATCGATCCTGCCGTTTGAGGATTGCTGCACGATCTTTGTTGCCAAGCATCCGGTGACCCGGCCGAATCTGAAGTCGATCAAAAAATCAGAGACGCATCTGCAGGAGAAGATCAATGAGATGATGCAGACGGCGATCAATACGACAGAAGTGATCGATATAGAGCCGTAGTCAGCAGAAAATGCAGACATAATGCAAACAAAAAGCCGCCACCAGATGGTGACGGCTTAAGGCTTGCTTTAGCAATGATTACTCAACTAAGTACGGCTTGATCACTTCTAAGATCTCTTCGGTATTTGCCTCTGAGTGGATCGCTAACTCGATCGGCTTAGAGAGGTCCAGACTGAAGATACCCATGATGGATTTTGCGTCGATAACATATCTTCCTGAAATCAGATCAAAGTCAAAATCAAACTGAGTGATGGAATTCACGAAGGATTTTACCTTGTCAATGGAATTCAGAGAAATCTGTACTGTTTTCATATTAAAAACCTCCTTGAAATACATTTTCATCTACTCACATAGTACCGTTTTTCAATAGAAAAGTCAACCAATTAGAGGAATAAAAAAACGTGGATATTGTGAAAAACAACGAAACAAAAAAAAGGACGGCAGCGCTGCATAATCTGGGCTGCAAGGTGAATTCCTACGAGACCGAGGCCATGCAGCAGATGTTAGAAGATGCCGGTTATGAGATCGTAGATTTCTCGCAGCCGGCAGACGTATACGTGATCAATACGTGTTCGGTGACCAATATGGCGGATCGCAAATCCAGACAGATGATCCATCGCGCGCGCAAACAGAATCCGGAGGCAGCAGTCGTTGCCACAGGCTGTTATGTGCAGACGGCGGGAGAATCGATCAAAGAGGATCTGTCGATCGATATCCTGATCGGAAACGATAAAAAGACCGAGCTTGTAGCGATGCTCGAACAGTATTTTGCGGCGCATACGCATACGGTAGATGTCATTGATATCAATGACGGCGTGCGGGAGTTTGAGGATATGCGTCTGGCGAGAACCGGGGAGCACACCCGCGCGTTCATGAAAGTGCAGGATGGCTGCAATCAGTTCTGCAGCTATTGCATTATCCCGTATGCGCGCGGCAGGGTGCGCAGCCGTGATCCGCAGAGTGTGTATGAAGAGGCATGTACACTGGCAGAAAACGGATACCATGAGATCGTTCTGACCGGCATTCATCTGAGCTCCTACGGCGCAGGTGAGTCCTTCGGCCTGCTCGAGCTGATCCGTATGGTGCATGACATCCCGGGAATCGGGCGCATCCGGCTCGGTTCACTCGAACCGCGCATTATCACAGAAGAATTTGTAGAGCAGCTTCGTTTATTGCCGAAGGTATGCCCACATTTCCATCTGTCATTGCAGAGTGGGTGCGATGCGACGCTGGCGCGGATGAACCGCAAATATACGACGGCAGAATATGCGCATAGCTGTGAGTTATTACGCAGCGCCTATGAGCATCCGGCGATCACGACTGATGTGATCGTGGGATTCCCGGGAGAGACGCAGGAAGAGTTTGCACAGACGAAACAGTTTTTAGAGCAGATCGGATTTTACGAGATGCATGTGTTCCAATATTCCAAACGGCACGGAACGCGCGCGGAGCGGATGCCCGATCAGATCCCGGAGCCGGTAAAAAAGGAGCGCAGTGCACAGCTTCTGGCGTTGGAGCATGTGCAGTCGAAGACATTCCGCGATCATTATATCGGCAGGGAGCAGACGGCACTGTTTGAGGAAGCAATCGAGCTGGACGGTGAGCGTTATATGGTCGGTTTTACACCGGAATATGTGCGCGTCGCAAAGAAACTGATGCCCGGAGAACAGGAGGCGGATGATACGAATCGTTTTGTACGCGGCATTGTCGGACCGGTGCTGGACGGAGAAGTGTATACGTTTGAGGTGCTGTAGTACGCGTGTGTACGAACGGGTGTTTTTGAATAAAGGTTGAAATTTTTCGCGTATTATATTAAAATAATAGAGAATAGTGCTTAAAACCATAATGAATAAAATAAAAAGCACATATGAGGACGTGAAATTATGCAGGATAAGAATCAGACACAATTTTTTAAAGTGGAAAAAGAACCGGAGATGCAGGTGAAGGATGTATTGGAACTCGTTTACCGGTCTCTCTCTGAGAAAGGCTATAATCCATTGAATCAGATCGTGGGCTATATCATGTCTGGTGATCCGACCTATATTACCAGCCATAATAATGCGCGCAGCCTGATCATGAAGGTAGAGCGTGATGAACTGGTAGAGGAACTGTTGTCAGATTATATCAAAAAGAATTTCCGCGGCTAGGACAGGCAGCCGGAGACATAGGGATATAAGGTGGTATAGATCATATGCGGATCATGGGATTGGATTTTGGCTCAAAAACGGTCGGTGTGGCAGTCAGTGATCCGTTAGGAATCACTGCGCAGGGCGTGGAGATCATACGTCGTAAATCTGCGAACAAGCTGCGGCAGACATTGGCACGTATTGAGGAACTGATAGCAGAATACGATGTGAACGAGCTGGTGCTCGGACTTCCGAAGAATATGAACGGAACCGAGGGCGAGCGCTGTGAAAGAACCAGAGAATTCAAAGAACTGTTGGAGAAACGCACGGGACTGCCTGTGGCATTGTGGGACGAGCGTCTGACGACAGTGGCGGCAGACCGTGCCATGATGGAAAAGGGAATGGGACGTTACGAGCGAAAGGAATATGTAGATGAGATCGCAGCGATCTTTATTTTACAGGGCTATATGGATGCAAAGAAGATGTCCACAGCCGGTGAATGAGAACCGCTGCAGTGAGTTCGCGTGGAGGACACAATGGAAAAGGTTGTATTTACAGACCCGGTCGACGGGGAAACAGTAGAATTTTACGTTTTAGAGCAAACAAAAATAAACGGATATCATTATATTTTAGTGACCGAGGATGAAGATGGAGACTGTGATTGTTATATCATGAAGGAGACCATTGAATCGGACGGAGAATCTACCTATGACATGGTGGAGGATGACACGGAATTAAATGCACTTGCAAAAGTATTTGCGGAGATGATGGATGACGTAGAGATCGTATAGCCGGAAACGGAGCACGTATTACGATTGTCAGACATGATCCTGCAAAGCCTTCTGTGGGTCTTGTATCCGAACAAAAATGAGGAGGTTTCATTTGAAGAAAGAAAAACAGAATAATAAGTTGAAAGTCATTCCTTTAGGCGGTTTAGAGCAGATAGGAATGAATATTACTGCCTTCGAATACGAGGACAGTATTATTGTCGTGGATTGCGGACTGTCATTCCCGGAGGATGACATGTTTGGTATCGATCTGGTCATCCCGGATGTGACTTATCTCAAAGAAAACCTTGATAAAGTCAAAGGTTTCTTTATCACGCACGGACATGAGGATCATATCGGCGCACTGCCGTATATTTTGCGTGAGGTGAATGTGCCGATCTATGCGACCAAGCTGACGATGGGTATTATCGACCACAAGTTAGAGGAGCATGAGCTGCTCAAAAAGGTCAAGAGAAAGATCGTCAAGTACGGTCAGCACATCAATGCAGGATGTTTCAGGATCGAGTTTATCAAGACGAACCACAGTATCCAGGACGCAGCCGCACTGGCGATCTATTCGCCTGCCGGCATTATCGTCCACACCGGAGATTTCAAGGTGGATTACACACCGGTATTCGGTGACACGATCGATCTGCAGCGCTTCGGAGAGATCGGTAAAAAGGGTGTACTTGCCCTGATGTGTGACAGCACGAATGCAGAGCGTCCCGGCTTTACGATGTCGGAAAAGACCGTCGGACGCGCGCTTGAAAATATATTTGAGGAGCATCAGAACAGCCGTATCATCGTGGCTACCTTTGCTTCGAACGTAGACCGTGTACAGCAGATCATCAATCAGGCGTACAAAAACGGCAGAAAAGTAGTCGTAGAGGGCCGCAGTATGGTCAATATCATCTCGACTGCGACAGAACTGGGGTATATCAGTATTCCGGAGAATACGTTAATTGACATCGAACATTTGAAAAATTACCCGCCGGAAAAGACCGTTTTGATCACGACCGGCAGCCAGGGCGAGTCCATGGCCGCGTTGTCGCGTATGGCGAACGGTACACACCGCAAGGTCAGCATCCGGCCGAATGATACGATCGTTTTCAGCTCCAACCCGATTCCGGGAAATGAGAAAGCAGTATCCAAGGTCATCAATGACCTCTCCCGCAAGGGCGCAGAGGTCATCTTCCAGGATGTGCATGTTTCCGGACATGCCTGTCAGGAGGATATCAAGCTGATCTACTCACTGGTGCGCCCGAAATATGCGATTCCGATCCACGGAGAGTACAAGCACAGAAAGGCACAGGCCAAGATCGCACAGGAACTGGGTATTGATAAGGATAATATCTTCCTGATCAATTCCGGTGATGTGCTGGAACTGGATGAGAACAGCGCACGTGTCAACGGGAAAGTACATGTCGGCGATGTCATGGTCGATGGACTGGGTGTCGGCGATGTCGGAAATATCGTGCTCCGTGACCGTCATATCCTCGCGGAAGAGGGTATCATCATCGTTGTGCTGACACTGGACGGAGATTCCGGACAGGTGCTCGCAGGACCGGATATCGTATCCCGTGGTTTTGTCTATGTGCGCGATGCCGGAGATCTGATGGATGATGCACAGGCAGTGCTGAATACGACGATGGATCATCTGATGGACAAGGGTGTGACTGACTGGGGCAAGATCAAACAGGAGATCAAGGATGCGCTCGGTGGCTTCGTATGGAAGGAGACCAAGCGCCGTCCGATGATCATTCCGATCATTATGGAGGTCTAGAGGCTGCATGCTGGCAGATGATAAAAGTGCACGGATGGAAGCTGCCCTCGGGCAGCTCGTGACAGAGATGAAAAACAGTGACGAATATATCCGTTTCAAACGGGCGGAGGCAAAGGTGGGTGAATTTTCCGGTCTGCAGCAGCGGATCGATGAATTCCGCAGCAGCTGGTATGCGCTGCAGAGTAGCGGTTCCCCGCAGTTGTTTGAACAGATTGACAGTGTAGAGGAACGCTATGCGGACCTGAGGGAGAATCCTTACGTGCAGGAATTTCTGGCGGCCGAGCTCGCGCTGTGCCGGATGTTCCAGCGGGTAAACTGGACGATCATGCAGAATCTGGATTTTGACACGGAGTTTCTGCAGTCGTGACAGACGGGAGGTTGTTATGACCAAGATAGTATTGCGAATGCTCAGCATCAGTATCACGGTATTGCTGGGTGTGCTGGTGGTATGCGGATTATATAAGATCGGTATCCAGTGTTATGATTTCGGCTATCGTGTGTACACGGAGCCGGCGGTATCGGAGAACGATCATACGGATGTACTGGTGCAGATCACGGAGGATATGGATGCCAGAGACTTGGCAGATCTGCTCGAAGAGAAAAAGCTGGTGCGTGACAGCCGGCTGTTCTTTTTACAGGAAAAATTGTCCGGTTATAAACCCATGCCCGGTGTATATACACTGAATCCTTCGATGACGGCATCCGAGCTGATGGCGGGGATGACACCGTCAGAAGAACCGGAGGGAGAGGAAACACCGTCATGATACTGGATGAGCGATTACTGACCTATCTGAATTCACTGGAGAGCAGCAACGGTGAACTGCTGGATACGATCGAACAGGAGGCGCTGGCTGACGAGGTGCCGATCATTCGCAAGGATATGCAGGGCTTTTTAAAATTTCTGCTGGCAGCCAGACAGCCGAAGCACATTCTGGAAGTCGGCTGTGCAGTCGGATTTTCGGCGCTGTTGATGGCACAGTGGAATCCGGCGGATTGTACGATCACCACGATCGAGAACTGGCCGCCGCGGATTCCCGTCGCACGGAAGAACTTCCTGCGTGCAGGCAGACAGGAGCAGATCACGCTGCTCGAAGGAGACGCAGGAGAGATACTGCCACAGCTGCTGGCAGAGGGCAGGCAGTACGACTGGATCTTTATGGATGCTGCCAAGGGACAATATCCGATCCTGTTGCCGACAGCCGTGGACCTGCTCGAGTCCGGCGGTATCATGGTGACAGACAATGTACTGTTTGACGGCGAGATCATAGAGTCACGGTACGCGGTGGTACGCCGGAACCGTACGATCCACAAGCGTATGCGGGAATACCTGTATACATTAAAACATCATGAACAATTGACCACTGCCGTACTGCCTGTCGGTGACGGAGCAGCAGTCAGTGTGAAAAAATAGGAGAAATGAGACATGAGAGTACCTGAACTTCTCGTTCCGGCGAGCAGTCTGGAAGTATTAAAAGTAGCAGTCATTTTCGGTGCTGATGCGGTATATATCGGTGGCGAGGTTTTCGGGCTGCGTGCAAAGGCAAAGAATTTTACACTGGAAGAGATGAAGGAAGGCGTGGAATTTGCACATGCGCATGACGTCAAAGTCTATGTGACAGCCAATATTCTGGCACACAACGGTGATCTGGAAGGTGTGCGGACATATTTTGAGGAGCTGAAGGATGTCGGACCGGATGCGCTGATCATCTCGGATCCGGGTGTGTTTATGATCGCGCGTGAGGTACTGCCTGACATGGAACTGCATGTGAGCACACAGGCAAACAATACAAACTACGGTACCTACCGTTTCTGGCAGCAGCAGGGAGCCAAGCGCGTCGTATCTGCGAGAGAATTGTCTTTGCAGGAGATCAAAGAGATCCGCGCCAATATACCGGATGATCTCGAGATCGAGACTTTTATTCACGGAGCGATGTGCATCTCTTACTCAGGCAGATGCCTGCTGTCCAATTATTTCACCGGACGTGATGCCAATCAGGGCGCATGTACCCATCCGTGCCGCTGGAAATATGCGGTCATGGAGGAGAGCCGCCCCGGAGAGTATCTGCCGGTGTATGAGAATGAGCGCGGAACCTATATTTTTAATTCCAAGGATCTGTGCATGATCGAATGTATTCCGGAATTGATCGATGTGGGTATTGACAGTTTCAAAATAGAGGGTAGAATGAAGACAGCATTGTATGTAGCCACTGTCGCGCGTACGTATCGTCGTGCGATCGATGACTACCTGCAGTCACCCGATCTGTATCGCGAGCATATGCCGTGGTACTTAGATCAGATATCCAATTGCACCTACCGACAGTTTACGACAGGTTTCTTTTTCGGCAAGCCTTCTGAGGAGGCACAGATCTATGACAGTAATACGTATGTCAGGGAATATACCTATCTGGGAATTGTCGGTGCGGTCAACGAAGATGGTCTCTATGCGATCGAACAGAGAAACAAGTTCTCAGTCGGAGAGACGATCGAAGTGATGAAACCAAACGGTGAGAACCGGGAGGCAGTCGTACAAAGGATCGTAGATGAAGACGGACAGGATCAGACGAGTGCGCCGCATCCGAAGCAGAAGCTCTGGATCGATCTCGGATGTCCGCTTGACACATATGATATCTTACGAAGAAAGGAAGAAGAGGAGTCATGAGCAAGGACAAGTATGTAGCATATGTGGGCACATATACCCACGAGAACAGTATTGGTATTCATCTGTATGATCTGGATGCAGGAGCGGGTACGATGGTGCAGCGAAAAGTCGTTCCGATCAATAATGCATCCTATCTGGTAGTGTCTAACAGCGGTAAATTTTTATATTCGATCGCAGATGAAGGCGTGCAGTCATTTAAGATCCTGCCGGATGGAGATCTCGAACCGATCAATAAGTCATGGATCGGCGGTATGAGAGGCTGTTTCCTCGATATATCCAAGGATGACAGATATCTGCTGGTCGGCGGTTATCACGATGGACGTGTGACTGTCATGCAGCTTGATCCGGTCGAGGGAACGATCATCGGGATCGCAGATGGCGTATTCCACAAGGGAATGGGTCGCTGCATCGCAGAGAGAAGCTCACGTCCGCATGTAAACTGTGTACGTTTTACTCCCGATCAGAAATATGTGTGCGGCGTTGACGGTGGTCTGGATCAGGTGAAGCTGTATCATATCGATCAGGAGACCGGCAAGATCCGCAATACGGATATTCTTCGATGCCAGATCGATTCGGCACCCAAGAGCATGCGCTTCTCGGATGACGGACGTTTTGCATATGTACTGTGCGAATTACTCAACTGTGTCAATGTCTATCGCTATGAGGAGCGTGACGGTGAGCCTGAATTTGAGTTTTTACAGGAGATCACAACGACAGATCCCAAGGATGATGATATCTGCAGCGCGACTGCAATGACGATCTCTCCGGATGGAAAGCACCTGTATGTCGTCAATGCCGGTGTAAATTCCGCAGTGATCTACGATATCGATCCGGAGACGGGTATGCTGACCTTAAACTGCAACAGCAAGATCAGTGGCGAGTTCCCCAAAGCTGTGAGGGTATTCCCGGATAATGAGCATTTTATGACACTGAATCATGAGAACAATGAGATCTGCATTTTCAAGATGAACTATGAGGAGCATTATTTCCTGATGCAGGGCAAGCCGCTGCAGGTGGACAAGCCCAACTGTGTTGCAATCCACAAAATATCGTAACTGTTCAGTACCTTCACAGTTACAAAATATCTTAATAAAAAACGTGTGCGCTGTGATGGCGCACACGTTTTTGGGTTTATTCACATTCCATGATCCCATTATTTTACGAGCAGATCCATGAGATATTCATAGACATGTTCACTCTGCTGTTTCCAGTTATCACAGATCGCTACCGCGATCTCTTCATTCGGTACAGTGATCGTCAGGTCAATGCGTGAGTGCTCGCGTTCCTTGAGCTGACAGCGTACCGCGAACTGCTCACCGGGTGCTTTGTAGTAGTCTGCCAGAACGGAAGCGGTCTCGCGGATTGCGAGCTGGTTGGCATTCAGATACTCGCAGATATCATTCTGGATACCTTCGGAGAGCTTGTCAGAGAAAAATGACAGCGTCTGTGTGCCGGCCGGAGTGATCGAATAGCGCGTGTTGTTGTGCGTGGATTCCTTTTTGACAAAGGCGTTTTCATCCAGCTCGTGAAGTGCTTCCTGTACAGTAAAGTAATTCGTATATTCTTTTTCCAAAAAGAAGTCGCAGAGCTGAGGGCCGGAGAGCGGTGCTTCCGAGCGTTCAAGCAATGCGAGAATCATCAATTTATAAGTCGTTAACGGTTCAGCCATATCTGATTCCTTTCTAGTAACTGATCAGTACCTTCTGGTTACCTTTTTTATAATCTACCGCAATAGGTGATTGCGAAACTATTTATCATTCAAGCTGTCTGGCTGAGATTACAGCAGTATCCCGATCAGATTGCTCCGGTTGCCCGGGCGGTGCCTCGCTGTCTCTTCAGCTTGGATATGAGTATCGTTATCGTTT
>JBNMHW010000006.1:0-56009 GCA_050872965.1 bacterium | reverse complement strand
GTGTAGTGCAGGGCTGGCGGCTGCTGTTGCAGCAGATTCCGTCAGTTGCGACTTTTGTCCGGCGAAGTGCGAGCGAATGGATAACGCTGCTCATGTCATAACTGAAAGCCGCAGGCTATGTGTGCGAAGGACACATCGAGCCAAGGCTGAAGAAACAGCGAGACACCGCCCGGGCAACCGGAGCAATCTGATCGGGATACTGCTGTGACTGTAGCCAGACAGCCCGGGGAAAATTGTTTTGTAGGCGGTGCCTAGAAGCCCAGCAGCCGTACTTCCGGCTCCAGTTCTACCCCGCTGTGTTCCATGACCCGTCTCTGCACCTCGTGCATGAGCTCTAGGATCTGCGCTGCGGTAGCCGCCCCACGGTTGATCACAAATCCGCAATGTTTTTCCGATACCTGTGCATCCCCTACACGGAAGCCCCGCAGACCCGCATCCTCGATCAGTTTGCCTGCAAAATACCCTTCCGGGCGCTTGAACGTGCTGCCTGCGCTCGGATATTCGAGCGGCTGTTTCTCCACACGTTTTTTCTTTAACTCGTCCATGCGTGCACGGATCACTGCCGTGCTGTCCTGGGTCAGATTCAGCCGCGCCTCCAGCACGATCTCCTGCTCATCCATCATGCGGCTGTGACGGTAGGACAGCTCCAGCTCGTCTGCCGGACGCACACGGATCTCTCCGTCCTGCGTCAGCACGCGGACTCCGGATAAGATATCCTTCATCTCACCGCCATAAGCACCTGCATTCATCACGACTGCCCCGCCGAGTGAACCGGGGATCCCGGCTGCAAATTCCATGCCGGCCAAGCCCTCCCTGGCTGCAAAAGCTGCTGTCTCTGATAATAATGTGCCCGCCGATACGACCAGATCCTCTCCGTCGACGATCCTTATCCCGGCTGCAGCCTTTCCGATCTCCATGACGACTCCGCGCAGACCCTGATCTGCGATCAGCAGATTACTGCCGTTTCCGATCACGGTGAGCGGCAGCTCATAGCGTCTGCACAGCGCTACGACCTGTGGGATCTGTGAGATCTCAGGTGTCACGAGATACTCTGCGGGTCCTCCGACACGGAATGTCGTATGACGGCTGAGCGGTTCTTTCCTATAGATCTGCTCCGGGTGTAAGACTGTCGCCAGTTCCTGTTCAAATTGTTGTCTATCCTGCATTATGCTTCCCTCAAAAATGCCATGTAGCCCTTATATGCCTCATACAGATCGACTTTGCTGATGATCTCCCAGGGCGCATGCATATTCAGCACGGCTACTCCGCTGTCGATGACTTCCATTCCGTAGTTGGCCAGAATATATGCGATCGTTCCGCCGCCGCCCTGATCGACCTTGCCCAGCTCTGAGGTCTGGAATGCCACGCCGTTGTCGTCAAAGATCCGGCGTAAAGCAGCGATATATTCCGCGTTGGCATCATTGGATCCTGATTTTCCACGTGATCCGGTATATTTATTAAATACGATACCTCTGCCGAAATATGCCGCATTTTTCTTCTCTGATACAGAAGGATAGTTCGGATCGTATGCGGCACTCACATCCGAAGATAACATTCTCGAATGCTGCAATGCGCGGCGCAATGCGAGATCTGAATAGCTGCCACAGCGGTCTAATACCTCTGCGACTGTATTTTCAAAAAATCTGGACTGCATACCGGTCGCTCCGACACTGCCGATCTCCTCCTTGTCTACGAGCAGACACACGCTCGTGCGCTCCGGCGCTTCCATCTGTAAAATAGCCTCAAATGAGGGATATGCGCAGACACGGTCATCATGTCCGTATCCCATGATCATGCTGCGATCCAGACCGTAATCCCTGGCCGCTCCCGCGGGCACGACCTCGATCTCAGCAGACAGGAAATCCTCTTCTTCAATATCATATTTCTGTTTTAACAGCTGCAGGATCTGTGCCTTGACACGCTCCTTCTCGCTCTTTTCATCGTCTTTTTTATCTGCGGGCAGATTGCCGATCAGCACATCGAGATTCTCTCCTTCTACGACCTTGCTGCCCTTCTTTTCCATCTGGTCTCCCGCCAGATGAATGAGCAGATCGCTCACACCTACAACCGGATCTGAGGCATCTTCACCGATACTGATCTCCACAACGGTACCGTCTTTTTTGGCAACGACTCCGTGCAATGCCAGCGGCAGTGTCACCCACTGGTATTTCTTGACTCCGCCATAGTAGTGCGTATCGAGCAATACCATATCGTTGTCCTCGTACATCGGATTCTGCTTGAGATCAAGTCTGGGTGAATCGATATGCGCACCCAGAATGTTCATTCCCTCACTGATCGGCGCTTTGCCGACTACAAACAATGCGAGGGATTTGCCCATGTGATCCGCATAGACTTTATCGCCCGGCTGTAAGCTGCGGCCTTCGCTGATCACCTTCTTCAGATCGACATATCCGGCCTGCTCTGCCTGCTTTACAAATGTTTTCACACATTCCCGCTCGGTCTTATTTTCCGATAAAAAGACACGGTACTGTTCTGCAAAATCATAGACTTGTTGTTTCTTGTCCCCGGGATAAGCATCCCATGCATTATTTCGTTCCATTCTGATCACACTCCTTAAACTACTATATTACTCTTATTCGTCATCATCATCCGGGTTGGAACCCTTGGCGATGTTGGCCTGTACACGGCGGTACAGCTCCTGTGCCGCATTGTAGCCCATCTTCTTCTGTCTGTGGTTGACCGCTGCTGTCTCGCAGATGACGGCCAGATTACGTCCGGGACGGATCGGCAGTGAATGACAGACGACTTTGTTGCCTAAAAATTCGGTGTATTCCTGCTCCATGCCGAGACGGTCATACTCTTTATCCTTATGCCAGTCTTCGAGCTTGATCACGAGATCGATCTGCTGTTTGTCCTTGACACACTCGACACCATACAGAGACTTTACATCGATGATACCGATACCTCGCAGTTCGATAAAATGTCTGGTGATCGCCGGCGATGTACCGATCAGCGTCCGGTCATCGATACGCTTGATCTCTACCGCATCATCGGTCACGAGACGGTGTCCGCGCCGGATCAGCTCCAATGCTGCCTCGCTCTTTCCGATACCGCTCTCTCCCATGATCAGCAGTCCTTCACCATAGACATCTACCAATACGCCGTGGATCGTGATACACGGTGCCAGTTCCTCGTTTAATGTACGGATCAGCTCTGCCGTGAGCGCTGAAGTCGCGCGCTCGGTGCCAAGAACCGCTACATTATGTCTCGTCGCAGCATCCAGAAAATCCTCATCCGGCTGGAAGCCTCTGCAGAATACGACACACGGGATGTCGAAACTCATGAACTTGTCATATGCCTCTCTCTTGCGCTCCTTGGCTACCTGCTGCAGATATGCGAACTCTACCATTCCGATGATCTGCACGCGTCCCTCAGCGAAATGCTCAAAATAGCCGTGCAGCTGCAAGGCGGGTCGGTTGATCTCTGAGATACATACCTTTTTCTGTTTCAGGTTCACCTGCTCCGTAAAATTATTCAAATTCAATAATCGCGCCAGTTTAGCGACTGATACCTCTTTTTTTGTCATCGTGTGTTCCCCCTATACCTATACATTGTATTACAGTTCCTAACTGTTCTAATCCTATAATAATTTACCCTATTCAAATCTGCAAGGTCATTTTTGTACTGATTGTTCCTGTGCATGAAAGAAATCATATACCGCCTGTGCGGAGCGCTCGTTCATGCTGTCGGCAGCCGCCAGTTCCTCTACCGCAGCCGCCCGGATCGCATCCAGCGACTGGAACGTGCGCATGAGCGCCTTTCTTCTCGCGGGCCCGATGCCCGGTATATCGTCGAGCACCGAATGTACCTGTTCCTTACTGCGCAGCGAGCGGTGATACTCGATCGCAAAGCGGTGCGCTTCGTCCTGAATCCGCGTGATCAGGCGGAATGCCTCGCTGTGGCGGTCGATCGGCACCTCCACATTATTATAGTATAACCCTCTCGTGCGGTGATTATCATCCTTTACCATACCGCAGACCGGAATATTCAGATGCAGTTCATCCAATACCTGCAGCGCGATATTGACCTGTCCACGGCCTCCGTCCATGAGGATCAGATCCGGAAATCTCGTAAAACTGCCGTATTCGTCCTCCAGTTCACGTTCCCGCCGCTCCTGCCGCTCCTTCAGACCGTGTTCAAAGCGTCTGGTCAGCACCTCATGCATCGATGCATAATCATCCGGGCCTGCGACTGTCCGCAGCTTGAACTTACGGTAATCACTGCGGCTCGGCCGGCCCTTTTCATACACGACCATCGAGCCGACCGATTCAAAGCCGTTCGTATTGGAGATATCGTAGGCCTCCAGCCGGTGGAGCTGTTCGCGGGGCAGCGAGAGCAGATCCGCCAGTTCCTTGACCGCTCCGATCGTTCTGCCCTCTTCACGCTTGATCTTCTCCCGATCCTGCGTCAGCACGATCATCGCATTTTTCTCTGCAAATTCGACCAGCTTCTCCTTGGTACCGCGCTTAGGCACGCGCAGATATACACGCTGTCCCTTGCGCCTGCTGAGCCATTCCTCGATGACACCGCGATCATCGATATCTGTCTGAAGCATGATCTCCCGCGGTATATAGGGTGTTCCCGCGTAGAACTGCTTGATAAAAGATGTCAGTATCTGCGCAGGCGTGTCCTCATTGACGATCCTCAGATAGAAATGATCCCTGCCGATCATCCTGCCATCACGCACGAAGAAGATCTGTACGACCGCATCCCTGTCATCACATGCCAGCGCCAGGATATCGCGGTCCTCTCCGTCCGCATGCGTGATCTTCTGCTTCTGTGCGATCTGTTTCACGCTGCCGAGCAGATCCCTGTATTCTGCTGCTTTCTCATAATCCAGCGCCCCGGCTGCTGCCTCCATCTTCTCCTGCAGCATGCGCAGCACCGGCTGATAACGCCCGTTCAGAAAGTCCATCACTCCGTCGATCTGCTTGCGGTATTCCTCCTGCGAGACATAACCCTGACACGGTGCCTGACACTGATGGATATGATAGTTCAGGCAAGCCCGCTCCGCTCCGATATCACGCGGCAGACTGCGGTTACACGTACGGATCTGATAGAGCTTGTGTATGAGCCCGATCGTATCCTTGACAGCTCCCGCGCTCGTGTACGGCCCGAAATATGCCGATTTGTCTTTTTTTAGCTGACGCGAAAAAAGGACCCTGGGGAACATCTCCCCCAGCGTCACTTTTATATATGGATACGTCTTGTCGTCCGTAAGCATCGTATTATATTTTGGCCGGTGCTCCTTGATCAGATTGCACTCGAGCACCAGTGCTTCCAGTTCGGAATCCGTCACGATATACTCAAACCGGTCGATCTGCTGCACCATGCGGTCTTTTTTGATGCCCTCATGGTGACTCGCCTGAAAATACTGCCGCACGCGGTGGCGCAGCGAGATCGCTTTGCCGACGTAGATGATCGCGTCCTTTTTATCATGCATGATATAGACTCCGGGTTTGTTCGGAAGCTTTGCTAATTCCTCTGCAATATCAAACGCCATTGTCCTCTTCCTTTTTCTCCTGCGGCTTCTCTGCCGGTGTGACCGTCTCGGATATTACTGCTGCCTGTTTGTCATCAGCAGCCTTCTCCTCGTCCGGATCGGGAAGTCCCTTCATCTCGCGGAAGATCTTCATGAATTCCTTACCGGTGATCGTCTCGGTCTTATACAGATGATCGGAAATGCGGTCTAAGATCTCACGGTTCTCTGACAGCAGTCTGGTCGCCTCCTCATAGGCATCCTTGATCATCTTCTGAACGACCTGATCGATCTGTCCGGCTGTCTCATCGCCACAGTTCAATACCGGACGTCCGTCCAGATAATGATTTTCCACAGATTCCAGACTCATCATGCCGAATTCGTCCGACATACCGTACTGCGTCACCATCGCACGTGCGATCCGTGTCGCCATCTCGATATCGTTCGCTGCACCGCTCGTTGCGGACTGGAAGATCAGTTCCTCAGCCGCACGACCCGCCATGTAAGTACGGATCTTCGCCAGCAGTTCATCCTTGGTCTGCAGGAATTTCTCCTCTTCCGGTGTCTGTAAGGTATAACCAAGCGCTCCCATTGTACGGGGAACGATCGTGATCTTCTGTACCGGTTCTGTATTTTTCTGCAATGCGGCTACCATCGCATGACCTACCTCATGATATGCCACGATCTTGCGCTCCTGATCGCTCATCGTGCGGTCTTTCTTCTCTTTACCGCCGACAGCTACGATCTCAAATGCCTCGAACAGATCACTCTGGTTGACAAATGCCCTGCCGTTCTTGACCGCATTGATAGCAGCCTCATTGATGATATTGGCCAGATCTGATCCAACCAGACCTGCGGATGCCAGTGCGATCGCATCCAGATCGACGGTCTCATCCATCTTGACATCCTTGGAATGTACCTTTAATGTCTCCAGACGACCTTTCTGATCGGGCTTGTCAACGATGATCCGACGGTCAAAACGTCCCGGACGCAGCAACGCCTTGTCGAGTACCTCCGGCCGGTTCGTCGCTGCCAGGATCAGCAGTCCCTTGGATGTATCGAAACCATCCATCTCTGCCAGCAGCTGGTTTAAGGTCTGCTCACGCTCATCATTGCCGCCGTATCTCGTATCACGGCTCTTGCCGATCGCATCGATCTCATCGATAAAGATGATACAGGGTGCCTGCTTCTGTGCTTCCTTGAACAGGTCACGCACACGTGACGCACCGACTCCGACGAACATCTCTACAAAGTCAGATCCTGCCAGTGAGAAGAACGGTACGCCCGCCTCTCCTGCGACCGCCTTGGCCAGCAATGTCTTACCGGTTCCGGGAGGGCCCACGAGCAGTGCTCCCTTCGGCAGCTTGGCACCGATCTGTGTATATTTCTTCGGGTTGTGCAGGAAATCAACGACCTCCTGTAAGGATTCCTTTGCCTCATCCTGTCCGGCGACATCCTTGAAGGTCACTCCGGTCTTTTTCTCTACATATACCTTGGCGGTATTTTTGCCGACGCCCATCGCGCCGCCGCCCATACGCTTCATGAGGAATCCCAGTAATACCCAGAGTATTACGAGCGGGAGCAGGAAGCTCACGATATTGTAGATCCATCCTGCTGTGTTGTCGGGAATCTCTCCCTTGATATCCACGCCTGCCTCTTTCAGTGTCGGAACCAGATCTTCGTCTCCGACATATCCGGTATAATAGGTGATCGGGATCAGTTCGTTCTCACTCTTTTTCGGTGTGATATCGATCTGCTGGGAATCGAGCTCCACGCTCTCGACCTTGCCATCCTCGACCATCTGCAGAAATTCGGTGTACGAGATCTCCTGTGCGGTCATCTGTGTCTGCCATTTGCTGACCAGACTCATGAACAGCAGCGCTACCAGCGTGATGAGCACGAAGATCATCACCATCTGACCGTTGCGGTTATTGCGCGGTCCACCACCGTTCCGGTTATTATTGCCACCGTTCTGATTGTTATTGTTGTTCGGATTGCTTCCTCCGCCTCCGAAATTGCCATTTTCCATATGCCTGTTACCAACTTTCTTATCTCTTGAATAATTACTGCCTACCATTATAAGAGCAAACCCGCTTGATTTCAATACGTAGTTTTCCGTTTTTTATAAAGATTTTATAAAGAAATTATTAATTATATTAAGCGAATTTTGTCGCGGTACGCTGGAATTCTTTCCACTCGGGATGTATAATACTTTGATGTATAATATTGTAATAAAATCAGAATTCTATATCTCATGGAGGGAATAAACATGTCCGTAAAATACGTATTTGTCACCGGCGGTGTTGTGTCCGGTCTCGGAAAAGGAATCACAGCCGCTTCACTCGGCCGTCTGCTCAAGGCTCGCGGTTACACTGTAACGATGCAGAAGTTCGATCCTTATATTAATATCGATCCCGGAACGATGAATCCTATCCAGCACGGCGAAGTGTTTGTCACGGATGACGGTACAGAGACCGATCTCGACCTCGGACATTATGAACGCTTTATTGATGAGAGTTTAACCAAAAATTCGAATGTTACTACCGGTAAAATTTACTGGTCTGTCTTACAGAAGGAGCGCCGCGGAGACTACGGCGGCGGTACGGTACAGGTCATTCCTCATATCACGAATGAGATCAAGAGCCGTTTTTACCGCAACTATACAGACGATGAGACACATATTGCCATCATCGAGGTAGGCGGAACCGTCGGCGATATCGAGAGTCAGCCGTTTTTAGAGGCGATCCGTCAGTTCCAGCATGAAGTCGGCCATGAGAATGCGATGCTGATCCATGTCACGCTGATCCCTTATATCCGTGCTTCGGGCGAGTTAAAGACCAAGCCGACACAGGCTTCTGTCAAGGAGCTGCAGGGAATGGGTATCCAGCCCGATGTGATCGTATGCCGCAGCGAGCATCCGCTCGATCAGGGATTAAAAGACAAGATCGCCCTGTTTTGTAACGTACCCAGCAGCCATGTATTGCAGAATCTGGATGTCGAATATCTATATGAAGCACCACTTGTGATGGAAAAAGAGAATCTGGCAAAAGTAGCCTGTGAATGTCTGAAACTCGATTGTCCGGAACCGGATCTGCGTGACTGGGAGGATATGGTCGATGCATTACGCCATCCGAATAAGGAAGTGACCGTCGCTCTCGTCGGAAAATATACACAGCTTCATGATGCTTATATCTCTGTCGTTGAAGCACTCAAGCATGGTGGTATTGCCAGCCGTTGTACCGTAAATATCAAATGGGTGGATTCAGAACTGGTGACAGACGAGACCGTAGACAGTCTGCTCGCAGATGTCAACGGTGTACTCGTACCCGGCGGTTTCGGTACGCGCGGTGTCGAAGGCATGATCACCGCCTGTCAGTATGCACGCGAGCACGGCATCCCTTATCTGGGTCTGTGTCTGGGTATGCAGGTAGCGATCATCGAATATGCCCGCCATGTCTGCGGTCTGCATGATGCGCACAGTATCGAGCTCGATCCCCAGACGACGCATCCGGTGATCGCCCTGATGCCGGATCAGGACGAGGATGGTGATATCGGCGGCACGCTCCGTCTGGGTTCTTATCCTTGTGAACTGGACGAGTCCTCCAAGGCTTATACGCTCTACGGTGACAAGACGATCCATGAGCGTCATCGCCACCGCTACGAGGTAAACAACGACTACCGCAACGTGCTCACGGAAAACGGCATGCTGCTCGCAGGTCTCTCCCCTGACGGACATATCGTGGAGATGATCGAAGAGCCCGCACATCCGTGGTTTGTGGCAACACAGGCACATCCGGAGCTCAAATCCCGCCCGAACCGTCCGCACCCGCTGTTCCGCGGATTTGTAGAGGCTGCGATCAACTATCAGAAGTAAAACAAAGGCTGTGATCGGAAAATCCAATCACAGCCTTTTCTATTTTAGCCGTATGCATCAATTTTGTTCGGTTTGGTCGTTGATATGCTCCATCCATAATGGGTATCTTCAAAGCGCGAATCTGTCAGTTCCGCAATAGCGGCTGCTGACACATAATACTTGCCATCAATCTTGTAGCAGGGAATTCCAACTACCTCGCCATCCCACACAAAGCTTGTGGTGGAAACGATCACTTTATGTTTTTTGCCGTTGCCTTTCTTCAAAGCCGAGGCCTTCCCCTTATACGGAGTCATGCTGTCAATGATAATTGCATCATGCTTCTTATCATATGTCACATTAAAGGATTTATTTGTTTTTGACAGCAGATATGCGATATCATCTAACTTATAGTAGTAATAGTAACCGTCTAACTTATAAGCCTCTAAGTACCCTCCACCACTATTTTTATTACAATAGATCCAGAGCTGCTTCGTTTCCGCAGTAACCTTCTTTGAATATTTATTGCCGGGGTAATAGTTCATTGTTTCATGCCCCAGATCCATGGTATAGCATACTTTTCCATCATATAATATCTTGTATATCGTCGTCTTTTCCTTATAATCCGGAAAATCCTCTGAATAATAGCTATATTTATTGATTCCATACACGGTAGCGATGTCGCCATCCTCCATATGATAAGAACCATTGATTGCTTTTATTTTCTGCCATGCCTTATAATTATTCGGATTCATATGGTACTTTTTCAGGATTTTCAGACCCTCCGCTGTATATGCGGTGTTGCCCGACGCGGACCACGGTGCGTCGAGGACGAGCTTTCCCTTCGGTTTTCCCAGCTTCTTGATGTCTGCGAGCGAATAATAATCTTCAAATCCGCCCAGATACTTTGTAGGGATGTAGCACTTCTTTGAATTAAACCACACCTGTGAATAACCGTTGTCGGCGTTTTTCTTAACGACCTGCAGCTTGGCATCCTTTTTCACCGTTCCCTCTACGGCTGAGGAAGCATTTGCCTGTGCGGTAATATCAACCGGATCACCGGCTGTGACCACCGCGTTATACTGCATCACAGGCTTGTTTTCGTCTGACATCCGCAGGTTTACATATTTCGCATTGACATAGTAGAGTCCCTGCTTATAATAAATCTGATAATGTCCATTGATCGGCGTCGTCTTTGTCACCTGAAACAGCTGGTTCGTCTCAATCAGTCCTGCTGCCACATAATTATCACTCGCCGGTGTTGTCTTTACATAAACATTGCAGGTCGCCGTTCCCGATGCCGTGATCTTCGGTATCTCTAACTGCTGATTTCTCGCATCGGTGATATAAACGTATTTGCGCGGCATAAAATATACACCCGGTTTCCAGCTGGCGTACTGCTCTGTTCCGAGTCCGCCACAGGTACTGGTGAGTCCCTGTCCGACATCGATTCCACCCGGACTCCAGATAGCGACCCAGTTGGCATCGTATGCAATGACTTTGAATTCACTCGTTTCTGCGCAATAAAAGGCGAGATTTGCCTGCCCCTCCGGATGTGTTCCCAGATAGCGGTAGGCAGTCTGGTTCAGTTCCTCAATTCTTTTCTTATGATAGTTGACCGGCGGTTCACCCGGATAGAAATATGCCTTTGCTACCGTCGTATGTACTACAGCCTTCCCCCAGTAACTGCTCTGAAGGCTGGGTGGCATCTCGCGGGGAATCCATTCCTTCGGAACCTCGCGCGCGTATGTTGCATATACCTTACCCTTGGTGTTTTCCGCACTTCCATACAGATAGTTCGACAGGAAATCCATGTCTAACGGAAATGGATACAGATCGGCATTCGGATCTTCTGTCAGATAGGCAACGGATGCAGCGAATGCATCTGTCGGAACCAGTGTGACCAACATGGCGATGATCAACGTGAATATGACAGATCTTTTTAAGCCGGTCATTCCTCTGTGACCTTTCACTCTCATAAAATCCCTCCCTCATGTTATTTTCGCCTTGTAGAATCTACAGGCTTTTGTTACACTCATTATATGTTGTACCTTAGGGTACGAGTCAAGCAAATCGGTCTTGTTGTCGTGAACAGAATAGACCGCAACGACATTTCACAGAGAAAAACAATGTGCGCATGCCACACAGCCGGAAGCGGCAGAATGGAGATTCCTATGAAAAAACACGACGATCATCTGTTTAAAATGGGCGAGATCACAAAAATTCTCGGTGTGACCAGAAAAACCCTTCTGGTCTATGAAAACATGGGGCTGCTGACGCCTGCTGTCAGGGACGAACATAGCGGGTATCGGTATTATACGGCAGACAATATGACTCAGATCCGTTCGATCCGGTCTCTGCAGGCACTTGGTCTGACACTTACCGAAATAGCAGAATACTATTATGATGCCGGCAATCTGGATCTCCACCTGGAACGGCTGATGAATCTGCGCGCCGCGTTAGACCGTAATATCCAGATGCTGCAGATCCGCTCTGCAAAACAGGGGGATCTGAATGTACACCGGTTGCTTCTCCCACAGCAGATATGCTTTTGCCGCAGATACCGGTGCAAAGATATTGCGGATGCATCAAACAGGCTGCGCGATACCTATATTGCAGCAGCGAGAACAGGCATGATGTCTATGCTTGCCCGAATGTTTACGATTCGTATGGGTGGTGACAGCAATGATCTGGATCTCATGTGCTGCATACCTGTCAATGATACCTTTGATGGCATGGAGCGGACAGAATTTGCCGTTACGCCTGCACTATGCATCTACTACCGCGGCCCATATGAGGGGATTGGAACTGCCATTTCTGCTTTAGATGAATATGTCCGGCTGCACCATGTGGAAACAACCGGACATTATCGCTGTATTTATTTAGAAGGGCCTCCGAACCGTGGTACCCACAGTAATGACTATATTACACAGGTAGCCATACCCATCAGAAATGATTCCCTGTAGCTACATCTGATTCACTTTTTTCAATAACGGATTGCGTATGTACTGTACGATCAGTGGGATGACCATAAAGCACCAGGTGATCGGCTCCGATACGATGATGCCCCAGTATCCGAACGGCTCCACGAGCAGATTCACGAGTATGATCTTACCGATACACTCTATACTGCTCGATACGATCGGTGTGACGTGATCCCCGATACCCTGCATCGTATTACGCAGTACAACGATGATCGCAGTCACCCAGTATAATAACGTGTCAAACTTCAGATATGACCATGCCGCTGAGACGACTGTCTCGCTCTTAGTTCCGGTCACGAGCCGGATGAGTGCCGGAGCGATCGTATAGCTGCTCAGTAACACGACTCCGCACCAGATAAAGACGATCGTGAGCGCGGCCTTCACACCTTCCTTCACACGATCGATGCGTCCGGCGCCGAAATTCTGTCCGGAATAAGTCGCCATCGTCGTTCCGACCACGCCAAATAACAGCATGAACAGCTCCGTCAGCTTACGCGCTGCCGTATGCGCCACGATGATATCATTTCCGAGTGTATTGATACCGGTCTGCAGTGCAACCGTACCGATATTGACGAGACACCCCATAAATCCCATCGATAATCCACAACTGAGCAGGTTGTGAGCCAGCTCCTTGGAAAATCCAAAGCTCTCCTTTTGAATATGTAAGATCTCATATCTCTTGTAAATAAACAGCAGACACAGCACGGTCGCAAACAACTGTGCCACCACAGTCGCTACCGCCGCTCCGCGCACGCCCATATCCAGTACACAGATACAGAACAGGTCTCCGAAGATATTTAACACTACGGAGATCGCCAGAAAGATGAGCGGTGTCACCGAATCCCCGATCGCACGCAACAGGGCTGCACACAGATTGTACAGCATCGATATCGTCATTCCTGCGAAGATCACGATAATATATTCATATGACAGATCATAAATATCGCTGCCGACATGCAATACACCGAGTATCTGCGGCAAAAATCCAATCGTTAATACCGTCAGAAACAGGCTGACACCGAGCGATAACACACTCGCGGCTGCCACAGAACGTCTCAGTCCCTGTTCATCTCCCGCACCGAAAAACCGTGCGACGATCACCGCAAAACCATTCGTCAGTCCCTGTAAAAATCCAATCACCAGCGTACTGAGCGAAGTCGTCGCGCCCACGGCTGCCAGTGCCGTATCACCCAGCACGGAACCTACCACGCGGGTATCTACCAGACTATAGGTAAGCTGTAATATCTGTCCTATTAATATGGGCATCATGAACAGAAGGATCTGCTTCATGGGATTGCCCTTTGTCAAATCTCTCATGTTTCTATAAAACCTCTGTAATTTTTATCTTATGTTATTTTTCCATTTTCTATGCGGTATACAGCAGATTCAGAATGACCGCCATCACGCACCCGGTGCCACAGCCGATCAGTACCTGCATCGGTGTATGCCCGACAAATTCTTTTAATCTCTGTTCCGGCAGACTGGGGTTATCCTTTGAAAACAGGCGCACCATCTCATTTAACAGCTTGGCCTGCTTGCCGGTCTCCAGCCGCACACCCATCGCATCACGCATCGTGATCATCGCCACGATCACACAGACCGCAAATGGGAATGAATCCACACCGTACACAATACCTGCCGTCACTGCCATACAGCTCACGGTCGACGAATGTGCCGACGGCATACCTCCGTCTCCCCAGAAACGGCTGATATCCAGCTTATGATTGATGATCGCATACAGCAATGTCTTACAAAACTGTGCCGCAAACCATCCTGCTATCCCGCCCATCAATACCTGATTGCTGAGCAGCTTTGAAAAAAATATACTTATCGTCATTCAAAATATCCTTTTTATTTTCAGTCACCCGGTTACCGTTTTTTATTCTAGCACAGAGCATGTGCCGATACAAGGCATGAAACGTTAGAATTGTTTAAGATTTATTTTAGATTTCTTTTATTTTTCGGACACAGTTTAGTCACATTTGCTCGATATACTATGTCTATCAACAGAGATGTTGATAGCAACAATTCCCTATATAGATGTAACATTTTCATAACTAAACTCCTCGAAAAAACGATCGCTTCGGCGGTCGTTTTTTCATACATTTTTCTACCAGTTTTCCATAAAGTATGTTAGAATGGGGGCATGATGTGAGACGGGCAGTTGAAAAACGATCCGATCACACCGTGAATCTTGAAATCAGATGAGGTTTTGCTTATGCCAAAATCCTATGGTCAAAAACTGAAGATCCTGTATATCGCCAGACTTCTGTCTGAGCATACCGATGAACAGCACCCGGTCTCTACGCAGGAGATCATCTCCTATCTGGAAGCACAGGGCATTCATGCGGAGCGCAAGAGCATCTATGATGATATCCATGCGCTGCAGCACTTCGGGCTCGATATTATCGCAACACGCGAGGCACCGAAGGGATACTATCTCGCCAGCCGTGAGTTCGAACTGGCAGAGCTGAAGCTGCTCGTAGACGCTGTACAGGCATCCAAATTCGTGACGGAAAAGAAAACCCGCGCACTGATTGCAAAGCTGGAGACTCTGACCAGCCATTCAGAAGCCGGTCAGCTCCATCGTCAGGTGGTAGTCGCCCAGCGCGGCAAGTCGATCAACGAGCAGATCTATTACAGTGTGGATACGATCTATGCCGCCATGGCTTCTGATCGTATGATCCGTTTTCTCTACTGTGAATGGTCTGCTGACAAACAGCTCGTACCCCGCAGATCGGGCACTTTCTATGAAGTCAGTCCGTGGCTTCTGACCTGGGAGGATGAGAATTATTATCTGATCGCTTATGATCATTTGGCAGCCATTTTAAAGTATTACCGTGTCGACAAGATGCTCAGCATCAGCATCAGTGAACAATCCCGCTTGGGAAGCGATGTATTTGAGGCATTGGATATCGCCGGATTCGCAAAAAAGACCTTCGGCATGTTTGCCGGTGATGAGACGGTCGTCACGCTGCGCTGTGACAACTCTCTGGCAGGTGTCATGATCGACCGGTTCGGAACAGAAGTGCCTATGCGTTCCGTATCCGACCGTGAATTGCAGATACATGTGAGCGTCGCTATCAGCCATCAGTTTTTCGGATGGCTTTCCGGCTTTGGAAACCGCATCCGGATCGTCTCACCGGAACCGATCCGCGAGCAATACCGTGCATATTTACAACAAATTCTATCTCTATATAAAACCGGTAATGATTCAGAGGAGGATGATGTACCATGAAACAGATCGAAGAACTGACAAATTATAAATCCTGTACGATGTGTGGCCGTGCACTGCCGATCGATTATGAAAAAGATTATTGTCCCGCCTGCGAAGATGATGTGTTGTTCAAAGAGATCCGTGACTATATCCGCACCCATGATGTGACCGAATTCGAACTGGCTGAGATCTTTCACATTCCTCAAAATAAGGTGCGAAAATGGATCAAAGAGGGGCGCATTGAATATGTGACCGGAGAAAACAAGATGATGAATACCCGCTGCCAGCGCTGCGGCGTCCCCGTTTCTTTCGGAACGCTGTGTCCGAACTGTATGCGCGTCATGAATGGCGGCAAGGAAGTCGCCTATACTTCTGCTTCCAAGAAGACTGACCGCAGCCGGATGCGCTATCTGTCAAGTGATGATGCGGAAAGTTAAATACATATCTTTCAACAAAAAAACGTGATCCCCAGCTTTGGGAATCACGTTTTTGTTTTTATACTTATTTTGCTATTAAATATTGGTCAGTGTCTTGCCTACCGGAATCGTATAGACCATCGTGATCTTTTTGTCACCTGCGATCTGGTATGTACCGGTCACAGTCACGGATTTGATATTGACCTGATCTCCAGCCTTGACTACAACCTTAGAACCCGGCTGTGTCTCTCCTGTCACAACACACTCTGTGATCGTACCGTTCTCCGGAACGAGACAGTTCTGTGCCAGCTCCAGTGCTGTCGCACAGCTCTTGGATGCCGTGATCCGCTCAATATTGATCTGCGGCTCATCCTGCGTATCCGTCAGCTTTAAGGTCGTCGTGAGTGTCATATACCCCTTATCTGCCTGTGAATAATACTGCAGCATGATCGTATAGGTTCCGGTCTCAGCCTTGCGGCAAGTATCATTTGTGATATCCAGTGTCTTTAAGGATAACCGGTTGGAACCAGCCAGCGTCGGCTTCGTGGTCGTACCGGCGACTGTCAGATCGCTGCCGTAGTACTTGCCATCCTTTGTAATGGTCGCTGATGTAAACATCGTATAATTCGTGAATACTCCGCCTCTATACTGCGCAAGGCGTACATTGACATAGCGGCTGCCGCTCACATCTGCTGTCAGTGACAGATCATCCGTCTGCTTATCAATCTCGATATCATAGGTCGTAGTGCCGGTTGAAGGAACTGTCGCTACGGTCACTGTGAATCCTACCGATGCCTTTTCCGAACCGGAGGTGAGCGTCAATGTATAGCTGTAGGTTCCGGGGATTGCATTGGACGCATTGAGCACGATGCGGTCATTCGCTGCATCATAGCTGGCTACACTTGTATTGATATAGCTATTGGTCGTATTCGTGATCGTTGCCGTCTCATTCGTCAGCGCGTATGCCTCTCCATACTGATCCTTCGCAGTCACACTGATATACTGGCGGTAATCAGAGCTGTAGACGTTGGACATTGTCACACTGCTTTTACTCAGGCTGAGTGCCGACAGCTTCGGTGCCTCCGAAACAGTGACATCATAACCATACGCATATTCTTCACCTGCATATGTAGCTGTGACGATGATCTTTACCACTCCGCTGCGGATCGGTGTCACTTTACCATCTTTTGTGATGATCAGCGCATCCGGATCAGAAGATTCATACTTGATCGCAGAGTACTTGATCTCTCCCTTATCTGTGTCCAGCGCACGAAAATGTGCATAATAGGTATTACCGATCGCTACTCTCTGATTGTCCTTGTAGCCGGATGCTGTATAATCGGGCGCTGTCGGCAATGTTGTCAATGTGAAATTGGTATCTGCCGATGTAGATGCCGCTTCGCAGGTGATGACACCGGTTCCTACCAATACCAATCCTGCTTCTGCCTTGCTGGTGTATTTCAATGTCACCGTAGCTGTCTTGCCCACGGTCGTCATGTACAGCTTCTTGTTATCTGTGATATATCCATTTGTCACTTCCGCATCATAGTCCATCGTTCCCGGATATGCTGCTGCCACGTTGATGCCGTTCTGATCGTACAGCGCATACTCGATCGTAGATTCCTTGCCTACTGTGACCTTCCGTGTCAGGATCTCCAGCTTCACCGGAACTCCTACACTTGCGGTAAAGTCTTTTGAGGTCAGTGTATCACTGACGGTGTAGACCACTCCGTCCCGAAGATTGCTGTAGGTCGTGATCGTAGCTGTCTTACCGTCTGCGGAAAAGACCATATCTTTTACGACTGTGGATGCTCCGGCCGCTGTTTTTATTGAAAAATCGTCTGTCTCGACATTATTATGCATATCTCCGGAGTATTCTACATCGATTTTATTTGCATCCGTCTGTTTGATCGCTACGATATAATCCTCTACATCGACGGTAGTCGATGCGGACTTGATTGCCTTTGTTCCTACTCTGGCTTCCATTTTTATCGTATAGATGCCTGCCTTCATCGGCTTGAAAACTCCGGTACTGCTCATATATGAGGAATAATCGAGATTATCTTCTTTTCCTGTTACCGTCCATACGTTGACGCAGGTTGCATTTCCCGGTGTCACCTCGTATGAAAACTGGTAGCTGTTGCCGACATACAGTGACTCATCAGCCTCTTTGGGTACGGTCAATGCCACCTTGGTCGGTTTGATCTTTATTTTGGAATTTCCGGATATCGTATAGAGCAGCTTGTTTCCGGAATATACCTTTGCCTGCAGAGTCACCTTTTTATTTTTGGCTGCTGAGGCACCGTTGGTCTGTACTGTAAACTTGTTGCTGACAGTCTTTCCAGTCACCTTTGTGCTCGCCTTTTTCCATTTCACATACGATTTGCCAGCTCCGGTGACTGACCATTTTACAGTCTGCCCCTTCTTGACATTTGTAAGTGTATAGGTATATACGCCTTTATTTGACGCATTTTCATATACACTTGCATAGGTTTTCTTGAATTTCGGTACTGCTGTCGCTGCCTTTGCCGGTACAGCAGGCATTGCTGTCAATACCAGTGCAAAAATGCACAGCGCTGCCAGCAGCTTTTTTACCTTTTGATACATTCTCTCTTCCTCCTTCTTACTTCCTGCATCCTTTTTGCTCTTACGTTTTTTAACTACCGGCGCTTCGATCTGCTCCGATAGTTATGTGTATTTTACCACAAGAACGAGGGCAACCGCAAGGGATGCCCTCTGGAACTACACTTTATTTTTCAGAATCTTCGACACTGCTGTCCGGTTTGACAGATTCCTGCTGTATTTGCTGATCTTTTGTTGTTTTCTTACTGCGTTCTGTCCGCTTACGATCACGCCGTTTCAGCACCTTGCGCACGATCAGTACGATCACTGCGATAACCACTGCCCACAACAGCAGGATCGGCAGATTGACGATCAGCCAGATCGAAAATTTTCTCAATCCCTGACCCAGAGAATAGAACGTATCGGATAATCCCTGACGGATCTCTTCGCCGTAGCTGAGCTTATCAGCAACGTTTGTCTCACGCTCTACCTCATTGATATCCAGATACAACGTCGCATAGTCGATCCGGTTGTCATACACACGAAGCTGTGATTCGTAGCTCTCCAACTGATAACGTACATCCGTAAGCTGCGACTGCAGTGTCAGCACATCTTCGAGTTTTGTCGCCTTCCCGAGCAGATCCATCAATGTCTCCTGCTCGATCTTGAGCGATTTGATGTGGCTTTGCAGATCCACATAGCTGAGTGTCACATTCTCGGTCGAGCATCCCGCATAGGTCACATTCGAGTTTTCCTTGACCATCGCCAGAAACTGATCCATCTTGTCTGCCGGGATACGGATGACCATATTCGCATATCTGGTCATATTCAGATTCGCATTGCCATTCGTCTCGGAACTCTCCAGATAGCCACCATATTCACTGATCCGCTTCTGAAGTGTGTCCATAAAGGTATCAAACTGTCTGGTCTCTACGGTATAATTATAGGTATAGATAATCTTCTCACTGGTCTGTGCAGCCTCTGAAATTCCCGGATCGGTCTCTCCTGCCGTATCGCTCGTCGTACCTTCATCGGCCGCGTCCTCTACGACGTCATCCTCTGTGACCTCGTACGCTCCCTCGTCATATGCCCCATCAGCGGCTACGGCCTGCGATGTATCCGCATAGGATGCGTTGGAAGATTTCGCCGCTCCACACCCGATCAGGCTGCATGCCATGATAATCGCCAGCAATGTCACGAGCCATATATGCTTTTTTGACTGATGTCCCATATTTTTCTTCATAATGTTTCCCCCTTTTCCTAAAAACAGACGCTTATTTCTCCTCCACACTTAGCTGCAGCATCTGTCTGTACGGTCCGACCTGTCGTACCAGCCGATAGGTTCCGCTCTGCGTCATATTCAGCTCTGACAGCGCATACCACTGTTCTTCCTCTGTTCCGGCTTGAAGCAGCTCTGTCTGACGATCCGAGGTGTGATAAACACGCGTCCATTCGCCCTCCGACTGTTCATAATAGACCTCATAAATACCGCTCACGTTCAGTTCCTGCCTGCCGCAATCCTCTGCCAGAGTCTCACTGACGGTCGTACCTAAGATGATCGATCCGTCATCACACATCCGCTCATAGCTCCAGCTCACCCATTGATCTGCCTTCGCGCTCTCCGCAAGCAGCTGTTCCTGCCAGTCAGGTGCTGTGGCACGTTTATCTGTCAGACTCTCTTCTGACGCTCGATCTGCGTCTGCCGCGTCATCATACATCTCATCTTCAGGCAGCACCATGTCCGGGGTCGCGCTGTCCACAGCATCCTCGGCCTCATCCGTTGCTGATTCCATATATGCTTCCCCGTCTGCACCGCTATCCTCAGACGTCGCCTGATCTGCTGCTCCCATACGAAACAGTCCACCCGAAGCTGCCATTGCCGCCAGTCCGATCACACAGACAAATGCCGCTGCCCATGCGCCGTATCGTCTGATACGCCGGTTTGAAAACCTGCTTATTTTCTGCGGTTGCTCAGGTTCATCTGCAGCCTGTTTTTCGAGTTTTCGCATGTTTCGCTCAAACGATTTTGAAAACTGATACTGCTCCTCGAGCTGCGCCTTTGACGGGATCTCCTCCAGATCCCTGTTCATTGCATCTGCCAGTGCCTCGGCCAGCAGCCGCTCGCCGTTTATATTCAGACTCATACATTACCTCCCTGATTCTGCCAAAGCACTTGCTTTAATTTGTTTCTCGCCCGGTAAGTCCGCACATTTACCGTCTTTTCTGCCAGTCCGAGTACCTTTGCGGTCTCCTTTTCCGACAATTCGTGCAGATAACGGCACTCCAGAACTACCCGGTAATTCTCATCCAGACTGCGGATCGCATCCACAAGCTGCTCATAAGCCTCCACCTTCAGATATGTATCCAGCGTATCATCCGTTTCCGCCGTATCGCCAAGTGCGTCTTCGTACTCCGTGAACTCTGCCCTGCGCTCCTTGCGCAGCAGATCGATCGCACGGCTCTTTGTGATCGTCACGAGAAACCGCTTTGTCTGCGGGCTGTTCGGATCTTCTACCCGGTCCAGATGCTTCGTCAGTGTCAGAAATGCCTCCTGGACGGCATCCTCCGCCAGATCCTTATCTTTTAAGATGTCTTTTGCCACATACCACATCAGATAGCGGTATTTTTCGTACAGAAATGCGAACTTGCTCTGCTCTTCCTGCGTATCCAGCATGGATAAAAATAGTAACATGTTGTTGTTCTCCTCTGCGCGCCCGCCGCGGTCGTCACCGCAGCTTTTCTGAGGTACTTACATCTAACCAAACGCAGTATCCGGGGGTTACACTACACCCTTATCGTAATATTTTAAAAAGATTTTTGTCTTTGATAAAATTGCTCATCTCATAACATACCAGTATCTCATCCCAGCCCTGTGCCGTGAGCTGTGATACCGATTCATTGTTATAACGCAGATCGATCATCGTGATCTGTGCATAGCTGCCGATCAGATACGGCACCATACTGTTCGCGTAGGAATCCTTGATGATGAGCAGTTTCCGGTCTGTCTGAGCATCCGGATTGGTGATCGTCAGTGAACCGTAATTGCCACCGAAATAGACGGCGTATTTGTCTTTCACGTCCAATTTGCTCAGGTCGTAGATCCCATCCAGCACCGGCATCTCATGCGTGCCGTTCGCGCTCAGCGCATCCGCGGGTGCTCCGCTCGTCTCAATACGGATCCCCTGCGGCAGGTTCATCGGCAGTTCCAGTTCATCCGGCTTCTCTCCCGGCAGTCCTGCGACTTTGGAATACAATGTGCCGTAAAACTGATCGCTCTTCGTCTCTATTCCATAGTCTTCCTGTGATGCAGGTGTGATCCCGTGCGCCTGCAGATAAGCTGCTGCTCCCAGATACGCGCCGTCTGTCGTCCAATGGTGGTCGGTCTTAAAATACAGCGGCTGCGGGCTATCATGTGCCGCACGCTCCAGATCTTCGCGGATCGTGATCCAGCGTACCGAATCGGCTTCGCACAGTTCATCGCCCAGCGCTTCATAAGCTGCCGGATCATAGAGCACTGCCCGCGTCGGCAGTTTGTCTGTCAGCACTGTCCCCGGTGTCGGTACGAGCATCACGGATACGTCTGTGTCTGCATTTTGCCGGAGTGCGGTGATGAATCCGATATTTTTCCTGTAGTTTTGTTCTGAGAGATCGTTATCTACGACCTTGTCAAATAAATAGCCGTCTTTTCCAATATATACACCATTGATCTCTCTGTGATACAGCAGATACTGGCTCGTCGTGGCCGTCTGCATCCACAGATCCCGCCCGGGGAACTGGTCGTTTGACGCTTCTGTCAGATCCTGCTGTACTTCTCCGGAAAAGATACCGTCCACGCTGATCTGCGGCCGCACGGTCAGATACCGGTTCTCCTGCGCTGAATAGGTCTGCTGTGGCAGTGCAAAGATGCAGATACCGCCGATCGCCAGCGCACCGATGACTGGGCATATATATAATAAGCTGCGCTTTCCACGCCTGTCATTCATCTTCTCCATACTATCATCTCCCCTTTATTTCATATAGGACAATCTTTTGCAAAACTAGTTATAATCCGAGCTGGCTACGGTCACATGTCTTCTAAACGGACGCTGCTCCCGCAAGCAGTCTGCCTTTTGCTTTGTTGCACGGTTCATTCCGATGAGCCTTTTAAAACCTGCCTCGTGTTCAGCAAAGGCTTCCACGAGGCATAAGTCTCATCTCCATCGTGCAAAGGCAGCAAAATCAGACATGACTTGCTCGCGCTGCTGTTCAGTCAATAATGTAACGCAAGGCTGTCGAATGCGGCTGCAGCAGATCCCGTCAGTTGCGACGTTTGCCCGGCGAAGTGCAAGCGAATAGATAATGCTCCTCCTGTCATAGCTGAAAGCCGCAGGCTATGTGTGCGAAGGACACATCGAGCCAAGGCTGAAGAAACAGCGAGGCACCGTCCGGACAACCGGAGCAACCTGATCGGGCGTCTGCTGTGGTCGCATCGAGACAGCCCTACACTAATATTGGATGCTGTCATAAGTCACAAGCGGCAGCCTAAGCAGCCCTCTTATCGCTTAGAACCGGAAGTACAAGAACGGATTATAACTTCCGCTCACGAGAAACGCCAGTGACAACACGAGCAGCACCACCGAATAGACCATGAGGAACACATTTCGCCGTTTCTCCCTGACGAGCTGCCCGGCGATACGCACCGGTATGGTCGTAGCTGCCAGAACCAGCACGAACAGAAACGGAGCCTGAACATCCCACTCATAGAGTGACAACGCATTCCCTGCCGGAACACCGATACCAAACAGCGCCTTTAGATAGCTGCCCAGCAGTGTCAGATCATCGCAGGCAAAGATCACCCAGCCGACGATCACGAAAAACATCGTATACAAATGCTGGAGCGCCGCCGGTATGTGCGCTAAGACACGCCGCAGCACAAATTTTTCCAATACGAGCAGCACAAAATAATACAGTCCCCACAAGATAAAATTCCATCCGGCGCCATGCCACAATCCGGTGAGGAACCACACAACGAGCAGATTGCACACCTGTCTGACGAGTCCCCTGCGGTTGCCGCCGAGCGGTATGTAGACATACTCACGAAACCATGTGCCGAGCGTCATATGCCATCTGCGCCAGAATTCCGTGATACTCTTCGACTCATACGGATGATCAAAGTTCTCCGGAAAATGAAATCCGAACATCTCTCCGAGTCCGATCGCCATATCCGAATAGCCGGAAAAATCAAAATAGATCTGGAAGGTGAATGCCAGCGCACCCAGCCATGCCAGCGCCATACTCATATCCGTACCCGTGATCCCCTTGATATAGTCCCAGAGCACACCGATCTGGTTGGCGAGCAGTACTTTCTTGCCCAGACCAACGAAAAAACGCTGCAGGCCATGCGTGACATCCGCCACCGTCTCCCTGCGGACATCGACCTCCCGCTGCACATCCTGATAACGCACGATCGGACCGGCGATCAACTGCGGGAACAGGCACACATACATGCCAAACGATATGATGTTCTTCTGCGCCGGAGTCTCTCCCCGGTACACATCGATCGTGTAGGACATCGTCTGGAACGTGTAAAACGAGATACCGATCGGCAATGCGAGCTGCAATAGCCCGATCTGTGTACCTGCCAGCCGGTTGATCGTCTCCAGCACAAAGTCCGTATATTTGAAAAAGCATAGAATTCCAAGATTGCCTACTACAGACAGCACGAGCACGGCGCGTCCCCATGTATCGTGTCTGCCCTTAGCGGTGGCATAGGCGATCGCCCTTCCGTTGAAATAATCAAAGACCGTAGAAAAAAGCATGATGAGAATGTATCGCGGTTCTCCCCATGCATAGAAAAAAAGGCTTGCCAGAAGCAGCCACAGATTACGTAGCTGCCTCGGCAATCCATAATATATCACTACTACGATCGGTAAAAAAACACACAAGAAAAAGATGCTGCTAAATACCATCGTCCCTACCTCTAACTGTTATTCGGCTTCAAACGCCTGCTGCACGAGTCCGCTCTTTGGTGAAATGATCATCGCCACATAGCGACCCTTCTGCTTGATCACCGCGTGATCGATCAATGTGAGCTGATCCGGTGCATAGGATTCCAGTGCACCTCTGCGGTCTTCCAAATGCTGCTGCATGGTGTTCATGAGTGCGGCTGCATCCTGTGCATCCTTCAGTTCTACGACTGCGATCTCCTCAGAGCCGCCCTCTTTGGCATAGGAATAAAAATACGATGCCACTCTGTCATACTCAAAATCAGAAAAAGAACCGAAATTCAATTCTGCCTGATCATCTTTGTCTGTCACTGTCACCATATCCGGGAGTGTCGTGTCCGCCGCCAGCATCGCCTGATTTAATGCATCCATATCGATCGCTGCCTGTGTATCACCATCACCCGGATCTGTTTTGCTGCCACAGCCGATCAGGCTGGCGGTCAGCAGGAGAGCGCTGCATAACAGCAGCACGCTCCGTGTTATTTTATGAGATAATTTCTTCATATCATTCACCTTTTACCTGTTAATTTCTTACCTCAAACGTAGCGGTCGGGCCGTCTGCCTCTATCGTGGCATTTGTCTGTGCATCAGACAGTTCCTGCTCGGCAGCCTCCTGTACATCGATCGCTGTCGCCGTATCTGCTCCGCCGATGACCTCTGTCGTTTCCGCTGTAGCTGAGGTCATGCCGTCATTCATCACATTATCTTTCGGAACATCCCCGGTCTGACTATCACCGGAAGCATTATTCGGATCCTCAACTGCGCTGCCGAACAGCTCATTGATCTTGTTCGTCATCTCTGTTACCTGTTTCGGATCTGCATCTCCGATCGAAGATCCATTATTTCCGGAATAATCACTCGCATAGATGGCCAGCACATATCCGCCCTCACCGTCATCTACCCAGTTGCCGCTCAGATCCTTGCTGTCGCCACCCTCTACAGAATACAGCGCCTGCTGCATCACCTGCATCATCTGGTCTGCCAGAGCCAGATCCGCATCTGAGAGCTTCTTCGGGAACTTGAAGAACAGACTCGCGCTCTTGCCCGGTTTGAGCACTTCACGTACCTTTGCGGGTACTTCAAACAGATCCTTCAGCTCTACCGCACTCTGGACTGCATACGAATATTTCGTACCCTTTGCCTCCGGCAATGCGGATTCATCCCAGTCATGGCCATTCCGTGCCTGTGCATCGGTCATATTGAAATTGCGATACTTGGAACCGTTGACATCTGTATAGATATCGAGCTGATACCACTCGCCGTCATCCAGCTTTACCATATCCCAAGAATGATAGTCATTATGTACAATGTGTACTTCCAGACCTTCCATGTTGGCAAGCAGACGGAACGTCGTCGCATAGCCGACACATACAGCGGTGTGATTGAGCAGTACGTCATGCGGTGTGAAGCTCTCTGTGCTCTGTCCCGGCATGCTGATCGTATGTCCGCTGCCCTGTCCGATATGATCTACCATCCAGTCGTAGATCGCCAGCTCCTTCTCATAATCGCTCATTCCGTCCTTGATAATCTCATCGAGGACCTTGACAGCCATATCATAGGTCTCTTTGTCCTCGTCACTGAGCCCTGACGGATCATTTTTCAAATAGGCATCCGAGATCTGTGTAGTACTGCGGATCTCATACTGGTCCATAACCTTGTAGCCATCCTCCTGATAGGTGCTCTCCTGTGCAGCTTCCTCTGCCTGGCGCGCACGTTCATCATCGATAAAACGGCTCACTTTTTCGTTCTGTGCCGCCTGCGTGTTCATCATCCACGCACTCATACCGATCGATGTACCGACGCCTCCTACCAGCAGAACCGCGATCAGTGCAAATGCTACATGTCTGGCTAGACCGTTCTTTTTTACTTCCTTCTTTACTTCAGTTGTTACTTCCTTCTTCTCTTCCATGTTTGTTTCCTCTCTTCTCACGCTATATAGAATGATGATCCTCCGGTCGCTCTTCCCGGATGCCCTTTCATAAATACAGACTCTTTTCTTACACGTTGGTTACAAAAAAGTTCTGTACATATACTATAACGATTGATTCTTTCAAAATAACTACATCAATACTAAATTTTTCTAAAAAATTTTTACACACAAACCGATGACCGCCAGAGTCATCCCATCCTGTGCCTGCTTACGCAGCCGGACGAACTGTTCAAACCGGCTGCCCTCGGGCAGCCAGCCCACATGAACCGCTGCACACAGCGCACTCCGCTCGCAGACATTGTCCACGCCTACCGTGCGCTGCACAAAATCCGAAGTGGCAAATGTCCCCTGCTGCGCACCCAGCTCCTGTGCGGAATAGGTCAAAAAGGGCACCCACAGCTTCTGTGCCAACGCGATCAGCCCGGGTTCTTCCCGTTTCACATCGATCGAAGCCACTGCCCGAATCCGATATAATGACCAGCCCTGCTGTTCAAACACATTCCGGACATATTCATATAACTGCTCCGGCGAAGTACCGCTCCGACACCCCATACCGAGCACGAGATCCTGCGGTACGAGGTGCAGCGTATGTGCAAACGGCTGTCCAGACGGCTGCGGCGATATGACAAACCCGCATTCGGGCGTGAGTGCCCCGATCGGCGCTCCCTCCAGCAGCGCACCGGACAGATGCTTGATCTCATCCTTTTCCACGATCGCCAGATGCTGCTGCCTCGCATACGTATCGACCGAAAATTGATTCTCCACATCCGTCGCCGTCGTGATGATGGGAACCGCCCCCAGCGACTGCGCCAGAGATAATGCGAGTTCATTGGCTCCGCCGACATGCCCGCTCAATACCGGTATCACGTACTGTGCCCGCTCATCTATGACGATCACCGCCGGATCCGTGAGCTTACTCTGCAGATGAGGAGCGACTGCACGCACTGCGATACCCGCCGCACCGACAAATACGATCGTCTGCACCTGCGAAAACAGTGCACCGACTGTCTCTGCCAGCTCTGCAAATCCTTCACATGACTCCGTTTCCAAACGCTTTGGCACGAGGCATCTGACCGGATCGCCCTGTGTCCGGATCACCTGAGCGATCCGTTCCGCTGTCTGTCTTCCCTGTTCGGTAAATGCAAATATGACCGCCTGCCTATGCATTCTGGTCTCCTTTTCTCTTTTCAAAGAAATCATCTATCGCTTTGATGATCTCCCGCGGCGGCAATGTCTTTAACAGATATCCTTCCGGTTTTAGCGACATGACCTGCATCACGCTCGCCTTGTCATCCTTACTCGTCAGGAAAATGACCGGAATATCCGCAAAATCCTTTTCTGCCCGTATCATCTCCAACATCTGTCTGCCGTCTAAGATCGGCATTTCATAGTCGAGCAGGATCAGATCCGGCCGGTTGACCGCCAGATATTTGATCGCCATCGCACCGGAATTGGCCAGTATCACCTGATAGTGATCCTCCAGCCAGCCCTTGACATTGCGCAGCATCGCGCCCGAATCATCCACCACCAGTATCTTTTTTCGGACACCGAGCCCATATTTGACCAGATATCGGTCGATCTCGCGCACCATCTCCTTCGCATGGAGCGGTCTCACAAAGGTCAGACGCAGCGCATGCAGTCCGACCGCAGACATGATCTCCTGCAATTCATCCTGACTGCCTGTGGCGAACACAGGTATCTCGTGTTCTGCGACCCAGTCCTTCAGATAGACCAATACGGCCTTTTTCTCAAGCACCTGCTCATCCCCATAGATCAGCATGCCGCAGATCTCCTGCTCGATCTTATTGATCTTGTCTATATCCGGCTCGACATAGACCACACGATAGCCGGCATCTGCAAACATTTCCCGCAGACTCAGCATCAGGTATCCCTGTGTCTGCGATACGATCAGTATATTTTTGTCTTCCTCCACAGTCACTCCTCCTTTTCTATCCGGCTGATCCATTCATCGGTCAGTTCCATGACCTCCATCAGTGCCACATCCGCCAGATAAACTCTCAATTTTTCCATATCATCTGTATATGCATCCGGTATCCGGTATGTTTCCAGCTCTTTCATCGCTTCGTCTGCCGCATCCAGATCAAACGTATCTGCCGCATCATGGATCGCACGCACGAGAGACTTCAGCTCATCCGCACTACAGCTACGCGCCGCCGAATTCTCCTGTTTTGCAAACGGCTCCAGGATCGGCTTATAGCTGCGATACGCTTCCAGCAGTGCCGGTGTCTCTGCGAGGATCGTCTCCTCATCCCCATCATTTGCACACTGCTCCATCCGGTGAAACCACTCTGACAACTCCTTATCTCCGATCATCCGTGCGGTATTTTTCAATGCATGCACTTCGATCATGTAGTCATGTATGAGCCCATCTGCCAGACACTGCTCGACCTTATTTGCCTTCACATCGATCAGCTTATAAAAATCTCCCAGCAGCTCCCGCCAGAGCTTTTCTGTTCCGCAGCAGCGGATACCCTCCGCCGGATCGATATTCCCCAGTTTTTCTTCTGCTAAAATTTCCGGGTTCTGCGGCTCGTTTGTCCTGTTTCCTGCTCCCGCCGCTGACGATCCATGAGAAGAATGCACGAGTGCGCGCGGCAGCCAGTGCTTGATCTTGGAACAGATATCCGCCATCTCGATCGGCTTTGCCACAAAATCGTCCATGCCGGCCAGCTTGAACTTCTCACGTGCATCCATGAGCGCATTTGCAGTCAGTGCGATGATCGGCACATTCCGATAATAATCGCCATCCATCTGCCGGATGCGCATCGTCGTCTCCACACCATCCATCACCGGCATCATATGATCCATGAAGATCATATCATATTGATTTCTGCCTACGCACTGCAATGCCTCTTTTCCGCTGCCCGCCGTGTCGATCTGTATCTGCAGCGGCTCCAGCAGCCCGGTCGCCACCTTCAGATTCATCTCATTATCATCTACGATCAGGATATGCGCATCCGGAGCCGTAAAATTCACATATTCTTCACCCTGACAGCCTGCGTCAATCTCCTCACGGTTCAAAATCTGTGCAAAATTCAATGTATATAAGGGCTTATTTGCCACGCGTACCTGTGTCGCGCGGCTTTCCTCCAACAGTGGATTGACCAGTACGCACACCTCACCGAGTGCCTGTCTGCGCTCCGGTGACAACTGCTCTAAGATCGTTTCTTCCTCTGCATCCGTAAAGAAGAAATCCACCGGCTGCTCCGGTAACCGGCTCACATCATTTGCCACATACAAGACTCCAAACTGTTCACACAGCCGACGCAGCTCCGATGTCATTGTATCAGTAGCAAACCGTCCTCCGACACGGATCGGCCGTGCCCCCTTATACTGTGCTGCGGGTGTATCCTGCGCATGCTTCTGGTGGATGGACAGCGAGAATTCACTGCCCTCGCCATAGACACTCTGCACGCGGATATCTCCGCCCATCATCTCTACGAGCTGTTTGGTGATGGACAATCCAAGGCCCGTGCCTTCTTTACTATGATTCTTCTTGCTGTCCACCTGTGAGAATGACGCGAACAGCTTGCCGAGGTCTTCCTGACGGATGCCCTGTCCGCTGTCGGACACATTGATCTGTAGCTCAATATCCTCCGGTGTCACTGCTCCAAGTCTCATCTGCAGTCTGACATATCCGTGCTCTGTGAACTTGATCGCATTATTTACCAGATTGATGATGATCTGACGGATACGCAGTTCGTCTCCGTACATCGCCTGCGGCAGTCTCTCATCTATGTCAAAGATCAGCTCCAGATCTTTCTCTCCGATACGTGTCAGGAAGATCATTCCCAGATCGCTCAGCATCGACATCGGCTCATAGGTTGCCGGAACGAGCTCGAGCTTTCCGGATTCGATCTTTGAAAAATCCAGAATATCATTGATGATGCCAAGCAGGGCATTTCCGGAATTTTTGATATTTTTCAGATATGCCACATCCTTCGCGGGCAGATCCTCGCGCAGCAGGATCTCCGTCATACCGACGATCGCATTCATGGGTGTGCGGATCTCATGTGACATATTAGACACAAACATCGACTTCGCCTGATTTGCCTCATCTGCCTGCTGCTTGAGCGCTTTCATCAATTCTGCCTGCTCGGTCGCATTCTTGATATAATAATGACTCTCCGTGATATCATTGAGCACATACAGCTTGCCGAAATATGTATTTTTCTCGGTCAACAGACGGCTGTATACCTCATAGACCCGATGGTCGCGCTCCAGATATTCCTTATCGACAATGCATCTGTCCAACTCCTTAAATACTGCTGCCTGCGACATCGGCAGAGACAGGTCAAACAGCGTATTTGCCTTCTTGTTGCGGTAGATCAGCATGTTTTCATTATCCAGTACGATCAGTGCGTCCGTCTGCTCATCGACTGCCAGATCCATCGCCATAGAGATCGTATTGAGCATATGATCCTTGAACAGCGCGGATACCAGTATGAGTGTGCTGATCAGATATGCCGGGATCGTCGTGTCATAGCCTCTCGTCCTGCCTGTGATAAAGAGCACCAAGCCGACCAGCATCACGAGCATGATCGCTATCATCTTCATCATCTGCGACCGCTGCCTGTCACTCTTCACGCGGAACAGACGTACTCCGCAGATGAGCAGTAACACGATCAGATACAATACCACGATCGAATTGTAGATGATGTACAGCGGTCCGTGTCCGAGTACCAGATGCGGAAACAGTCCCTCTCTCACAAACCGGATATCGCTGTAATACAGTTTTTGATATTCACAGGTCAGCACGAGCACACTGATGCTCAGATGCAGGGCTGTCATGATGCCGATGATCACCTTCGGCAGCCTGATATTACAGTATTCCAGTACAAACAATGTCATCATCAATATCAGCACCGGCTTACCGATATACGATACCTGTACCGCACGGATCGCCTCACGCTGCGAGATCGCTGTCATCTCGAATAAATATCCGATAAAATTGAAAAACATCGCATTCAGCATGACCAGCATATACATCTGCTGTCTGGATGGGCGTTCCAGCATGACCTGTATGATCGTCCAGACTAAAACAGCCATCCCCAGATACTGTACCACCATCAAAAACGTAAACATACTTCCTCCTCCTAACGGTCTGCCCCGCTAAGCATCCCGCTCTATGCGCTGCTCAAACTCCGAAAGCTGCATAGGCTTCGCGTAATAGTAACCCTGTATCATATCGCAGCCGATACCCGCCAGAAAATCCACCTGTTCCTTCTGTTCGATACCCTCTGCCACCACACGCATGTTGAGCTGATGCGCCAGACTGACAGCCTCCTTTACGATCACGCGTCCATGATTCATCACGTCCTCGCCCCGGAAGAATTCGGCATCCAGCTTCACGATATCCAGTGGAATATCCTTCAGTGAGTTGAGTGAAGAATAACCTGCCCCGAAATCGTCCATAGACACCGGAAAACCATACGCACGCAGACGGCTGACAGTCTCGATCAGCATCTGTTTATCATCGAAGAACGCACTTTCCGTCACTTCCAGCTCGATCAGCTCATGTCTGGCACCATAGGCATCGATCATCCGCACGATATGCTCCGCCAGATCATCCAGCGAAAAGTGGATGCGTGAGATATTGACCGACACAGGGACTGTCTTTTTCCCCTGAATCGCCCATTCTACCTGCTGCTTTGCGACCTTCGCGATCATGTAGTCATCGAGCTTCATGATAAATCCGTTTGCCTCAAAGATCGGGATGAACTTTCCCGGCGGGATCACACCGCGATCCGGACAATTCCATCTCACCAGCGCCTCTGCGCCTACGAGCCTGCCACTGGCCGGTGCATACTTCGGCTGGTAATATACCTCAAACTCTCCGGATGTCAATGCCGTCTGCATGTGGTTCTCGACCCACTGCTCCCAGTTCTGGGCTTCCAGCAGCGCCGTATCAAAGAAAAAGATCTGTTCCTTTCCGTTGCATTCCGCGCGCTGCGCCACACTCGCATAGCTGAACATCTGGTTGATGTTCATGTGTTTTCTCCGGTTGATTCTCCGGTCACTGCCACCGGCCGGCGGGATCATATACACACCCGCGTGAAAATGCAGCTTGCGCTCCGGCTGCAGGCTGGAAAGCTCTGCTAAAAGCGAGCGCAGTCTGTTCTGGCAATAGGACTTCCACTCGGTCTCATCCGCACCCTGACAGCGCAGGATCAGACCGAAATCTGCTCCTCCGTTATGCCCAAAAGTCTCGGACATCCCCATGCGGGCCCGCAGGAATCCGTCCATACATTCGAGCAGATTCTCTCCCTCTTCGCTGCCATAGCAGTTGACATAATTCGCATAATGTACCAGATGCAGATTCACCAGTGCATAGGGTCTGCGCGCATTCCGAAAGGCTTCGAGTGTCTTTTGCGCGGCTCCCTGAAAGTAGATCCAGTTGTGCCCGCCTGTCACAGCATCCGTATACAATAGCTTTGTCGTCGCCCGCTGTGTATAGATATTGGTAACCGTGTTGATAAACATCAGCATCAGCGGTATGAGCAGTATCACGAGCGTGATCAGTCCCAGTCTGGATATATAGTAGATATCCTGTCTCTGCAACTGGATCGACTCCTCCACATACAGGTCATACTCATCGATATCCCAGTGTGCTTTTACCCAGAACTCCTCCTCGATGACAGTTTCACGCATCCACGCACCGCGATCCCGCGACTCGTCCATCGGCATATCATAAAAGGTACGTCTGATCAGATCTAAGATATCGATATCCTGAAATACCTGTGAGGTACTGTCCTTTTTATCCGGGTATAGTTCATACTTTTCGCCCAGCTCTGCGGTGTAACGCAGATCCAGATCCGGCGCGTGCTCACTCGTATTGATGACGGAATTTCCTTCCTTATCCGTGATACAGACATTGCTGCGCTCCTCCCGGAATCTGGACGCATAATTGACCGCATAGGTCAATGCACCCTTTTCCTTGACGCAGCGCTCCATCAATACGCCGGTATCCATCGCCTGACTGCAGGCTGTACTGATCCTCGTTCCCAGAATATAGTTTGAGATCAACTGCAGACCTGCAAATACCAGCGCCACACTCACCATCGCAAATGCCAGAAACATAATGACAGACGGCCAGAAACGTTTTCTTTTCAGTTTTTTTAATGTCAGCTTCTTTCCCGCAGCCATCCACTCGCCCCCAACACTGTTGTTCTGCTGTTTTTATTTGGTCACCTTTATTTTTTTTGCTTTTGAGTACAGCGTGTAATAATAATTGCCGTACGCGTCCTTCTGATATCCCCTTACCCGGACATAGTAGGTCTTTCCCAGCTTCAATTTCTTGATTCTGGCTGCTGTCGCAGTGATCTTGGCTGACTTCTGATTGCTGAAATCCCGCTTTGAGGCATAACTGATCTCGTATCCGTCAAACGTGCCTGTGGTCCGGAGCAGCACGCGTATCTGCTTTCCCTCCAGATTTGCCGCTGCGCGGACACTCACACTGCCGTCTGCGATGCGCACCGGAAAGATCTCATACGCACTGGAGAGGCTGCCATCCTGCATCGTCACAGCCGTCACAAGATACTCTCCCGCATCTCTCAGTTCAATCGGCTCCTCGTACAGATCTTTCGATCCGGGTGTTGTGCCATCGAGCGTGTAATAAACATCCCCTTCTTCGCTATCCATCGTGATCGTCAAGCCGTCTGCCGTATCCGTCACCTGCACGATAGGCTGCTCCAGTCCGTAAACCGTCTTCAGATCATCGGAAAAACTGCTGTCTGCGGCCGGCTTCAGACCGGTATAGAATGATTTGGCAACATGGCTGTTCGCGCGGTCCTTTTTTTTCATCTGCTGCTCAGAAATATGAAAATACGCACTCCGGTCATAGGAATCATCCCATGTCGCATCGACGATATACCAATGCGCGCCATAACGCACGAGATTCCAGGCATGGCTGTCACTCGTCACCGCAATACAATCTATGCCAAAATAATTGCACAGCAGTTCATACAGCTTCGTATAGCCTGCGCACACAGTCTGTCCGGTCGTCAGTGCCCCATAGATCGTCTGCGTATAATACGGATCTACGGTGTCCTCCGACTCAAAATCTGCCTTCAGATAATCAATCGCATCACAGATCTGCTCATGGATCTGCTGTTCCGTATCATAGACGGTTCCTGCTGTATCGATCTGCTTCTGCATCGCAGCTATTTTTGCAAACACTTTCTTTGTCGCCGTTGCACGGGCGCGCCCTGTCGCAAATACATCGTAGATACCGAGCGCTACTTCTCCGGTTTTCACATAACGGGTATTTGCCAGAAAATAATACTGCGGATTGGCATAGACAAATATTTCATACACCTTTTTGACCTGATCGCTGCTCAGACCCTGTGTACTGATCATTTTCGTTCCTCTGCCTACCGCTGTCGCGCCATTGCGCCTGACCTCATATTTTGCCGCAGCGAGAGACTCAGACGAGAGCATCTGTCCGCAGACCGCATCCATGCGCTCGTACAACAGCCGCTCCTTCTGCGTCAGTTTGCTATAATAATAATCATTGCTGTAGCAGTCCCAGTCATATTGCTGCAATTCACTGCGTATACTGCGCAGCGTGCTGCCCGTCTCATCACTTCCATCCGAAATCACACGGAGCACCTGCTCCTGCGTAAATGCCATCTGCCCGGTCTGCGTCGCAGATACAGACTCCGTGGCTGTCGCCGCTTTCGTGTTCACCGGAGTACCTGCCATCGGTAACACCGATACTGCCAGCGCTGCCGCGAGCAGTCCGCTGCAAAACTGTTTTCCTTTGTTTTTTCTCATTTCTACCACATCTTTCTTTATCAGATTTCCATTCATCAGATATCTATATGAAGCAGACGCTCACACAATGCCAGCTCTGCCTCCGTTGACAGACTATTCTCAAACTTCACTGTTCCGGGAGTCTCCGATGGATTGAGCAGTCCTGCCTGATCCAGTCTCCGCCGCATTTCCCGTGCGGTGCCCTCTCCGCCATCAAAAATCGTCACCGATTCGCCTACGATCTGCTGGATGAGCTTTCTGGCGAACGGATAATGCGTACAGCCGAGCACCACCGAATCCAACGGTTTCTCCAGATACGGCATCAGCAGCTCCTGTAAAAAGCTGCGCAGTCTGTCACTCTCCAGATCACCCGCTTCTATGAATTCCATCAGACCCGGACACGGCAGCGGATAGATCTCTGCCTGATCCTCGTAGCGCGCCATGAGCAGCCGGAACTTCTCCTGCTGTACCGTCATCGGCGTTGCCATGACAAGCACATGCGGATGCTCCTTCTGCAATGCCGCAGGCTTCACTGCCGGTTCAATACCCACGATCGGATACTCCGGATACGTGCTGCGCATCAGCCGCACGGCAGCACTCGTTGCCGTATTGCATGCCACCACCAGTCCTTTTGCGCCCTGTTCAAACAGAACCGATGCATTGTGGAACGACAGTTCTCTCACCTGTTCCAGTGATTTTGTTCCGTAAGGCGCATTTTTTGAATCTCCCAGATAAATATAATCTTCATTGGGCATGACCCTGATCAGTTCCCGCAGGACACTGATACCGCCCACGCCGGAATCAAACACGCCGATCGGCTGTCTGACCCGCCGCTCCATCCATTGATCAATACTCTCCATAACACACATCCAAATCTACTTTTATATATCTGCCATAGGCATCTAAAATACCATCAATCTGACCGGAGCTCGAATACTGCCACATCTGTACGGTTCCTCCTCCGGTATAACCGTGACCGAGGCTCTGGCTGCGGTATCTCGCGATCCAGATATCCACATCATTGTCCTCCAGTTTTGTCTGATCGATATAGTTTCTCAGCCAGTTCAGATTCGCATATACAACAAACTTGTACCCGGCAGCCTCCACGATCTTCTTGTACTCTGTAATCAGCTTTGTCCTCTGGCTCTTGCTCATGTTCTTGAGCTGTAGATTATCCTCCAGATCCAGTGCGATCGGATAGGTCAGTTCCTTTCCATCCAGCATCTCGAGCAGATTTTTTGCTTCTTTCTGTCCTTCCGCTACTGATTTTGCCATTGAATAGCAGTAGATTCCAACCGGTATTCCCTGCTCGGTCGCACCGTTATAGTAGTTCTCAAACTGTATGTCCTTGGATGCTCCGTGTGCAAGCCGGAGCATCGCAAACTTGATACCGGATGCCTTGACTGTCTTCCAGTCAATCGCCTGCTGCCACTTGGACACGTCGATGCCGTTGACTGTACAAGTGGTGACTGTCACTGTCACACTCGTGCTGACCGCGCCTACGGTCACCTGTATCTGCGTCTTTCCGGCGGCGACACCGGTCACCACTCCGTCAGCACTGACCGTTGCGACTGCCGGATTTTCGCTCACAAACCCGATCTCGCCCGGCAGGGAGCTCTGCTCTTTGAGAGTCGCAGACACCCCCGGTCCTAAAAACAGGGTACGTGTATTCATTTGAATCGAATCTATATGCACAGATACCGATGCACTTCTCGCACTCGCAAGTGACCCATGACCGGCTATCACATAGTAGGAATAATCGCTATCCGCCGTTATCGATGCGTCTGTATAGGTGGTTCCCTTTACCTTATCTGCCAGCAAGGTATAGGAACCCTTGCCCTGTGCACGGTAGACACGGTAAAAGGTAGCACTCTTTGGCGCACTCCACTTCAGTTCGACGCCATCTGCCGCCTGCGCCGCGGTCAGATCTGTCGGTGCTGCGGGTACTGTCCATGCAGATTTTACCGCTGACCGGCCTTCATATTTCACAGCGCCGTCAACGGTATGTCCGGCAGCTACCTTGTAGTAGTACTTTGTACCGGCTTCTACACCTGTATCGGTCCAGTCTGTCGATGATGTCGTTGTCACCAGCTTATAGCCCTTCTTCTTTTTTGTACTGCGGTATACCGCGTACTGCTGTGCGTGATCAACCGCGCTCCAGCTCAGTCCGATACCAGATGCCGAACCTTTTGCCGATAGGATACCCGGTACGCAGGACGGTACTTCTACCATATACGCTTTGGTCACGGAGCCTTTGACACGCTTTCCGGACGGATTCGTCCGTATTGTCATGATTTTATAGTAATAAGTCGACGCAGGTGTCACCGTATCGGTATAGACTAACGTCTCTACATCTGCGATCTTCTGATAACCACCGACCTCTGTCTCACTCCGATAGATCCGGTAGGCGACCGCTTCATCGACTGCCGTCCATGACAGATTCACCTGTCCGAATCCGGCGTGCTCCACGGTAACGTCTTCTTCTACTGCCACAACACCTTGCGGCTGTGCATATGCAGTCTGTGCCGGAACAGCTATCAAAACCGCAGCCAGACATGCTCCGGCTACGAATAGTCTTCTTTTGTTGTTCATGTTTCCTCCTGAATATTCATACTGGCATTTCTACCCTCCAAACGGCAGAATCATCCATATACAGTGTATCTGAAAAGACCGTGAAAGTCAACGAGGCACACCGTGGTTCCCGGGTATCTCAATATATTTCCTGCCACCGCAGAATGAGCAAAAAAGGAGCCTCCACACCGGAAGCCCCTTCTTGGTTTTCTTAAATATTTTCTATGAAATTTTCTCCGACTACTCCAGATCAAATCTCTTCACAAGATCATTGAGCGTCACAGACTGCGCCGCTAACTGCTCACTGGTCGCAGAAGTCTCCTCAGCCATCGCAGAATTATCCTGAACGACCTGCGAAATCTCCTTGATACCATCGCGGATCTGATCAATGCTCACCATCTGCTCATCCGCATTCTGCGCAGTACCCTGAATCATGCCGTTTGCAACACGTACACGCTCTACCGCATTGTCCAATGATGCCATGACGTCATTTACGATCGCATTACCCTTTTCGATCTCATCGAGTGATACTTTGATCAGGTCACGTGTTGTATTTACCGCATTTGCACTTTCATTGGCGAGACCACCGATCTCACCTGCCACTACTGCAAAGCCTTTTCCGGCTTCTCCTGCACGCGCAGCTTCAATAGATGCATTCAGGGATAAAAGGTTTGTCTGGCTCGCGATATCCTCAATCGCCTTGATAACACCTACCACCTGCTGTGAAGACTTCTGGATCTTGTCCATTGCCTCACGCATATGTGTCATCTGATTTTTGCTCTGCTCCATCACATCTGCCACTTCATTTGTATATGCAGCAGACTTTTCAGAATTATCCCGGTTCTCTTTCACCTGCTCTGCCACAGTTGTCGCAGTTGCCAGAAGCTCCTCAATCGATGCCGCCTCTGTCTGCGTATTCTCTGCCATATTCTGGGCTGCGTTTGCAAGGTCATCACTACCCGCAGATACCTGATTGGCACCCTCTACGATATTGGTCATGACATCTGTCATGGAATCGGAAATATTGTTCAGCGCGTCCTTTACCTTCTGGAACTCACCTACATAGGCGTATTGCAACTGGATCGCCAGTTTTCCATCCGCCATATCGGCAAGTACCTGGGAGATCTCGTCAATATAATCAATATATTCCTTCAGGCGGTTGACTGTTTTTCCAATAGAGACAGCCAGCTCACCAACCTCATCATCTGTCTGTGCATCAATGGAGACATCCAGATTGCCCTTTGCCAGCTCCAGTGCCGCACCGTTTAACTGTGTCAGAGGTTTTACGATTCTTCCGGACAATTTTGCGATCAGTACAAGCACAAATGCCAGCCCTGCGATAATCACGATCATCAGTACAATAATTGCCGTTACCAGTGAAGAAAAATACTGTCCGCTCGGAATACAGCTCAGCGCGATAAATCCGGTGTCACCGATCGGCATGATATATCCGTATTTGCGCTCTCCATCAACGGTATATTTTAAAAGCTGCTCTGACTGGTTGCTGATTGCCGTGCCGACATTATCTGTGATATCCATATCCTGAATCAATGTGTCGATCAGATCTGCATTCGGATGATATACAAAATCTCCGTCACTCGCCAGCAGCATGGTATATCCTTCTTCACCGATTTTATAATCGCCCATCACGTTCATAATGGTATCCAGACTGACATCGATTCCGACCACGCCGATCACACTGCCTGATTCGTCATAAACCGGTGTCGCTGCACTCAGTATCGTTTTTCCTGTACTGGCTGCCGTATAGGGCTTTGTCAGCATGGTCTGTTCTGACTGTACACTCTCATACCATGCACGCGTTGTGCAGTCATAATCATCACCCGAGATCGTTCCGGCTGATGTGATAGATGCATTGCTGTCAAGATCTGCAATGAATACATTTTCAATGTTCTCGCTGTCAAGGCCTGCTACTCCAACCATCTTGTCGAGCACGGAGGAATAGATTTCCTTCTCATTCATACGCTCTCCCGTCACGGTTGTTTCCAGAAGTTCCTTGACATCATCGTCTAAGGCAAGCTGTTCGACCATTCTCTCAAACGGTGAAAAATACTTTTCTACCTGAAGCGACACTGCCTCTGAATCGAGCTGCAGCTCGGTATGGTTGGCATCGATCAGCAGATTATAGACCACTGTCACGACAAGTACTGTAATTATCAGCATAATCACTATAACGGATGCACCAATTTTACTCTGAATCTGGAACTGTATGCCTTTTTTGGTTCCTGTGTTTTTTTGTTTCGTTTCCTTTTTTGTTTTTTCTTTTGTTTTCTCTTTTGCCATTTTCATATCCTCCAAAGATTATGCTCTTATTTTATAGTACCGCTGAAACATGCAGATTGCAAGCATCCTGTCAATAATCTCCCTCATTTACATCTGGTGACGCACGACCAGATACTCGTTATCGAGCTGATAATACGGACAATTGTCAAAGGTTCCCGTCAGGAACCGCACCATATCATCTTCATCCAGATTCATATCACATACATAACATTCCTCTTCATCATCATAGACAAAATTTACGCATGAATCGCAATTTGATACTTCTTTCATATTCATCCCTCCGATCCTCTATATGCAAAGACCCCGGGGACCGGCTATGCGGTCTCGGGGTCTTCACCTGCTCTGGCAGGCATTTTTTTAATTATATACTTGCTCGGTGTAGTCTGCGTTCTCGGTGTAGACACCCTGTACCTTCGTGCGCACGACCTTATACAGCTCCACATTAGTAAACTGTATATACGGCTCTACCCAGAAAATACCGACAATATTGAGTGTAAGCGCAGCCAGCAGCGCCCACAGGATAAATGACAGATCCAGTACAAAGGTATCCCATTTCTCGCCATCCATCATCTGCTGTGACAGACGTTTCGCCTCTGAAAAGCTCATATACGGATCCTCTGCCAGAATATACGGGATCATCCGATAGGAATACGCTTTCACGATTCCCGGTATAATGAACAGCAATGACCACAAAAAGATAAATAAACTCGTCAAAAACTGTACACCTACGACATTCATATAGCCATTCTTGAAGAAGTATCCCATATTGGACAGATTTGCGTTACCCTCGCTGGCGTCGAGGAAATATTTATCGCATCCGACCTGTATCGGACTGAATACAAAAACACTGAGCAGCAGTGCCAATAATACCGCTACCAGAATGATCGCTACTCCGAGTCCGATGAGTGCCATTGCCCGACCGGTCAGTCTGCCACCGATCCCATCCACGATATCATTTCCGGTAATATCGATCGACTCCCCGGAATCAGATCCGCCGCCTCCGAAACTGAGTCCGCCTCCGATCAGAGCTGCGACAAATGCTACCAGTACGGATTTCCAGTAAAATGACTTCAGGCTGAACTTTGCCCGTTCCTTTAATTCTCTTCTCGTCCACTGCATAACTTAACTCCCCCTGTTCTTTGATTTATTTCATGCGCTTGATCAGCGCCGCACCATAGGTACCGTGTCCTAAATGACAGCCGAGGCTGAGCGGGATCGGTGACATACTGCACCGCACACCAAAATGATCCTCCAATTGTGTCTTCCATGCGAGCGCATCTTCCGGGGACATGCTCGCTGCTGCCGCCAGATAGAACTCACTCAGATCATCGGTATGAAACTTATTCTCCAGACACGCGTCCAGACACTGGATGATCTTTTTGCGCGCCAGCTTATCTCCGCGCACCTTTCCGACTGCTTCTACCTTAGCTCCTTCCAGTGACAGGATCGGCTTGATGTTGAGCAGGTTGCCGAGCATCGCCGATGATGCCGAGATACGTCCACCCTGTCTGAGATATTTCAGATCCTCTACCGTCAAAAAGATCTGGCAGTCATCCTTGGCATAAGTCAGTTCCTTCAGGATCTGCGCCGCCGTCTCTCCTGCCAATACGCGTTTTCTCGCTTCTAAAACGGCTGCCTTCTGTGTAACGGTCACCCGTCCGATGTCTGCCACCAGCACTTTGCCGTCATAGTCCTGCGCGATCGCCTGCGCTGTCGCACACGATCCGCTCAGTCCGCTCGACATCGGTATGTAGAGCAGCTCGTCATGATCCTCGAGTACCCGATCCCACAGATCCATCACGTCAGCCGGAGACGGCTGTGAACTGTAGATCTTGGACCCGGCCTGCTGACGCAGGTAAAATTCCTCATGAGACATCGTGCAGCCTTCAAAATACAGTTCATCATCTACATAGAACGGCATCGGCAGCACATAGACACCGTACTTTTTTGCTTTTTCCTGTGAGATTCCACAGTTCGAATCGGTTACGATCGCTGTTTTCATCAGTTTTCTCCTTCATTTACCGCAATTTTGGGTATGAAAAAAGCGGGTGATGGGAATCGAACCCACGTATCCAGCTTGGAAGGCTGGTGTTCTACCATTGAACTACACCCGCAAATAACGATATACGATATAAAGTTGTGTTCGTCTCACGAACGTTTGTTATTATATCATCGTTATTTGGGGTTGTCAATGATTTATTTACAATATTTTTCTACAATAATTAGAGCTTATTTAATCTTTACTTTTTTTGCTTTGCTGTAAGCACTGTAATATTTTCTGCCATCTACCTGAACATAGCTTCTGATCTTATAATAGTAGGTTCCCTTTGACAATTTCGGATTCCGCACGGTCGTCTTGCTGTTACCTGACACCGTTCCCAGCCGGCTATAGCCGCTTGTCGCACTTCTGGAGCGGTACACCTCATAGCCACCTACATAGCGGTCTCGTTCCCAAGTCAATACGGCTGTATATTCACCCTTCTTTGCCTTTACAGACGTCAGGGTCGGCTTGCCGGGCTTGATCACGAAGGTTGCTTTCTTCGATCCGCTGTAATCGCCAAGACCATAGATCACAACCGTAGCTTTACCGGGTTTGATATTATTCCGGTAATCTACCTCGTAGTCCTCATCCTCTTCCAGCGTCTCGCCATACAGCTTTACCGTTACACGCGGCAGTTTCTCTTCTCCGTTATAGGTCGGCGTAGATGCTACCTTTACGGTCGCAGAGGACAGACTCGGCTGTGAGATCTTGAAGGTCACAGTCTTGCTGCCGGTGTAGGTTCCCGCACCGTTTACGGTGACACTCGCCGTACCGGGGCTGCGGTTATCCTGATAGGTCAGCGTATAGTCCACATTTTTCACGAGTACCACAGAACCGATCTGAACAGTCACTGACGGGCAGACATCCCTTCCGGTGTATCGCTGCGTATCAATGCTGCTGATCGTCGCATTTGCAATATTTTTTGCCAAAATACGGAACGTCGTCGTTCTGCTGCCGGTATAATTGCCTCTTCCGGTCACGGTCACAGTCGCCGTACCCGCATTACGGTTATTGCTGTAGCTGACATTATAGTCTATATTCTGTATCAATGTGATATTGTTCACCGTCACAGTCACTGACGGTGTGATCGCAGCGCCTGTATAGAGCTGATCCGGTATCGCCGCGATCGTTGCAGAATACAGGTTCGGGCCCGTGATGCGGAAATTCGCTGTCTTGGTTCCGCTGTAGCGTCCGATGCCGGTGATCGTGACTGTCGCTGTACCGATATTGATGTTATTCGTATAGTTTACCGAATAGTCGGTGCCTTCCCGCAGAATGGTACCATTCGAATATACGGTCAGCGACGGTGTGATCGCATATCCGGTGTAGGTCTGATCCGGAATCGTTGTGATCGTCGCATTCGCCACAGATGGTGTCACGATACGGAACGTCGCCGTCTTGGTCTGTCCTGCATAGGTTCCGATGCCGTTTACCGTCACGATCGCAGTACCGACATTGATATTATTTGAATATGTAAGGTTATAATCGCGGTTCAAAACCAGTGTAGAACCACCGAGCGTCACAGTCACAGACGGCGTGATCGCATATCCGGTATAGTTCTGGTCTGCGATGGATGAGATCGTTGCATTTGCGATCGTCGGCTGGGTGACAGTGACCCTTGTACTGCCACTCGTCAATCCGCCGCAGCTCAGTGTAATATTGGCTGTACCTGCCGCTTGTGCGACTAATGATGCCCCATTATAACTGACCACCGACGTATTATCCGATGCCACGTTCACTGTGCCCGCCAACTGACAATCTCCGGCCGGCACATGCCCATTCACCCGAATCACTGCCTTACAATTGCCAAGACTATAGGTATCCCCAACATTCATGCTCAACGTAGATGGCAAAGACACCGACAAGGCACGTGATGTGATCAAGGATGAATCCAATGTCACATCGACCGTAGCTGCTCCGTTCTGTGCACCGATCCCTGATGTGGATGTCTGTGATGTTGCAACCTCAGCTACCCAGTAATCCTGATTTTGATAAGTTACATGACCAATTCCAATTGCTTGATAGCTTTGGTCTGCTATCAGTAAAGCATACTCATTTGATCCTACACTTGAAGTCCAAGCATCACAGACCGTTGACGGATTAGACTCTAATGCATACAGGCACTCATTTTTTGATGTGTCCTTCGCATAATTCAGTGCGATCTCTGCCGCACGCTTCATAGCTGTTGCTTCCAATCCATAATCATATGCCAGATTGACCGCGGACGGAGACGTTGCCTGCGCAATAACTGCCTGCCGCTTGGCATTGATCTGATCTGCCAGATTTCGCGCCTGCGTCTGCCCATAGGTCACCTGAATACTGACTGTCTCCGTCCCTGCTGCCTTTGCCGGTTCAATCGGCATGAGCGGCAGCATCGCCACTACCAGCGCGAGCGCCAGCAGGCGTCGCCACCAAACATCCTTTTTTTGATTCCTTTTTCGGATACTATTTTTCATATTGCTCTTCCCCCTCATTCTCTGACTGTGCACAAGGATCTGTCAGCCACCGGCGATACTAACCGGCTACCAGTGGCAGTATATAAGTTGCCCACACATGCGACACCGGCATGACGAGTATCATCGCCGGGATCATATCCGCGATCGGAAACTCCTTGACACGGATCATGCGAAAACCGGTCGCGAGCAGCAGTACGCCTCCGCAAGCCTTAAAATCATTGATCATGGACGGTGTACAATACGGATAGATCGTTCCCGCCAGCAAAAACAGCAGTAAAAAGATGATTAACTGCGGGATCGCGATAAACGCGACCACGCCTCCTAATGCACACGCGAAGATCAATGCCGTCGGCAGATCCAGAATCGATTTTGCCAGCAAAATACTGTGATCTCCGGTCATGCCGGACACGATGCTTCCATAGATGCCGGTTCCGCTCGCACAGAATAACACGATCACGGTAACCAGTGTCAGTTCGTATTCTTCCCTGTCCATTCCCGAACCGCTCATCAGCTTCTCACCCATCACACGGCTGATCAGACGCTGCATGTGCATCGCTCCCGCTGTGATCCGGTCTCCCAGATGGATCGCCAGTCCGATACAGGTGCCTACGATCACTGATAATACGAGCGCAGGCATATTTTCCATCAACACGATCGAACTGATACCCATCGCCATCGCGCAGGCACCAAAGATCGTGTTCAATCCTTCCTTAACATGGGCACTCAGTCTCGGCCCGATGACTGTACCGATCGCGCCTCCGATCACGACCGCCAGTACATTCACAATTACTCCTATTGGCATTTCTTATGCAACTTCCCTTCATTTGTTCCTTTATTCCTGTGCCTGCTGCAGTTTCTCGATCGCAGCCTCGATACGGGCGATCGTCTCATCCTTGCCCAGCACTTCCATGAGTTCTGTCGCGCCGCCCGGTGTCATCTGTTTTCCGGATACCGCAGTACGGATCGGCCACATCACATAGCCGTTTTTCACACCTTTTTCCGCTACATAAGCACTCAGCATCGCATACAGCGCATCATTGCTGTAGTCTGTCTGCTCCTTTAATCGCGGCAGGATGTCTATCAGCACTTCCAGTGAAGTCTGCGCATTTGTCTTCATCTTCTTGTGTGTATACATCGCCACATCATATTCCGGTACTGCCTCAAAGAAATCGATATGATCCTTGATATCAGGCAGGATCTCAATACGTGTCTTGACCATATGGGCGATCTTGTGCAGATCATAGTCCTTTGTGATGACTTCGCGGATCACAGGCTCTGCCATCTCATAAAAACGATCCTCATCCATCGCTTTAAAATATTCACCGTTCATCCATTTGAGCTTGACCATGTCAAACACAGCCGGAGATTTGCTGATATGCTTATAATCAAACGCTTCTACCAGCTCATCCAGCGTGAAGATCTCGCGATTGTCACTCGGGCTCCAGCCGAGCAGTGCAACGAAATTAACGACTGCTTCCGATAAAAATCCCTGCTCGATCAGATCCTCATAGGAACTGTGTCCGCTGCGCTTGGACAGTTTCTGGTGCTCCTCGTTCACGATCAGAGGACAGTGGATATATTTCGGCTCTTCCCATCCGAATGCTTTGTACAGGATCGTATATTTCGGTGCAGATGACAGGTACTCACATCCACGGATCACGTGTGTGATACCCATCAGATGATCGTCAACGACATTTGCAAAATTGTAGGTCGGATATCCGTCAGACTTGATCAGGATCATATCATCCAGCTCCTCATTCGGTGCAGAGATATCACCGTAGATCTCATCGTGGAAGGTCGTTGTCCCCTCAGTCGGCATATTTGCACGGATGACAAACGGCTTTCCGGCTGCCAGATTCGCCTCTACCTCTTCCTTGGACAGATGCAGACAATGCTTGTCATACATCATGATCTCCTTGCCTGCCACCTCGCGGCGCAGGGAATCGATACGCTCCTTATCACAGAAACAGTAATACGCGGCACCTTTTTCGATCAGTTTTTTGGCATATTCCATATACAGGCCACTCTTGCAGCGCTCGCTCTGTACATACGGTCCGACGCCGCCGTCCTTATCCGGTCCCTCGTCATGCTTGAGTCCGGTCTTCTCCAGCGTGCGGTAAATGATATCCAGCGCTTCCTCGTAAAAACGTTCCTGATCAGTATCCTCTATTCTCAATATAAAATCGCCGCCCTCATGCTTCGCGATCAGGTAGGTGTATAATGCGGTACGCAAGTTACCCACATGCATTCTACCGGTCGGACTGGGCGCAAATCTGGTTCTTACTTTGCTCATGATGTCTCTCCTTTTCATTTCTGTGTGTTCAGTGCGGGTATAAAAACCCACTTTCGCTCATTATACATCCAGCGCCGCAAATGCACAAGGATATTTTCATGCAACAAAAAGCGCCGCATCGTACATACCTGTATCAACACGGCGCCTTTCCTCATGTTCTGCTTTTTGATCTGTCAATCGTATCTGCCCCTCCTTTAGCAATAAACCTGAAAACTGGATGTTTCTTCAACAGGAAGCTGATCCAGCTTCGCCTGAAAGATCATCCGGAACGGATGCTCCTTCTTTTCCTGCTGCTGCCCGCGTTTTTCACGCTGCGGCATGTACCGGATCTGTGTAACAGCACCTACCGGCATGATGCTTTGGTATCCGTATTCGTATTTTGCGATGTCCACCTCCCAAGTATGAGCTTGTCCAACTCTTTTCTTATTATTTTTATCGGAACATTTGCAAAATACTTTATAGTTTTCTGAAAATTATTCCAGAAAAAGAAAAGAGCCGGTACATTTTGCACCAGCCCTTTTGTTTTTGTATTCTATTCCGCCAGCAATGCCTCTACCAGCGCATCCATCTGCGCCTCAGAATCCGCATTTAACGTAGAACGGATCGTCACAGTCGGATCCAGCATCTGAATATTCTTCATGCCCTCAAAGATCGCACGCATCTGTTTTCCTGCGGTCGGTGCCCAGGTACCATTCTCCACAAATCCTACGGTACGCTTCTGGTAAGCCTTTGCCTTCAGATGATGTAAAAAGTCCTCCATTACAGGGAAAAGACCTGCGTCATAAGTCGGGCAGCATACGACCAGCCGGTCATAACGGAATGCGTCCTCGACTGCCTCAGCCATATCATCTCTCGTCAGATCGGTAAACGCAACTTTCAGATCTGTCTTTGCTTTCAGTTTCTCTACAAGCTTTTCAGCAGCAGCCTTTGTGTTGCCGTGAATGGATGCGGATGCAACAAAGATACCCTTATCTTCCGGCTCATAGCTGCTCCATGTATTGTATTTATCGATATAGAATCCCAGATTCTCCTTTAAGATCGGTCCATGTAACGGACAGATCATCTGAATGTCGAGTCCTGCTGCCTTCTTTAACAGCGCCTGTACCTGTGCACCGTATTTTCCTACGATATTGAAGTAATAACGGCGTGCCTCACACGTCCAGTCCTCCTCGGTATCCAGCGCACCGAATTTTCCGAAGCCGTCTGCGGAGAACAGGATCTTCTCGCTGGACTCATATGCGACCATTACTTCCGGCCAGTGTACCATCGGTGCCATGACAAATGTCAGTGTGTGGCTGCCCAGTGATAACGTGTCACCTTCTGCGACCGTCACATTACGTCCTGCAAAATCTGTACCGAAGAACTGCTTCATCATCGGAAATGTCTTGGCATTCGCCACGATCTGCATCTGCGGGTACTTTTCTGCAGCCTTGGCGATGTTGGCAGCATGATCCGGCTCCATATGGGATACGACCAGATAATCCGGAGTGCGTCCATCCAATGCCTTGTCCAGATTGTCGAACCATTCATCTGTCGCACGTGCATCTACGGTATCCATGATCGCGATCTTGTCATCCTTGATCAGATAGGAATTATAAGATACACCGTTCGGAACGATATACTGGCTCTCAAACAGATCGATCGTCTTGTCATCTGCTCCGATATAGATGATATTTTCTGAGATAGTAGTGTCTTTCATTGTCTTTGTCCTCCTTTTATTTGCTCTGCGCGTTCAGGCGCAGATGTCACTTCTGTGTTGCTTTTTTAATGCGGTTTAGTCATCTGCGAGGTCGATCCGTCGCAGTTTCTCCAGCAGCAGATCCTCCTCGGTCGGCTCATCCTCCGCCTGTTCGATCCGGTTGCGGATCTCATACATCTGTGTATCGATCTGTGAGATCTGTGTCGCGCACTCCGTCAACTGGTCAACGATCTCCTGCTGATCCGGCACTTCTTTTTTATACTTCAACTGATGCTCCAGACTCGCCCAGAAGTCCATCGCGATCGTACGGATCTGTACCTCAACCTTCATATTTCTCGTCTGGTCGGAGAAAAATACAGGCACACTCACGATCAGGTGATAACTGCGGTAGCCGTTCGGCTTCGGGTTCTTGATATAATCCTTGAAGTTGAGCACCGTAATGTCATCCTGCTTCGCCAATGCATGCGCCAGACGATAAATATCATCCACATAATAACAGATCACGCGGATACCGGCAACATCATGCAGATGCTCATTGACATTTTCTACAGAAAAAGGCACATCCAGCCTTGCGAGCTTCTCCATGATACTCGCACTGCTTTTCAATCGGGATGTGATCGACGCGATCGGATTGCGCTGATAACGCACATTAAACTCCGAGTTAAGCACATCAAACTTCGTCCGGATCTCCTTGATCGCGCAGCTATACATCATACGCAGCTCGCGATATTCCACCACGGTTCCTGCCATTTTCTTCGCCTGCTCGAAAATCCCTTTATCTACCATCGGCACCATGAACAACTGATTGTTCTCGGTTCCGGTATGTTCCTCATTGATCGGTAAAAAATCATTATTCATTCTTTTGTTCCGTCCTTTTCATTTCCCTGGTAATGAGTTATAATGATAGCTAATATGTATGTCAGAATGATGTTCTGGCAGTCACACTCATAAGTATACCACAAAACAGCAGAAATGGAGGTCTTTTTATGAATCCACACAAAATCGTCCAGTTAATCATAGGTATCACACTGGCATGCGCAGGTGTCTACTGCATCATCTCACCCGCTGTCACAGTTGCCGCACTTGCATGGATCATCGGTCTGTTCATGATCATCACTGCATTAAACCGCATCGGTGTCTGGCGGGAACGGCGTGCACTCGGCTTCGGCGAGAATTATGAGCTGGTCAGTGCCATTCTCTCTCTGATCTTTGGCGCTGCGCTGATCGTCAGCAACTTTTTCCAGATCATGGTCAGCACATTCATTATCTATATTCTGGCTTCTTGGATCGCTATGCTCGGTATCTTCCGGTTACTCGTCGCATCCAATCTGCGCAAGCTGGAGGTAGATACCTCTGTTCGTATCAATAATTATAACATGCAGATGATGATCGGCGTACTGCTCATTCTGATCGCTGTACTGATCTTCATCCGGCCCGGTATCGTGACCGCAATGCTCGGTATCTTTATCGGTGCCTGTCTGTTGCTCTTTGGTATCATTCAGGTTGTGACCGCCATCCGGCAATAGCATCGAACCCGATCTATAGAAAAAACCTCCCGGCAGGGGAACTCTGCCGGGAGGTTTTTTGTCGCAGTCACCTGCAACATGTTGTTACATTTCCATATATATCATGGATTTATGGGGATAACTATATCGTAACTCACAATAGAGGCAATTACAATATCTTTTTGAAAAATCTATACTTAAATTAAGAAAAACATGTAATTGTTCGATACGTTTGACCTGTTTTGAGCAATTACCGTAACACGATATATGAGAGGTAATTCCATGAACAATTGTGAATATGGCAAACTGGAGCTGCACATTGAAGAGCTTCTGCAGAAAAATGGCGTCAGTAAAAATACGCTATGTAAGAAAATGGACATCCCCAGATCCAATCTGAATCGTTATTGTCGAAACGAATTCGAACGTCTGGATGCCAATTTTCTCTGCAAGCTGCTCCACTTTTTTCAATGCCCGCTGGACGAATTGATCACCTACAAAGACGCGCCGCATAATGACTGACTGTCCACATATGCTCCTGCAGCAATTCATTCTTCCAGCCGATATCCAACTGTATACACATAGATGCCCATTGATCCGCAAACAGGCTCCAATGGGCATAGCTGCTCAATTCTTCACTCTGGATCAACTGCTTGTAGATCAGATCTTTCCGCTCCACATCATACAATTCCATCAATGCCAGCAATGTATCTGCCGGCGGATAGCTCTGCCCGGATTCATACTTGTAGATCGCCTGCACAGATCCCAGTTGGAGATATTCCCGAACGTCTTCTACCGTCAATCCACGTCTCTCACGCGCTTTCTTTAGATTTTCCCCGATTAAACGCTTACTGTATTCATGCCTGCGTTTCATGCACAATCCCCCTCATCCACGGACAATACTGGCTGCTGTCCACAAACGTCTGTGTACAGCAGCCGGTCATTTTTCAGATACATTTATTGTAACACCTGAAATACGGTTTGTCATTGTCGGCGTAGTTGAATATCATGCCTCCGGTTACTCCTCCAGTCCCTGCTCTTTCATGTATGTGCCGATCTGTTTATCCATACCGAGAATATGATTGCTCAGCCAGCCGAGCAGAAAACCGATCAGATCCATCAGATATTCCTGCTGATTATCATCCATCGCATCCAGCTCAGCCAGATCGATCTCTACCAGGCGGGCTACGAATGCACTGTGCGCACGCTTCTGGGCATCCAGTCCCGGATAATTGATGCGCTCCATGAGCTGCTCCTCATCACTGAAATGTACCTCCGTATACTCCCTGAGTTCTCCCAGCAGGCGCATGATCTCATCATATTTATCATGCAGCAGCTCCGCGTGGATCACATCATTTGTATCCTTAATGATCTCAAATAACCGCCGATGCTCATCATCCACCAGCGTAATTCCCGTCTTATATTTGTCGGTAAACGCGAACTGATCCTCTGTCTGCTCAGATGCAGCCGGTATCTTGCCGATCATGATGTCACTGCTGAGAATATGGTGATACAACCAGTGCACTAGATATTCCAACAGTTCCTGAACCGATGCTTTGAGTGCCTGCGGAGAAGATGCATCCGGTTCAAACGCATTCACCTTCTGTGTAAATGCCGCATGCTCCTTCTTCTGTACGGCGAGCTCCGGATCATTCAGCCGCTCCATATATGCTTCCTCATGTGCAAAATGCGTTGCCGCATAATCTTTCAGATTTTTGATCAGGCTGCTCGCGATCGCCTGCACATCTTCCGTATTCGACACCAGTTCCACCGCTTCATTGATCATCTGGAACAATCTGCGATGCTCATTATCGATCTCCTCTACATGAATCATACAATCTTCTGTAAACTCGTACATCCTAGTTCCTCCTTTGTCTTATCTAATCTGTAAACAATAAAAATTTTATTTCAGCAAAAAATTCGCGCAGCATATTGTTTGGCAAAAATAACCGCTCAGATCCGGCAGTAATAGCCGTCACATCGGACATGCCCTGCTTTTTCGCGATCTGCAGTGCACGGAACATATGAAAATCATTGGTGATGATCCCCACCGATACGCCGTCCGGCAACAATGCCCTGCAATTTTTTATATTTTCAGCCGTCGTGAGCGACTGCGATTCCAAAATCAGGTGATCCTTCGGTATGCTGCACTGCTCCAGATACCGCGCCATGCCTTCTGCCTCCGGGAACGGTTCGTTGCTGCCCTGTCCTCCGGACAGAATACAGATCGTATCAGGATGTGATCCCAGATATGCCACAGCCCGGTCGAGACGATAACGAAGCACCTCGCTCGGTCCGTCCTCCCGCACCTGTGCACCCAGAACGATCACATAATCTACATCCGTATCGGCTGTCTGACCCATATGGCTGATGACCAGACCCTCGATACACACAAATACCGCCAGTCCGATACCGATCAGTACGAACAACGCACCTAAAACCATCCGCGGCAGGCGCGCCCACACTCCGATATGTGTCAGCACCGCCAGCAATCCGAAGACCACTGCCAGCAGCAGCCAGACCATGAAAAATCCTGTACCGGAGCCATTTGCACATACAATTCCACCATATACGGCACAGAGAACCGCCGCAATACATATTATTTTTATCAATCGTTTCTCCATATTCTACCCATAGTTACTTTTCTGTCTGCCATTCCGGAATCGCCATCAGTATAGCATACTCTGACAAAAAAAGACAGCACCACTTCTAGCATTTCTGACATGCTACCCATGATGCTGTCTGTTACAATGATCCGCTATGTATCACTGCGTATTATTCTTCACGCAACTGGAATTTTCCTACCAGTTCATCCATGCTGATTGCCTGCGCTGACAACTCCTGACTCGTTGCAGAAGACTGCTCGGCTGTCGCAGAGTTGGACTGTACAACCTCTGAAATTCTGGCGATTCCCGCATCTGCCTGTTCCATGGACTCAGACTGTACAGAAATACTCTCATTCAATGCCTTGGATACCTGCGCGATCTCATCTACCGCTGATACAACAGATTCAAGTACCTCTGAGGTCTTTAATGCAGCCTGACTACCGGTATTGATCTCCTGAATCGTGCTCTCGATCAACTGTCTGGCATTGACTGCTGATACGGCACTCTGCTCTGCAAGGCTGCGGATCTGGTCTGCAACCACTGCAAATCCACGGCCTGCCTCACCTGCGCGTGCAGCCTCGATCGCTGCATTCAATGACAGTAAGTTCGTCTGACTCGCAATATCCTCGATCTCGGCAATGATATCCTCGATCTTATTGGAGGTTTCGCTAATGCGCTGCATTGCCTCCATCATGCTCTTCATCTCCGTACGGCTGCTGTCTGCTGCCGCTGCACACTCCTGTGCCTTGTCGAATGCACGGGTTACCTCATTAACACTCGTTTCCAGACCGGAATTGATCTCATCCATGGTCGCCTGCATTTCTTCTACAGATGCAGCCTGATCGGTAGCACCCTCTGCCAGATCCTGTGATGCCTCTGCCAGATTGGTCGCACCTGCCGATACCATCTCGGATGCCTCACGCACGCTTCGCAATGCGGTATCGATCTGACGGTTCATCTCTCTGATCGCCAGTAAAAGTGCCTCGTATTCTCCTACATATGCGTCTTCGCAGCCTGTTGCGATGTCAAAATTACCATCTGCCATCTTTCCAAGCAACTGCTCCAGATCTGCAAAAATCTCTGACAGCTTTGTCGCTGTGCCGGATACTACTTCTACCATGTCACCGACTTCATCATCTACGGTATACGCAGGGAACGGTGAAGACAGATCTCCGTTCTCAAAATCTCTCATACGTGCACTGAGCTGTTCCATCGGCTCTGAAATACCATTCGCAATCGCGCGGCCGATTCTGATCGCAATAACAACGGCTGCCGCTAATGCCACAAGCACAGCGATCGTCAGAATGACCAGGGCCTCCATCAATCTCTTATTAGAGCTGTCTCCCAGCTCTACATTGGCATCCATGAAATCCTGCAATGCACCATATGCGGCTGTGTATGCCGGTGCCAGCTTATCAAATGCCTCCTGCTGTGCCTGAAGACTCTTCTCTGTATCCTCAGTTGCACCCAGTGCGATGATCTCATCTTCAACTTTTTTATACTCATCAATCGCTGCTACGATCTTGTCATAGTCCTGCCGACCGACTTCTGTCACAACGCTCTCCTCAATAATTGCCAGATACTCATCCAGCTTCTGACGATTTTCTTCGTTTGAAGTCTTCATCTTGTCGATCTTTTCCTGATCGTCATAGCCGATCACGCCTCGTGTCGCACTACGCATATCAGCCAGCGCTGACATCGCATGTCCGATGTCTCCCTGCGGGAATGCATAATAAGTCAGTACATGCCGATACTGTAAGGACATACTGATCATGGCGATGATAGCGATCACTGCCGCCAACCCGGTGATTCCGATTGTGATCAGGGAGCTGGTCGTCAGACGCTTCTGGATTCTCATGTTCATTAATTTTTTAATCATTTGTTCTTCTCCTCGGATTCTTCCTATATAAATACATACTGTGTATATTATATCCACATCTTGTCAGCATTTGCAAGGACAAAACCTGTATCTGTGACTTATTTTATACATTTGCATAAAAAAAGTCCTATAAACTACCAGTTCATAGGACTTTTTTGCTGATGATTCTGTTATCTGCCGGTAACGTATATTCCTAATATTTGACTTTTATATATTTATACTCATATTTGTCTCTCAATTTTCCATCTACATACATTAATTGTGTTGTTACCTTCTTGCTCTTTTTATCCTGTGTATATTGATAAGTCGTTGTCGTTTCACCGGAAATCACTTCCTTTAACATTCCTGCACGATATCCTGTTATATAATATACTGCTTTCTCTCCATTTGAATCTATCCGTGTACACAAGCCGTCTTTATATGTAAGGGAATATTTCTGATCCTGTGTCGTAACATCATCTTTGATCGTATATGCTGTTATGATGCCATATTTATCATAACTGCTTGTATAGCTGCGACCATTACTATATGTGCTGACTGTCTTTTTTAAATTTCCCTTCGCATCATAATAAATACAATTCTCAATGCTGTTCAGGATGTCCTTATAGCTGTTTTTGCTCACTTTTCCATTTTTATATGTGTAAGTATATTTTCCTGTAACAGATCCATTTTTGTCTTTATTCAAAATAGATTTTAAGGTGTTATCTTTATTATATGTATATGTTGAGGTGGATACTTTTTCGCCATCTTTATACGATACCCGCTTCGTCACTTTTCCATTTTTGTATGTGTACTTATAGGTCGACTTGCTAACGCCGATCACGTCCATCAGATCTTCTTTCACTTCGTGTGATGCCATATTTCCATGCTTATCATATGTATAAACATTGCTTTGACTCAGCTTCCATTTGGGATCATCGTTGCTGTCTGATCCGTTGTAATATCTAATCACACTTTTTTCAGCCCAGCGCGAACTTGTTGCTGCATTCACATGTACCGGTGCCATTGTCGCCATTACCATACAAACTGCCAAAAACACTCCCATAAATTTTATCTTTTTTCGATTCATCCTAACTTTTCTCCTTCTTAAATGATGTACTGCTCCATATACTATACTCTTTCACAATAGGAAAAGCAAGAAATAACCCCCACATGCTTTGCGTTTTTCCGCAGCATGTGGGGGCTTAATATTTTGAATAATTATTAATTAGCCGTTAATGCCAAATTAACAAACACCCTGAGCCAACATAGCAGCTTCTAAGGTGTCTGCAAATTTACCGGGATTTTGAGGTCGGTTGTATATCACGTGTATAGAGTGATTGTCGGATAATTTCAAAAAACACCTATTTTAGAAAGCAATATATTATATATACACCACTTTACAACTTTATAAATAATGCTCCTGCTTGAAAACCGCTTGTTTTAAAGCATCTATTACCGATG
>JBNMHW010000005.1:0-57704 GCA_050872965.1 bacterium | reverse complement strand
ACTATCAGCAGCGCGAGCAAGGCATTGTCTGATTTTGCTGCCTTTGCACGATGGAGATGAGACTTATGACTCGTGGAAGCCTTTGCTGAACACGAGCCCGGTTGTAAAAGGCTCATCGGACTGGTGCGTGCAATAAAGCAAAAGCCAGACTGCTTGCGGGAGCTGCGTCCTCATAAGACATGTACATGCAACCGGAGCAATCTGATCGGGATACTGCTGTGACCGTAGTCAGACAGCCAAATGATAAATAGTTTCACATCTAAAAAAATAGAACAATAGGAAGGATGCACGACACATGGAATCTGCATTTAATGAATTTAACAATATCTACAGTATGATCGACAACCTCTATCACGAGGCTGCCCTGAAACTGGGGCTGACAGACAGCGAACTCGACATCCTCTATGTGCTCAATGCCTACTCCGGTAGTTGTAACCAGAGTGCCCTGTATAAAGAATCCGGGCAGACTAAATCCACCATCAACTCTGCTGTGAAGAAAATGGAAAAAGCCGGTTACCTGACCATATCGGCAGGCACCGGCAGAAATACCCGTGTCACACTGACGCCATCCGGACAGACACTCATGGAACAGACGCTCTATCGGATGATCCGGGTTGAAAATGAGATCTACGAAAGCTGGTCTGCCGAAGACCGGCAGACTTTTATGCGTTTGAATAAAGATTTTGCAGATAAACTCAAGGAACATGTACAGCGGTTATGATTGCTATCAGCTATGCTGCAACCGAACATTTTTCTCAACTCTACTTGACGTTAAATGTAATTGCCGGGCCATCTCTTCATTTATAACCACAACATCTATTCCCCATATTTTACGAATTGGCAGCAAGCGTGCCTTCAATTCGGCAAATGGTCCCGCTAACCACGAAACATCCACAGCATCCTTTATTACAAGAACAAATTTCATCTGTATGCTTCTCATGCTGTCTACGGATTGCAAAGCAGTTCCCACCTCCGAAATATCAGCGAAACGCTCTAACAGCGCTGCCAAATAAATCTGCAAAGACGCTAAAAACTTTTCGGTTACATCAGAAAAAAATTCTTCAAATTTCTGTTCTTTATCTTTTGATTCATACCGATTGGCTACATTCGGACAACTTTTCTTTGCTTCCAGAAATATGATACTTTTCTCATTATATTTGAGAATAAACTCAACGGTCTTTATACCTGATCCAAGATCTTTGTATATTTTGGAATCTTCGATATAGAACAGATCTGCTTCATCATATTCTCCAAAATTCATCTCTGATTCCGTGATTATCTTCACTCAATCGCCACCCCTATTTCTTCTCTGTATAACAACCGAAAGGTATCCATGATTGCATTATGCGCAAGCAATTCAAACTCATCTGCAATCTCACTTTTCACTGCTCCTGCGCCGTCTTTATACAATGCAATATAACGAACAGCACTGTTTCTGTTCCGCTTAACCTCAATATATTTTGACAAAAAATAATCATGCGTAGAAACGAAAATCTGTACTCCCTCACTCTCCAGCATAATCAGCAATTCTGCCAACACAGGAATATATTTAGGGTTAATATTAGCCTCCGGCTCGTCCCAGAACAGTACTGAACCTTTTTCCAAAGTACCGTTTTTTATCAGTTGCCATAAAAGCGCTATTTTACGAAGTCCCTCAGCAACCAGATTAAATTCTAATTTCGCCTGTGTCCCCGGTTTCAGATAAAAACGATCATCTTGCAGCGTTACTTTTCCTGTGCTGATTTTCTGCAGAATATCCAAATATTTCTTTCTTGCTGCCGAGTCCACTCCTCTGGAAATATCAACCTTTGCAGCCGCGATAATATCCAGATAAGTATCATCAAATTCTACATTTCCCATCTTTACAGCAGCATCCAGATTCCATGCATTTGATAAAATCTCCTTAGCCGGAATAAATACACTGGTAAGATCAGACATCTGTTTCTCCCACTTTTCTTCCGATTTAATCTCTGCATCCCATTTCTTAGTTTTGGTAGAAAATTCCATCCCTATTTTTGCCATATCCGATTCTACAAAAACCTGAACTGTGTTATTACCGTTTTTATTCCTATTTACTAATCGACCGATACCTGAGTGATCCGGGCGAAACAACATTGTTGTCTTCTGTGAAAAAGATACATCATGCTTGGATGCCTGACAAGCTGCATATGCCAATTTCATGATATGAGTTTTTCCTACACCATTTTCTCCGACTAATACATTTAATCCCTTGCTAAAGGGAATCTCTATTTTTTCAAACACTGTAAAATTCTCTGCTTCAATCTTTGTCAATGGCATGCCACTCACCTCTTTCACCTAATAATTGCTACAATTCTACCATATAAAAATACAAATGGCAATCTAGGTATTTAAGAAGATTCCCAATTACTATACTCTGGTGGAAGAGGAAAATCATCCATATCGTCATACCATTGTCCGGATTACTTCGGCAATTCGCTTTCTTCAACTGGAACTGCTTCAAGGTCACTATTAAACCAATAAGAGCCAATATCTGAACTTGTAAAGTATTCAAAATTACCCGTGGGGGATTTCAGCTTTCCGTTCTTGACTCCATTACATACATAAATCAGTTCGTAGTTTGTCCCATCTGAAAGGTTAAATCGAAAACTGGTCACATCTGCTCCTGTGGTTTCATCAACTTGTTTGTCTTCCACTGATAAGTCCTCAAACATATCATACAAGTCTGTTATGTCGTTTTCTGCAACGACTACTTTCTTTTCCGCTGATACAGGTACTCCCGCATAGTGGTACATTTCAATATTTTCAACATCTCCAACTTCAAAAGGGAAGTCAATATTGACCGTTTCTCCATTGCAGCCGACCAGCCCAAACATTAAAATCAGCAAGGCTATCAAACCTATCAATTTTTTCATATCATCGCACCCCTTTGTCAATCCCGATTTTTTAATTCCCATTATACATAATGTATCTTATTTTTAATGCGCATACAAGCCTCTGTATGCATAATCCAATGTCGTGAAAATGGCATTTGAATTAACCCACGAACATCTTTATTACACCAATAATCAATTAGCCAAATAGCATTTTCATCTGTGTTTACTACATTCAATGATTTTAAACAATCTTTTCTTTCTTCCGGTATTTTCTGAGTCAATTGAGTATAAGATAAACTCTTGACGATTTCCTCGGTACTTTCTTTTACCTCGAAAATATATGCATACAACTCCTGCAAATTAAGTTGTCTAGAAAAATCTGCAATCTGTTGTTTTACAAGTTCATTTCCGGTGGTAATGATAGGTGAATTAATTCGTTTTTGATAATCCCCTGCAAAAAATATCTGTTCATCCTTATTTATCAATGTATGCGCTACTATATCCTCTATACGAAAAATATGCCAAATTGAATATGCAATCGTTTTGCTGTGATAACCATCTGCATTTATAAATGGAATTGCATCAAAATCTTCTCTGCCTAATTCCTTATTAAATGATATTAAAGTTTCCATCAGATGATTCCTCAAATCAATCAAAGTACCAATCCCCTCTTCGTAGGTGGCATCTTTTTTTATCAGAATCTGCATTGTCTTATTAAGTTCAGACCATTCCTTATTCATAGCTCAGTACCTCCTCAAAACCCGATTGAGATTTCACCTGTTTTAAGAGATTTAATAACTGTTATATTTTGTTATTATATTTCTCACAAGCCTTTGAAAACACTAAATTTGTGACAGGTGAGCTTTCCCTTATTGTTTCCCTTGTGTTATATCGTCCCATCAATGTTTATGAATCATTCTTTAAAAATACTATTATTGCACTCTGAACCACTTCCAGAGCAGCTCCTCTTGCAATAAATCATTCTCATGGCGAACTACCATTCCATCCACCCAATTGTTCATATATCCTGCAACATCCTTCATTGGTTCCTTTTTATCAAGAGCGTTAAATTTTTCATTCAGCACCCCCTATAAAACACCTGTTTATTTAACATTGTAAACGAGTAAAGCAAACATATTGTATCGCACGCCTATGCAGTGTCATACATTCGCATTGTTCCATCCTCATTGAAATTGTTTTTTAGTGCCTTTTCCGTTCGGAAAATAGTTCCAAGCAAAAACACTATTTGTATTACTTCGATAACCATACATAATATTCCCATTGCATCGTCACTTGCTTCATAGAAAGGAATATGTATTAGCAATGCAGGTCCTAGCATACCAATACCAATTTTCCACCAGAGTTTTCCAGCATATTCATGCGCAAATTTCCAGGTATCCATATTTATCATTGACATCTTTGTTCTGTATCCCACAATGCCATTGATTTTCTTAGGACAATGTTTCCACATCATTCTCCCCGCAATTATCATAAGCACCGGAATCGTACAATCACAGATCAAAATGAACCACCAAAACCACATATCTAATCTATCTCCTTCCCAGATAACGAAAAACATGTTTCCGATACTCTCTATACGACTCTCCATAATTTTCTGTCAGATACCGCTCCTCCTGTAATATCTGCAAATGCAGCATGATGATAGCAAATACAGATACTACAAGCATAGACAGATTGAAATACATCAACAGCAACCCTACATACATAAAATCAAAACCTAAAAATGCAGGGTTCCGACTATAACGATAAATTCCGGATGTAACAAGTTTGGTCCTGTCTTTGTCCGGGATTCCTGCCCGCCAACTATCTTTCATGCATAGTACTGACGCCAGAAATATGATATCACCAAGCATTCCTATACAGAATCCTGTAAATCTTGCATTTGCAGGCATATGGTTCCATCCAAATATCATGGATAGTATCTGAATCACAGGAGCGGCATATGTTGCAATGCTCATCAACTGCTCTACTGTATGTACTGATTTATCTTTCACTCTTCCAATCTGCCTTGTCTGGATTCCCTGTCTTCTCTGTGCCAGCATCTTAGCAAAATATATTCCATAAAAGATAACCAGTACAAGAAGTGCAAGCAACAAATATGACATATTCTCTTCCATTGGATATTTCATATAATATCAACCTCCGTTTCTATTCTACAATCTGTTACACATTATTCCAACCATTGGATATACGCTGTTTTATTGGTACTGTTATATCCTGCATTATAATAAAAATTCAATGTTGTTTCTTTCTTTGAGCCTGTAAGCAACATCATTTTATAACAGTTCTCTTTTTCTGCTATATTCCTTGTTTTCCAAATGCTCTGATATCTCCGGGATGGTTTCCTCATGTAAATATAAGTATAACTCTAATAGTTCACTTAATTCGTTTTCATAAATTTCTCTAACCATTATATTTCTTTCCTTTGAATTTTTTGTGCTAATTCGTTCCAGACTAGCCATTCTTCTCTCGTAATACCAAATACCTTTGTGATTTCGTTTTCTTCATCCATGTACTCATCAACCTGTCTGCACCCATAAGAAACAGCGGTTCTGCTTGATGGAACATTGGTACCTTTCATATAAGAAAAAATCATATTGAATGGTGTATTGTTAAAAGTCCAATCACGAACCACAATTGCTGCCTCTTTTGCATAACCATTTCTCTGGCAGTCTTTTCGTATATGATACCCGATTTCAGGCCTAATGGTATGATGGATAAGCTGCATAGTAAGTCCGCAGTCTCCAATCATTTCACCTGTTTCTTTCAGGCATACTGCCCACAGACCAAATCCTAACACTGCATATCTTTCCATATTTTTTGTAATCCAGCCTCTGACTCTTTCCTCATCAAAGGTGTATGGATAATGCTGCATAATATCAGAATCTGCCAAAACTCTATAAAGAGCATCAAAATCATCTTCTGTCATTTCTCTGAGAATCAGTCTTTCCGTTTCTATAACCATATTATTGTCCTCCGATCCAATTCTGATAAACAACCAGAAACACAATTGCTGCAAATGCTACAAGCGCAGATACAAATAACCACTTGTTCAAAAACATGTCTGTTGTTAATGTATTTATCTGTATTTTCATGTAGTTTCCTCCATTTCTTTTCTACAATTTGTTACACAACACCCTCATTAAGTGTGAAAGCTAAGTGATATATTGCAACAATTGTCTTTTCTTCATCCGAGCCATTATCTACGAAATGCGTACGTTCAAAATCTATGCCCTTATGCTCAAGGCACAAATCTAAGAAACACAGAAATATCCCCATATCAATTTGATTATAATAAGACACCTTATCCGCAGGCATAATGCCTCTTTTTCCTCTTTTTTTATAACGGAAAACCTTTAGGGTTGATTCCTCGCGTTCCACTATCCACGGTTGCGTATTACAGGCGCTCGGAGCAAATCTGACAAGATCGGATACCCCCATGATTGGCTCACCCACCCAGATTTCATCAAGTGTTTTTCTCTTGCTCTTAAACATATCCTTGCGAAACTTTTTTTCATCATCAATCTTGGAGATAGCAATCATAATGACAAAATCAAGTTCCTTCCATGATGATTCATCCGTCTTTCCAATTCCAAACCAAAGAGTTCCGATATTCTTTGAAACAAGGTATAAATCTAACTGCTCCCCTAAATATCCTATATTTTGCAAATAATTCTCTTTTTTCTCACTATATAATAAAATACAGTATTGCTGCCCCCGCTTACATGTCGTTTCCTCCGCCGGAACTATTTTCATTTCTGTTTTTATGTCTGCATATAGCGGAGTCAATGTCTTGTATATTTTTTTAATATCTTCTATCTCTTTTAAAGACAGCTGCTTATCCCCAACATTTCTGAACAAATGAAATGATTTTCTTTTAAAAATCATTTCGTATAAATCCTGATTTATCATTTATTATCACCTGTCATAATCTTGTAATGGCAAATACCTATCTTCCTTTTGTAGCTATGTTTATATCTTGTATGGTAAGTTTGAACCTGCCTTCCACCATGAATTTGTATTCAATGCCTGATTCCCAAAATCAGATAACGGACAACCGGAATTTTCTCTATCAGCATAGCTGCGAAAGGTGTGATCAGATATGCTGCAACTGCCACAATCACATATTGCACACTTACAGACAGCGCTGTCTTCTGCAATAACGATAACACAATCAGGATTACCGGAATATGCAGGATATAGACCGGAAAGCTGATTTTTCCAAGCCATGTTGTCACTGCATTTTTACTGTCACCATAGACTGCAAACATTCCAAAGATTGCAAGAATCATACAGTATGTAAAAAGATTGGCATACCATGTACTGAGCAGACTGCTGTGTCCATAGTAGATTCCATATGCCCTGTAGATGAAATATACTCCCGATACAACTGCTGCCAGTGTGGTAACAAAACGCCATTTTTTCAATACTTCAATCACAATATCCTGTGAAAATACATAATATCCAAGCAGGAAAGCAACTGTATAGATTCCAATGCGGTAGGATTCAACCACCGGTGTATTTAACAGTTTGCTTGCACCCCACAGGAGGAAAAACATCACAGCCAGCAAGCCATAGACCACGTTTACTTTCTGAATAGCTTTTCTCTCTTCTTTCTGTACTGCGAATACAATCTTGCGAACCAGCAAAAGAAATAGCGAAATCACAAACAACAACTGGCTGAACCACTGTGCTCCGATTCCTGATAATGTGTAAACAATGTACTTGACAAATCCGGGTGCCGCCTGCAATCCTTCCGCGCCGGAAGCATTTACCACGATGGAACCGGGTATGAAACCCAATACCAGTATTCCAAGTGTGGAAGGCACAAGTAATTTATTTTTTCTGCCTGCCAGGAATTGCTTTGCTGTCCTGTTCTGCAATGTATGATAAGCTGCAACACCTGCCACTACAAACAGCAATGTCATAAACCACGGATATACTGCATACTGATAAATGCCGGCAAAACTCATGCCATCCCCCTGATGGTATTCCGGCAGTCCTTTAAAAATTGCAGTGATTCCAATATTATTAAAAAAGAAAAACACATGAAAAAATACTACGCAAATGATGGTGCACCATCTGATGTTATCCAGATAATTCTTACGCATTTTATTTTCCCCCTCCTGTATAACCATAGTATTGTCCTCCAATCCCCTTCTTTAGTAGTTACTGTTCACACTACATGTGACCAGCAGCCCTCGGGTCTTGATTAATTCTGTTTTATCGTAAAATGTGCTATATGTCTATATGGATATGAGTAAGATGCATAATATATAAACTCAAATGCACAAATTTCCATCTTGCAGAAGAATGATCTTCTTTTATGGCAGAACAAAAAAGCACCTTAACCTGTGATTGGCTAAAGTGCTCTGTATGTCATTCTTTTCAGTTATCTCTTTTTATATAAGACCAGTTCCGGATTGGCTCCATCCGCATCATATGTGCAGATCATGATAAATTCCATATTTGCGAGGATGCCAAAACATCGCTCACCGCCAAACTCACACTCCAGCTGATTTCCAAGATATGTCTTCTGATCATCCAGAAATTTCACTTTGCTGCCATTGGGCAGTGTATACTCCAGATTCACATACTTTCCGACAAGCGCATTCAGTTTCTCCACCTTCGGTAATCCGTCTATATGCAGCTCATTGATCTCATTGATCAGCCGCAACTTAAATTCTTCAAATTGTCCGTTGTCGCTAAGCTCATCATATCTCTTCCAATAATCTAACTGCGGGAGCAGATTCTTCATATAGGCGCGCGCCTGATCCTCTGTAAAGTTCTCATCAACCATGTTCCTGACGCAGACATTGATCAGATCGTCCATATTACTGTAAGTATATGTTCCATCCGCATAACACCACTTACAGTAGTCCTCATTCAATGTACCATCTTTTTCACGGCCAAAGATCTCATCATCTTCCAGCGGCATGCCACAGCACTGACAGATTAGTTTTCTCGGTGCTCCCAATAGCGTATTGATCGAGACATCAAATTCTTTTGACAAAAGTTTTAATGTCTCTGTATTTGGAACAGTCTCACCATTTTCCCAGCGGGATACGGCCTGCCTCGTAACCATGACTTTCTCGGCCAGTTCATCCTGTGACATTCCCTTTTTTGTACGCAGTTCTAAGATAATATTCTTTGTTTCCATGATACCTACCTCCTTTTTTCCATCATACAATAGAGTCGGTATGAAGGAAAGCAACTGTCTGTTTCCCAATGAACACCCGTATCCCTTTGTCAACCTTTTCACCGGATCTTTTCTTCGTCAGAGAGAACACTTTCATCTGCCACTACATTTACAATCTGCGCCAGATACATGCTGCCCTCAAGAACCTTGATCAGTCTGCACTCAAGTGCTACCGGAAGTTCATTGATAACCGACGCATCGACAAACTCGCTTTTTGTCGTGGTAAATCCCGCTTTTTCCATTTTATCAGCTTCTTTATTTCCTGATACAAGTCCTACATAATCACAGGCAACCACATGATCTTTATCTCCCATGCTTACCGTAAATGCACCGCGCTGTGCGATATTGTCGGTTGTTTTGTGGCTGGCAAGGTCAATGATGATCTTGTCCATGCCAACAATTCCACCCCCGGCTGCATTCATTGCATTGGCCTTTCCATCCTCATCATACGTTGCGATAATAAGCACCGGCTGTGGAAACTGAAAAGGGCAGGTGAAAGCTACTTACCTGCCTTTTCTTCATATTTCTTCTTCGTTTTTCAGCTTTGTACCCACTTCTATCATAGATGTAACCATATGGTTTAATTCAGCGGCTTTTTTGCTCGTTATTACTGGCTTACCGGTCGACTCTTCAATACTATTCTTTGCAGCTTTTGCAGCAGAACCACCTGCCTTCGCAACTGTCTTATTCTCATCGAAACCTTCCGGTTTTGTCTGTTTAGATATTTCTGTGGTAGCAGCTTCAGCAACCATGTTAAGTGCCAATTCCAAAGTGCTCATATTATCCCTAAGACTTTCTTTTTTCAAACCCTTCAAATTCTTGTATTGACGTGTAGTCATTCCGCTCCAAGCCTTTGTAATCTCGTCCGTGAGAATCGCATACTCACTTCCTCTATGCACACCTCGCTCCTTCCATTCGTCTGTAAGCTCTTTTCGAGTACTAATTGCCTGCAGGCGCTGATTAATCCATTCTTTGGAATAACCTAATCTTTCATATGTAGCTACGAGACGGTCTGCAATTAATTCCGGATCAAGAGTTTCCTCTATTCGCTCACGTCCAACCTGCGCAAGCCATAACTTAAAAGGTTCTGCTTTTTTTGATGGAATGGATTGAATGATACGAAGAAGTTCCTGTGTAGTGGCAACGTCAGTTAATCGTCTCTTTCCATCCGCTGCTTTTAATTTCAACTGGTTACAATTTGTAACCAGTTGATTTCCCTCCTCAATCAATCGATGCTTTGTAACCTTCCAATAATTTCTAGCAGCATGATAGCTCTCCGCATCCGTTAATGCCCCAACTACATCAACAATCGAAAAATACCATTCTTCTTTCTCTTCATCCCAAGCAGTTCTTATCTTCTGATCTTCAAACAGTTGCAATTTTTCATTTTCCATCTGCATCTTCCTCTTCCGTCAACAATTCCTTTGACACCTTATACTCAATTAATTCAAACACATAATCCGGCATCTTGCGCTTTCCCTGTTCCCAATCTCGAACCGTACCAAGTGGAATATGAAGATAATTTGCAAAGTCTTCCCTTTTCATTCCAGTAAGCGATCGTAAACATCTCATCATACGTCCTAATTTCTTTGCACCAGTTTCCTTTATCTCTTCTTCAACTATAATTTCGCCCATAATACTCTCCTGTATCAATGCTTTATTTCCAGTTTATATTACTACAGCATTGCTGTCTCGTCAATAAAAACACAAAAAGGAGCATACATATGCCCCTTTGTCATTCCTTTTTCTATCATACAACAGAGTCGGTACGAAGGAAAGCAACTGTCTGTTTCCCAATGAGCACCTGTATCCCTTTGTCAACCTTTACACCGGATCTTTTCTGATGATCCGCTTCAACAGCACGTATCCTGCCAGACATGCGATGACCTCTGTGATGGGGAATGCCCACCAGATGAGTGAGACTCCCATCTGACCGTTTCTGACAAATATCGAGAAAATACCTGCCAGCGGTAAGATGAGAATGAGCTGTCTGAGCAGGGAGATCACCAGCGATTCGAGACCTCCGCCCAACGCCTGATAGATTCCCTGGTATGCGATATTGATTCCCGCAAAAATAAAACTGATGGAGATAATCCGCATCGCTCCTATAAAATATTCTCTGGACTGTCCCGCATTAAACAGTGTCGCAAATGCACCCGGAAAAACCTCTGTGATCGCCACACCGATAACCATCAGTACGATCGTATAGATCAATCCGTATCTGACCCCATCCCGGATCCTCTTCTGGCTATGCATACCATACGCAAACGCGATAATTGGTGTGATCGCATCCCTCAGTCCGAACGCCATGAACAATACAAACTGCTGTACTTTATAAAACAGTCCATATGCGGTCTGCGCCGAAGGATTGAATTTCAGGATCAGATTCATCACATATACCATGATAGACATTAATGCCTGCGCAATGATCGCCGGAAGTCCGATCGCATAGATCCCCTTGATGATCCACAGATCCGGTTTCATGTATCTCACACCATGCTCAAACTCTTTGTTTAATCTTATATGGAAAATAAATAAGAGCACGGCAGACGCCACCTGTCCGATGACTGTTGCATAGGCAGCACCTTCTACCCCCATTTCAGGAACTGGTCCGATCCCATAGATCATAATCGGATCAAGAATGATATTGATCACTGCTCCCATGACCTGACCGATCGTAGAATACAGGGAACGTCCCGTCGCCTGTAATAGCTTTTCAAATAAAGAAAAGAATATAATTCCGAACGAGATCACGCAGCATATCCTCAGATAGCTCGTTCCCATTGAGATCACTTCGGGATCAACGGTCTGTGACGAAATATACGCTTTGACGCCAAATATTCCAAACAACAGACATATTGCATAAATGATCACTCCTAAAAACAGACTGTTTCCCGCAACTTTTGCAGCTCTCTTATGATTTCCCTCTCCGAGTGACCGTGCAAGAAATGCATTCGTTCCCACACCGGTTCCAATCGCCGCTGCTACTATCAGCATCTGAACCGGAAATACGAGCGTCAGTGCATTGAGCGCTGCCTCACTACCCACTCTCATGTTTCCTACAAACGCACTGTCAACAATATTGTAGACTGCCTGCAATGCCATCGATAAGATCATCGGTATGCCCATCCGGACCATGAGCTTATTCACCGGCATCTCTTTCATCTTGTTACTTTCTTCCATCTTGACTTCAGCCTCCTTTTTTTGCATAGAAAGAGTCATAAATGACTCCTTTGTGACATAAAAAAACGAGCAGCAAAACTGGATTTACGCTAGTTTGCTACTCGTTCAGAGATTATTATATTTATCTTTTTTAAAAAAGTCAAACGAAAATTTATATTATAAAACATCTGCCCCGACACAATGTCTGCGCAATGTTTTCTCCAGAACCGCGATATCGAGCGGTTTTGCGATATGAGCATCCATGCCGGCACCAATGCAATACTGCACATCTTCTGAAAAAGCATTGGCAGTCATGGCAATGATCGGTATCGTCTTTCCAAGCGGATTCTCACCCCCTCGGATCGCTCTCGTAGCTTCCAGACCATTCATCCTGGGCATCTGGACATCCATCAGTATCGCATCATACTCACCCGGTTTCACGCACTGAAACGCTTCCGTGATCTTTTCTCCATCCGGGTAGATCGTGCAGGAGGCTCCATACATATGCAAAAGCTCTTGTAGAATTTCCGCATTCAGTTCATTATCCTCAGCACATAGGAACTTCATGCCATTTAAAATACTGCCACTTGTCTGCCCCGGTACCAGACTTGTCCTCGTTCTTGCGATCGCCATGGCAAGATTCGACAGGAAGAATGGACGTAGTACCATTCCATCTATACCACTCTCCGCCAGATGATCATGTACATTTTCTTCTGATGCAAAATCAACGCAGAAAATCAGGACTGCATTCTCCGCAATCTTCCTAAGCAGGCTTACCGTCTCTGCCAGAGTTTTATTCCGCAGACATCCCGCCAGCAGTATGACATCCGTATTTTCCTGTCTCAGCCAGTCCGCTGCTTCTTTCTCTGTAGATACTGCATAAAACTGTATGGCCGTTTCGCTCATAGCAGCTCTCACATTGCGGATCAGCTGATCTTCACCGGAAACCAGAAGCACTCTGCGGATACCGATTTCATAATCCACCTTTCTGTTAATCGGCAGTGTCAGTATCACATCAAACCTGCTTCCCTTTCCAAGTTCACTGCTCACATGAATCTCACCGTTCATCAGATCCACAATATTTTTTGTGATCGCCATTCCCAGACCGGTTCCCTGAACTTTATTTGTTATAGAATTCTCTGCTCTCGTAAACGGCTCAAAAATATGTTCCAGAAACTCCTGAGACATTCCATAACCATTGTCGCTCACACTATACATATACTTCGCGTGATCAGGGACATCACATGCAACTTCTGTCAGTTCCAGAACAATTTTTCCACCTTTTGGCGTATACTTTACGGCATTTGACAGGAGATTCAGTACGATCTGCCGCAAACGGACACCATCGCCGATCAGGTATTCATGTGCGATTTCATTTACACGGATCTGGAAATCCTGTTCATGCTCATTTACCTGTGGACGTATGAGACTGTCAATCTGCCCTACCTGTTCCGCCAGGCTGACTTCTTCGACATTCAGACGCACTTCCTTCGACTCAATCCTGCTCATATCCAGAATATCATTGATCAGCCCTAACAGATGGTGACTTGACATCTGTACTTTCTGAATATAAGTTTCCATTTTATCTGTCAGACCCTGTTCATGCTCCATCAGACTTGTGATTCCAACAATGGCATTCATCGGAGTACGGATATCATGGGACATATTCGCCAGAAAATCACTTTTTGCTCTGTTTGCTTCGTCCGCTTTATTCCTTTCGATCTCCAATTCCCGCATGGCCTTTTCCTGAAGTTGTCTTTTTTCTTCTTCATATGCCATCTTTCTATTAGAGACGCTGACTCTGAACATATTATAAATGAGACCGACACACAACAGAAAAACGATTCCCAGATATACAACCAGCAAACGCACCATCTGTCTCTGATATGCCAGTAACGAATTGTTTACCGTTGTCCTTGCAACGATACAGACCAGTCTATGGTTACTGGATGTTACCGGATAACATCCCAGATAAAATGGTTTGTCACTTTCATCAAACAACTCTACTTTTTTCTCATTGCTTTTCAGTGTATCGACCAGCGATTCATATTGGGTGTCGGATATAACGTTATCCTTCCTGAGATGTTTGAGCACCGCATAGTTGCGATAGAATATATCTTCTGACTGATTGGTATAGTTGACAATGCCGTTCTCATCAACCAGAAAGATATATGCTGCTCCACCATATCCGTTCAATTCCAGCAGCGAATCAATATTTGACCGGTCATATAATGCAGCTATTACATTATAGTTCTCACCATTCACGGTATATGTTTCACATGGAATTGCAACAAGAAAATAGTTTCCTTTTTTCTGGTTCATATTCAACGTGATACTCTGCGTAATTTTCTGATCCCGGTTTAAATGGATCAGCGTCTGGTTTTGGATATCCAGATGATTTTTTGTCCCATCGGTTGTCATGATGTCTCCGTTGGTTTTCATAAACAACAGTTCTTCCGTATCATCCGGCTGTACAGCGTCAAAGTATCCCTTACAATCTTCCAGAGTGATCTCTCTCTGCCCATTTTGAAAAAGAAATCTCTCCGCCTGCTCTAATTTTCTGAAATATGTATCTACCTGTATATCATAGGACTGCGATATTTGTTCCATAACGGTAGCCATATTGTTTTTTCCGTTCATTTCTATATAGCTTTCCATCCTTTTCAGGATCATTTCTCCCGAAACAGCACAGAAAATGATCAGGATAACTATTAGTACTACACTATTAATTATTCTCCGAACCGGTTTGTTTTGTTTTGTCATCTGCACAATTACCCCTGTATGTTTCCTACTGTTTTCCTTCTACTTCGACATAATCTTCCGGTTCACATGGCTGTTGACCGTTACCGATCGCCAGACACCATGCATTAGCCAGATCCACATCCGCATTCTTCAATTCCATATCAGGATAAATTGTGTCCAGAAGAGCCTTGATCTCATCCGTGATCAAAATATCATATTTTTCATTATCATCTATAGAATGTCCGTCTATCTCAACATCTTTTAATTTAAAATAGTCTTTTTCCGGTTCGATCACCAGCTTCATACCTGACGCGACCGGAAGTTTATATTTATTTGTTACACAAAACTCCCCTTCTGTGCCCGCCAAATATGTGTTGATCAGTTCTTTGATCTGTGCCCCATCCAGACTTACCGGCCAGAGAGCTGTCCCATCATTATGGGCAACCATCATATTGACTTCCGTTTCTGTACAGCTTCCGGGATAAATAGAAGAAGTGTAATAGTAATATGATGAAAATGCCAGTTCTGTATCCAGGCTCTTACGAACCGTCGTCAAAATAGACGATGCTGCATCTCTACCGCATCGATCATTCATTCCAATATTGTATTGTTTCTGAAAATCTATAATACCGGCTTCTTCCTCTTTCTTACTACATACCTCCTGTCTGAATGCTTCATATGCCTGCGATTCATCCATCTGTCTGGATAAAAGCCCCTTCACAGCCTGCAGACTTCCCGAAAATGATCCGTTAGAAGCATATCGGATATAAAAAGCATTATTCTCTATCTCGTCTTCCACTCCTGTCATTCCGTCAAAATCAGATTCCACGTGAGCGTTATAGGAAATCATCCCATCCCCATCCGCTACGAGTTTCTGACCTTCCTCTGAAAGAAAACAATCCAATACCTTCAATGCAAGTTCCAGTTTCTCGTCATTTTTCTCCAGTTCACCATTTAAGGCTATATTGAAGGACGAATATGTATACACCCAGCTTTTGTCCGATGTCTGTGAAAAATACGGCAGCCTCACCAGTTCAGCATCCATATTTGATCTCAGTACTTCCATAACGCCCGGTGTTCCCCGGAACATAGCGGCCTCACCGCTTATGAACATCTCACGGGCTGCATCAATATTACACTCTAGATCCGACTCCGTCAGATAGGTATCTTTCATAAATGTATTCACTTCTGTGAATATCCGGTTCCATAGATCGTCCTTAAATGCACTGTCATCCGATGACGATTCTATACTGCTTCTCCACTCGATCCCATCTATACTTGAAAGCCGATCAACCGCCGCTCCCTGAATCAGGGAGTGTGCCGCCCAATCCATCGCCAGCTCTGATGTATAAGGTTTGATGCCATTCTCATGTAATTTTGTACAGCATTCTGCAAATTCTTCATAATTTTCCGGAATCTTAATCCCATATTTGTCAAATAAAGTCTTATTCGCAATGATCGTTTCCGGTATTCCGCAAACCGGCAGCCACTTGATCGCACCATCACTGTCTGTATAATACTGCAGCGCATATGGATAATACTCTGAAACGATATCATATGCCCCCAGATCCATCAGATAAGGCTGCAATGCTTCCGCATCTTTTTCCGAAAAACGTCTCGTGGTGATTATATCAGGCAGATCATCATGCTCTTCCAGATAATTATACAGATCCACATTGTTATTGCCGACAATGAATTCTATCTCCTGATCAGGGATCTGTCCTTCTATATATGGTACAACATCTTTCATCATTCCGTTATTCCAGACATATACAGTAAGGTGGTCATCATTCTCTCCCACTGTGCTTTCCGGTGCTCCACACCCACTTAACAACATGGTTATGAGCAATGTACAGATTCCTACAAAATACCTTTTTTTCATCTTTTATCGTCCTTATCACTTTTATCCCGATTATTTGTCAACTATGCGTTCTATCATACAAAAATGTCCAATGATAATTTTATTATACATTACCAAAAACAGTAATACAACAATAAAAGAGGAATATAAAGGCAATATAAAGGAATTATTTATCATTTCGAGCCATTTGATCTTCGTTTCTGAGTTCCTCCAGCTTTTTATGATGTCATCCGTCAACGTATGACATCATAAAAAATTCCGCGCAACATAAGTTACGCGGAATCAAACCATTACTACATATACTCTCTTATACTCTTTTTGATCTCATTCAGATTAATGGGCTTGGAAATATGACCGTTCATTCCTGCCTCTGCGCAGCGCTGTCTGTCGCTGTCTAACGTATTCGCTGTCATGGCAAAGATCAATACATCATTGTCCTCGCGTTCCAATGCCCGGATCTGTTTCGTGGCTTCGACTCCATCCATCACCGGCATCTGCATATCCATAAATACGATCTCATATGTATGGGGCTTCGACTGCTCAAATTTCCGGACAGCGATCTCTCCATTTTCTGCCGTGTCAATCTCCAATCCCAGACTCTGCAATAACTCTACTGCGATCTCAGCGTTTAACTCATTATCTTCCACAAGGAGGGCTCTTTTTCCAGCGAATTCCTCTTCTGTGGCATTATCCGGTATGGATTTCATGGCCAACTCACGTTCCTTGATCGTCGGCTCATGGAATGGAATATCCACTATAAATGTGGAACCCTTTCCCAATTCGCTTTCTACCTGCAGTGTTCCGTTCATCAGCTCTGTAAATCCCTTGACAACAGACATTCCCAGTCCTGTTCCTTCTGTTGCAGAGGTTCTGCTGTCCTCAGCACGACTATAGTCCTCACAGATATGTTCCAGATACTCCTGCGTCATTCCGATTCCGTTATCCGTACAGGTGAAACGGTAATGATTCTCCGGAAGCGCTTCCAGCGTCACCCGGATCTCTCCTCCGGCATCCGTGTATTTAATCGCATTCGATACAATATTGACCATGATCTGGCTAAAGCGTCCGGCATCTCCGACTACTACATGATCATTGAAATTCGATGAAAATTTCAGTTCCTGTTCCTTCTTTTCTGCCAACGGCAGGAGGATCTTCATGCTGTCCTGCATGCATTCGTCCGGATTGAACGGCTTGTTGATCAATTCGATATGACCGTGTTCTAACTGGTTCACATCCAGAATGGAATTGATCATCGTCAGCAGATAATTTCCCTCTATCGTGATATTTTTCAACGCATCATCCAGCTTTTCCGGATCATGCTTGTACTTTTTCGCGATCTGGGTCATTCCAAGCACTACGTTCAATGGTGTCCGTATATCATGGCTCATCTTTGAGAAGAAGTTTACTTTCGCTTCATTCGCATTTTTGGCCTCTATCAATGCTTCCGACAACTGTTCTGAGATACGAAGCAACCTGTTCTTTGAGATTGTGGACTCAATATACAGGATAAAGATCAACAATACCACAAATATAGCTGCCGCTAAAAATACCAGATACACCGGATGATCAAATATATATGCCATCAACGTCGGTGTATTGGTACCCTCCAGATAGTTCTGCACCAGTTCATCGCTCTTATTTGCGGATACCTGTGCCAATGTCTTCTCCCACACACCAAAAAAACGGTGATCCAGCTGCGAATTGACACCCATCTTGATATCCAGTGTCGAACCCGGCACAATATCAACGCTCATTCTGTTCTGCATATCATCCCGTGCCAGTTTCTGGGCAGTATAACTCATCAGCAGTGCACCATCGATCCTGCCACTCATGATTCCACTCACACACGCATCTGTTCCGTCCATGAGAATGATCTCTGCATTCGGCCACATGGATGATACGATCTCTTTGATTGCGATCGTATCTTCGAGCACACCGACTTTGTTCATCTTTCCGGAAGAGCCACGCCTGTGAAGCATAGATACGGTCGTTGTCAGATACGGATCTGTGATCTTATATTTATAGTCACCCTCATCTTCAAAATAGCTGTCCATATCCAGACAGATATCTATTTCTCCTGATGAGACCAGTTCTTCATATTCCTCTCTGGAAGACACGGGAACGATCTCATAATCTAATCCCAGTGTCCGTGCTGTCTCTGCAAAAAGGTCTGCCGCTATTCCATGTCCATACTTATCCTCATACCAAGAGTACGGATTGCTGTCCGGATTCATCACCGCACGGATCTTCGTATGCGAACCCTGCATCTGCTCTAACAGTTCCTGCTCATCGGCTGTCAGTTCCGTATTTGAGTTTTGGGAACCGTAATACTGATTATACAGATCACTGCGCCAGTTCGGTGTCTCAATATTCATCTCATCGATCGCAGCATCCAGTTGGTCGATCAGCGGCTGATCCTCTTTTCTGGTCATAAAATAATAGGGCGTTTCGCCGAAATTCTCTATCGTTGCTTCATCCTCCGGTGTACGGATATAGCTGTTTACGAGCGCATCCACCTCGCCGCTGATCAAAGCATTTGACAGTTCCGTAGGCGTGGCATAATAGACGATCTCGCAGTCAAAACCTTTTTCTTTTGTAAACTGAATGAACTTGTCATTATATGTGTGTCTCTCCAACAGTCCGATCTTCAGACCATTATAGGTAGAGTAATCACCTGCAACGACCTTGTCATTTCCCCGCTTTACATTCATGCGGGTCGTAGACGTGATCGCCGGATGTTTGGAAAATGCGAATTCTTCCTGCCGCTCCGGTGTGATCTTTGCAGCGGTATAGATGTCAAGTTCTCCATTCCGGAGCATCTCTTCACATTCTTTTGCCGTTTTCTCATAACCGACATAGGAAAAAGTACAGGGGAGATAATTCATGAGTTTCTGCATCATATCATATCCATAGCCGTATTTTCTGCCATTTTCATCCTGCATATGATAACAGTCAAATGCATAAAATGCGACCTTATAATCTGATGTATCCTCCCTGGGCACAGAATCCGCGTATGCAGGAACACACCATATAATCATAAGCATCATTGCGGATATGAATGCTGCCAGCCTTTTTCTCATGTCGATCGTTCTCCCCGTTGTTCGTCTCTCTTTTTATCTATCATCATATAGACATAAAAAGTATATTATATTATACCCCTCACACTAAATAGGTGTCAACTCTCCTTTTCCTATCGTGATAGTCAGGAATAGACATCATTGACTTTTTTTACATTCCATGCTAATCTTAGTTAGTAGCATCTAACCGCAAACAATATGATCATAATAATATGGAGGGGTTCCTATGACACCGGAAGAATATAAACAGCTCTCGATCAAAGAATTCACACAGGCAGCTAAGATCTATGACAGCGGTCATGCCGGAATATATGAAATGTGTAAGGACGACTACCCGCCGATCCTGGCAGAACTGAAAAAAGAATCATTTCAGGATGTACTCGACTGCGGCTGCGGAACCGGGCCCATGATCCAGCTGCTCCATGACAAGTATCCAGACAAACACTATGTCGGTCTCGACCTCACTCCCGGAATGATCCACGTTGCCCAGTCCAAGAATCTGTCCAACACGGAATTTGTCGTTGGTGACAGCGAGCACCTGCCTTTTGCGGAGGATTCGTTTGATGCGATCATCTGCGCCAACAGTTTCCACCACTATCCGAATCCGCAGGACTTCTTTGACAGCGCATACCGCGTATTGCGCGAGGGCGGCCGCCTGATCCTGCGCGACTATACATCATCAGATTTTATGGTCTGGCTGATGAATCATCTGGAAATGCCACTGGCACATCTGTTCGGACATGGCGATGTGAAAATCTACAAGCCTGCAGAATTTACTGCCATGGCAGAAAAGGCCGGATTCACCGTACAGACGATGGAAGCGCAAAAAAATTTCCGCGCACACCTCGTTGCGCGGAAATAGTCAGCTACTGTCTGCCGGACCAATCATTCTAACTGTTTGAGGACGTCTTCGATATCTGTATCCAGACATATCGATTTTCCGGCGATCTCCGTCGGTGCATATGCCTCATTCTGATTCAGGCACACATATGTTGCATGCGGATATTCACTCGTCATCTGCCAAAACGGATATTTGATGATACCGGGGGTGTTGTACCCCACACCGAGTTCCAGAAAGACGATATTCAGATCCTTATGCCTCCCGATAAACTGATCATACCGCAGCGCTGCCTGATGCCAGCCCTCGTCCTCTACAAACGAGTTGTCGGCCCGCAGATTCATACTCATCGGCTTGCCGCATTTCGGGCATCGCGGTACCAGATCACCCGGAACAACTGTCTTGATCCCGGCTCCGTCCGGCTTGACCAGCTCTCCACCCTCGATCTGACAGCCCTGACTGAGCACCATGTCCCGCACGATCTCTTCATTATCGTAGGTTGCCTTATGGCAGGGTCTGCAGCACTGGAACAGACCATAGTCTCCCTGTGTATAGAACAATCGATGCTTGTCAAATCCTGCTTTCCGGAAACAGTGATCCACATTTGTCGTCAGCACAAAGTAATCCTTGTCCCTGACCAGATCATATAGTTTGTCATAGACCGGTTCCGGCGCATCCATATAACGGTTGATATAGATATAACGGCTCCAGTATGCCCAGTGTTCTTCCAATGTCTGATAAGGATAAAAACCACCGGAATACATATCCGTAAATCTATACTTACTTTTAAAATCAGCAAAATACCGGTCAAATCTCTCTCCGCTGTAAGTATATCCCGCTGATGTGGATAGTCCCGCACCGGCTCCGATGATCACAGCATCCGCCTGCCCGATCTTCTCTTTGATCTCTGTCACTTTGTTTTTCATCATTTTCTCATCACCGCTTTCACCGGACATTTTTCATAGCAGTTACCGCAATGCAGACAATGATTCTGTCTGATCACATATGGAGCGCCTGCTTCGATGCATCTCTGCGGACAGTTTCTCTCACATGTTCCGCATCCGATACAGGTGTCTGTTATGACATATCCTTTTTCTCTTATTTTAACATCTCCGAGGACATATGTATCCCTGAATATCGGGTTTACGCCCAGATTAAAATATTCCACCTCTGCCTGATCGATACAGAAGATGATACCGATGCTTCTGGTGTCACCCGGATACACATTGGCGAGATACGGCTGCTCCTCAAAGATCACATCCTTCCATTTTTCCTGATCTTCCTCTGCTACTGCATAGGCTTTTCCGGAAAAACGGATCATTTCCTTATATCTGGTATAACAAAGTATCTGAACTCTGCCATCCTCCAGCAATTCTTTGTAGAAATTCTTGCCTCTGGCAGTATAGAAATACAATGCATCTTCTTCATAATGGATGGCACTGATGTTTCTCACCTGCGGCGCACCTTCACTGTCAACGGTAGCAAAGGCAAGAACACCTACCAGCTGCATCTTTTTCAGACATGTTGATAAATCCATGACTCATTTTTCTCCCTTCGTCATTTCAGGATCGTTTTTTCGCGCATCCTGATTCCGGCAGTTGTTCGCCTGTGATCTCGTTCTTTGTCTTCCAGCACTGTGGATCTGCTCCGTAGAAATCGCCACTTGTACCATTAGCCACAGCCGGGCAGCCTCTGCACCACGCCTTCAGCTCACATTTACTGCATTTTACAAATTTATCGTAATCCCTGTATTTTTCCATCTGACAGATCCAGACATCGGCCAGACGATCTTCAAATATATTTGCGACCTTACTGTTTGTCACTCTTCTGCATGCCATGATATCGCCATTGGAAGAGATCGTGATATGACAGTTGCCACAGTTACAGCCGCCGTAGATCATTCCCGCTTCTGCATCTTCCGGCAGCTGAAACTGCCCTGTCTCGTATTCATACAGCGTCCATAAATGATCCTTTTTATTAAAATAGGTCTCACATCCTGCCTTTTCGTATGCCTGATACTTCGCATCACAGATCTCCAGCAGATGTCTGTATTCCTGCGATGTCATACTCGTATCTACCTCTCCACCGGTAGGCACATAGCGCGAAAATGCGAAGACCTTTACATTCTCTTTTACTACTTCATCGATAATATCCGGTATCTCGTTCATATTTGTCTTTGATACCGTACTCATAATGACACTCTTGATCCCTGCCCGGTTCAGGCATCCAATCTTCTCCAGTGTCAGATCAGAACTACCCGGTTTCCGGAACCAGTCATGTGTCTCTCTCATTCCATCCAGTGACATCTGATACTTATCACAGCCACAGACTTTCAGCATTCTGCAGATCTCATCGTCCAGATGAAACGGATTTCCCATTAATGTAAACGGGATATTTTTTGACTTCAACAGTACCATCAGCTTCCAGAAATCAGGATGAAGGATAGGATCTCCACCGGTAATGTAAAAATAAGGAATTCTGTGATATACTTTGCAGAAATCTTCGCAGTTTTCCACTACTTCCTTCATCTGTTTCCAGGTCATACTCTTTAATTCCCTGCATCCCTCACCGGAAAAAATATAACAGTGCTTGCAGCGCTGGTCGCATTCATCGGTGATATGCCACTGAAAAGAAAAATACTGGTTCATCCTATCCATCTCCTTTTTTTAATGCTCTTACTTGTCAGAGGCTCCGCATGCTGTTCCACATGCTGCAGGTTTTTCTCCTGCTCCGCACGCTGTTCCACATGCCGCCGGTTTCTCTCCTGCTCCGCATGCTGCAGGCTTATCAGATGCTCCACACGCTGCAGGCTTCTCTCCTGCTCCACACGCTGTTCCGCATGCTGCACTTGTCTGTGACTCTGCTTTCTTGTTCCATCCAAAAAGATTTGATAATGCCATTTCTCTTACCTCCTGTAATATGAACTTATCTTGGGCACTGCCCTGTTGCAGGATCATAATACCAAGTCTGCAACAGATAAAAAAGTACGCACTTTTTTATTACATAGTTACCTTTTTGTTACCCATAGACAGATGTCTATTTATATGCTACATTGTATTTGATACTTGTATTGTATTTTGAACTATTGACTTTTACGTTTATCAAAGGAGGCTCTCATATGCTGACAAAAGACGAATTACCGGAATGTCCTGTAGCTACGACTGTTCAATTGATCGGAAGTAAATGGAAATTATTGATCCTGAGAAATCTCCTCCAGAGACCCTGGAGATTTAATGAATTAAAGAAAAATCTGGAGGGAATCAGCCAGAAAGTCCTGACCGATTCCCTCCGCTCCATGGAAGATGACGGTATCATTACGCGAACCGTTTATGCAGAAGTCCCTCCCCGCGTAGAATATGCGCTGAGTGATCTTGGAGAGACCATGCGCCCCATCCTCGATGTGATGCAGGTGTGGGGTGAAAATTACAAGGCTTCTTTATAATCATCTTTATAATAAGATACTCTATGATAAAATACTCTTGTAAATAGCAAGGTCTTCATCCTTAAAGACATTGAATATAACCTTCATGCTGCTGCCGGTCTCCTCGTAGTATTTCTGAACCGTAGCCACTGCGATCTCTGCTGCGCGCTCGTTCGGGAACATAAATACACCGGTAGACAGGCAGCAGAATGCAAGGCTTTTTATTCCATGTGCCTCTGCGAGTTCCAGACAGGAACGGTAGCAGGAGGCCAGCAGTTCTTCATGCTTTTTATGCAATCTGCCCTGCACGATTGGGCCTACGGTATGCAGGATGTAACGAGCCGGAAGGTTGTAGCCTGACGTGATCTTGGCTTTTCCGGTCTCTTCCTCATGCCCTTGTATGCTCATGATCCGCTGCATTTCCAGACGCAGCTCTACCCCTGCATAAGTATGGATAAAATTGTCGATGCAGGCATGCATCGGTGAAAAGCAGCCGAGCATCTGTGAGTTGCATGCGTTTACGATCGCATCACACTTTAAGGTTGTGATGTCTCCCTGCCAGATATACAGTCTCGGATCTGATGCGGTCGGTTCCAGATCAGCGATATCCGTGATTCCCCGCTGCGCATTTCTTTCCCTGAGATATTCGTCCTGAATCTCCAAAAAATCTTTGCTAATCGGTCTGGGCATTCTGACATTCATCAGTGAACGGAGCAGTTGCTCCTGCCCCTGCTTATCAGCCGGCATTTTCTGTATGTGAATCCTCTGGTCTTCCTTTAACAGATATTGGATCAGATATTCTCTTCTTTCGTCCTGTGTCATATAATCATCCTCTCTTTGATGATATTATAACAGGTCTTTGATGTAATTGCAATGGTTACATTGATTTTTTATATATTTCTTGTTTAGCGCAGAAATCTAAGCAGACGTTCTTCAAACATACCGATTGCCTGTGTGACAAAACATCTACGCTTGTCATCGTCAATCAGATCGATCGCGCACTGGTTCATTTCCTTAAAATTAGGGACATCATCATAATTCCCTTCCTGACATTTTCCATTTGGATAGCACCATGTGAGCCACCAATCAACCGGCGACATTATATCTTTGTCCAAATACTGCGCGGATTCTTCCAACAATGCTTCTGTTATCTCGTCTACCTGATAACCATTTCGATCATCATTCTGCCCGGTTGCCGCCGTGTCAAACATCGCAAATCCTGCAAATAAATTGTAATCAATCTCTATCCGAAACCACATCTGCAGATTCTGATTCGCAAACTGCGCTTTTTTCACAACATAATTCAATCCCGGAAAAGTAGTGTATGTACTATCGAAAAAACGATCATGCTGCCCCGACTCATAAGAATAATAGTGGGCTTCCGTTTCCGGTTCCAAACCGTATTTACCTTCCAGTTCTTTCATTGCTTCCTTAAAATCATCAAATAACAACCGGATCAACTGCAATTTTGCTTTTTTTGCCACCTTCTCAATCTCTAGAGCCGCCCCAAAATATTCCGGCGATTCATATAAGATTTCTAATGTTTTCGTCATTCTAAGCCTGTCTCCATCATCCGTAATTATATGGATTGCATCTATGTATTGCATAATCACTGACTTTTCAGGTTCTGCCAGTGTTCCAACCAGACCGCTAAGCCATTCACAGATATCATACTTCCACGATATGCACCTGATCCGTTCTAAATCCAGAATATCTGCCCCATCTTTTTTCGTCCGGCTCACAAGTGAAGGTTCATTTCCAAAACGTGTCAGATATACAATCGGAGATTTTTTTGCATATGCATAATAATCATAACATTGTGCCTCCTGCTCACCTGCATAAATCTTTGCCTCTAGCGGTATTGAAAATTCAGAATTGTAAATCATGATATCAATGCGCCGGTCATTTTCTATCACATACTCTCTCTCAACACAGGTGTGCTCCAGCAACACATCACTCATGTTCTTACGCTGCATTACCTCTGCCAGAAATGATTGCAAGAAAAATGTTCCATATCCGTGCCGCCCTTCCGGGTTCAGCAAATCTGCTAAAACACGGCACATAAGAACTTCCTTTGCATGGATTCCCAGCACCTCAAATATGTTGTACCCAAACGTTGGTTGATATTCCGAAATCTTTTTGCAGTTCTTGTCTATCTTTAAAAGTAACTCCCTGTAAATATCCATACTTTTCCGGTTAGTTTCCCTCTGTACAGTTTGCCGCATCAATCGCTATGACGAGCATCATGCCATACAATTCATCCGCCGGATCAACAATATCAATCACATAGGTATCACCCCAGCGGAACAGTTCTTTTGAAATATGTATGATTGAACTGCATCCGGAATAGACGTCATAATCCCAGCCAAGAAAATCTCCCTCAACACGCCAGCCGTTATAATCCACTTCATACTTTGGAGAAAATAGGGAAAACTTTTTTTCAATCGTTCCACAAAACTGCCCGTTGATAATGATGTCGAACTTTGGCATAATGGTAAACAGTTTCTGCTTAATCTGTCCGATCTCATTGTGCTGTGCATCATATACATGCAGTTGGTGTCCGAATGCTAATATTTCTGCCTTCACGGTATATCGCACTGTGCCATCTTCATCGTAAATATCATAGGTATCGCTCCATGCAAACACCCGCTGTTTGATCAATAACCTCATACACCTTTTCTCCTGTTTCTATCTCAAAACTCATACTCCCGCAGCTCACAATTTTTGATGCCGAATGCGGCGTATTCCTCATTTTGCATATCATAAAAATACGAATGCACCACGCGGGAGATCCCATTATGTGCGACGAGCAGATAGGTCTTCGTATCGGACTGCCCGCGCAGTTCGTCCAGCAGATTATAGATACGCTGCGCGAGATGCAGCATGGTCTCTCCGGTGCCGAAATGATGTACAAACTGCTTTTTTGCCTCCCGGAACGCTTCGCCATCCCTCGGTGTCGACTCATACACACCAAAATTCTGCTCCGTGAGCCGGATCTCCGGACGGCATGGTATGCCTGTAACCTCTGCTATATGCTTTGCAGTATCCGCAGCTCTCACAAGCGGTGAATACAGAATCTCATCGATTCCCAACTGCGAGTGAGCGATCTGCTCACCCAGTGCGATCGCCTGCTCATGTCCGAGTTGCGTGAGTGCGATGTCCGTCGCACCGCAGATCTTGTTTTCCACGTTCCAGATCGTCTGTCCGTGTCTCGTAAAATATAATTTTCCCATGACTTCATTCTCCCTGTTCCCGATTACAATTCCTGTTCATAACACAGATACGGCTGTCCGTACATCTCACACTTTCCGGCCAGTGTAAAATTCAGATGTGCATAGGAGCGCACTGCCTTCTCATTGTTCTCGCTCACCATATAATGTATACTCTTTTTTCCACGCTGTTTCAGTTCCTGCATCGCATAGCGGATCATCTCGCGGGCAATGCCCTGATTCTGGCGTTCCAGGCTCACAGCCAGTCTGGATACCTCTCCTCCGGGCTTCAGATCCGGGTTCCAGAACGGCAGATTCTCTACATTTTCATCCTGATCCAGAGAGATCGCCGCTATAATCCGCTCTGTGCCATCCTGCATCTCCTTCATCACAAACAATGCATCTCTGCTAAGATCAAATGCGATATCCGACAATGCCGGATAATCCTCATTCCACACACAGCATTCGGTTCCAAGCTGCGAGCGGTATAAACGGTAGATCTCATCTGTATCCTTCTTCGTCGCTGCCATGATCTGTCTCATACTCTGTTCCTCCCCTGTCTTCAGATCTCCTCTGATTGTACCAAGTTGTCCCCAGCGATGCAAGAATGATACATGAAAAAAATCTACATGCCCGCCTCATCCAGCACATCCCGCAGCATCGATGCAGACTGCTGCAGGCGTTCGAGTTCATCTGCTGACAACGGGATCGGCACATGGGTTTCCACGCCGTTTTTACCGACGATCGCAGGCATGGACAATGCAACATCCGAGATCCCATACTCTCCGTACATCAGCGACGATACCGGAAGGATCGATTTTTCATCGCGCAGGATCACCTCACAGATCCTCTTGACAGACATTGCGATACCAAAATAGGTTGCCTGCTTTTTCTGGATGATCTCATACGCACTGTTTTTCACCTCTTCGGCGATACGCTCGGTCTCTCTGGAATGCTCGTAATGTCCCCGCAGCTCACAGAAATCATTCAACGGAATGCCGGATATATTCGCCCCGGACCACGCCGCGATCTCACTGTCCCCATGCTCTCCGATGATAAACGCATGCACACTGCGGCTGTCCACGTTCAGATGATCCGATACCGCACGCTTCAACCGGGCCGTATCCAATACGGTACCGGAGCCGATCACGCGGTTTTCCGTATACCCGGACAGCTTTGCCGTCACATAGGTCAATATGTCGACCGGATTGGATACAACGAGCAGGATCCCCTGAAAATTCTGTTCACAGATCTGTGGGATGATTGACTGGAAGATACTGATATTTTTGTGCACGAGATCGAGTCTGGACTCACCCGGTTTCTGACCGGCTCCCGCTGTGATCACTACGATCGCCGCATCTGCTACATCGCGATACTCTCCGGCGTATATCTTTGCCGGTTTGGCAAACGGTACACCGTGACTGATGTCCATCGCTTCTCCCTCCGCACGCCGCCTGTCCACATCGATCAATACCATCTCCGAGAACATACCGCTCTGCATAAGGGCAAAAGCACATGCCGCGCCTACAAATCCACAGCCGATGATCGCCGCCTTTCTCGGATTGACTACCGTTTTTTCCTGCATCTGTAATTTTTTATCTTGTTCCATCATAATATTCCTTTCTGAATTTCGGTTATAAACCTTTTTCTTATTGAAAAAATTTGTGCATAATAATAGAATGAAAGAAAAAAATTATTTTATGCGGAGGTTTTCAAAAATGAGGAAGACAAAGATCATCTGTACGATGGGACCTGCCACCGAAGTTCCCGGTGTGCTTGAATCACTTGTAGATAATGGCATGAATGTTGCACGCTTTAACTTTTCACATGGCGACCATGCAGAACAGAAGCAGCGCATGGACCGCATCAAGCAGATCCGCGAAGCCAGAGATCTTCCGGTCGCTATCCTGTTAGACACCAAAGGACCCGAGATCCGCGTAAAGGATTTTAAAAATAACCGGGTTGAACTCACCCGCGGTCAGACGTTTACACTGACGACCAGCGACGAGCCCGGAGATGAACATTCGGTCGGTATCACCTGCAAAGAGCTCTATCAGGACGTATCCGTAGGAACGGTCGTTCTGCTCGATGACGGTCTGATCTCGATGGAAGTCACACAGATCAACGGTACGGACATCGTATGCGAAGTACACAACGACGGTGCGCTGAGCAATCACAAAGGGATCAATGTTCCCGGCGTCCACCTCTCACTGCCCTACATGAGCGATAAAGACCGCGAAGATATCCTGTTCGGCATCGATCAGGATATCGACATCATCGCCGCTTCCTTTGTCCGCACGAAGGAGGATGTATTGGAGATCCGCCATCTGCTCGAACAGAACGGCGGCGAAGGCATCGCGATCATCGCAAAGATTGAAAATGATGAGGGTGTCAAAAATATCGATGAGATCATCGAGGTATCCGACGGCATCATGATTGCTCGCGGAGATATGGGTGTCGAGATCCCGATGGAGGAAGTGCCCATTATCCAGAAAATGATCATTAAAAAAGTATACGCTGCCGGCAAACAGGTCATCACTGCTACACAGATGCTCGATTCCATGATGAAAAATCCCCGTCCGACCCGTGCTGAAGTCACAGATGTCGCAAATGCGATCTACGATGGAACGAGCGCGATCATGCTCTCCGGTGAGACTGCCGCCGGTGCTTACCCCGTGGAATCACTGCAGGCAATGGCGCGTATTGCCGAGCGTACCGAAGCTGATATCGACTACCGCAAACGGTTCTTCTCCACTTCGCGCGATGAAAATCCCGATATCACCGATGCGATCTGCCATGCAACATGCACGACTGCACTTGACCTCGGTGCACGTGCGATCCTGACTGTCACCAAATCCGGTTATGCGGCCCGCATGATCTCACGCTATCGCCCGCAGTCCGCGATCATCGCCTGCACACCGAGCGCGAGAGTCGCCAGACAACTCAACCTCTCCTGGGGCGTCACGCCGATCGTCATGGAAGAACGCCACCATGTACTGGATCTGTTCAACCACGCAGTTGAATGTGCACAAAAAAAGAAGCACATCGAAGAAAATGACATTGTAGTCATCACCTCCGGTGTGCCCCTCGGCCATTCCGGTACCACAAATATGATCAAAGTTCAGCGGGTGGAACCGCTCTCATAAAATGTTACCAGCCGTTTCCATCTGCGCTGTCTCAGACAGCGCAGATATTTTTTATTTCCCATAAAAGATATCTGCAAGCGGTGAACTCTCATCGATGATCAGCGTCTTATTGTCACCCTTCAAGGTTGCTTTCGCAGCATCGAGGGAACGCAGATACAGATAAAAATCTGCCTTTTCCTGATTATTATACGCTTCACTCAGAATACGCATGTACTCTGCCTCACCTTTGGCGATCGTTTCTTCTGCCTTTGCATCAGCCTCCGACTGCATGACCGTGATCTCTGCTTTCGTATTATTAGCGATCTCCTTGGCTTCCTCCGCGCCTTCTGCCTGATAAGTCGCAGCAATATTATTACGCTCTGAAATCATACGCTCATATACTGCGGATTTATTCTCGTCCGGAAGATCGAGCGATTTAGTCTCGACTGCCAGCAATGTAATACCATACTGCTCTAACGTATCACCGATGTTATTTTTTATCGATGCTGCCAGTTCACCGTCACGCCCGCTGATTACTTCCTCCTGCGACAGGGAACTGATCACATTTTTCAGGCTGTTGTATACGATCGTATTGATCCTGTACTCCGCATTGCTCTTCTGCGCACTCAGCGTCTGGGTATACTTTCGAGGATCATGGATCTCCCACAACACAAAACAATCCGCGATCATGGATTTCTTATCCCTGGTCATGACATCACTCACAGCCAGATCGTAGAGCAGTACCTCTTTTTCTATTTTTTCCACATGCTGAATCAGCGGCACACGCACACTGAGTCCGGGATTCTCACGAATATCAACAATCTTTCCAAACTGTTTGACAACCGCATATTCATTCGGATACGTCACTACCATACACGATCCGCCCAACGCGATCATGACAATCAGCAGGACAAGGATCATTCCCTTTTTTCCTTTAGTTTTTTTCATCTGAAGTACCTCCTGTCTGCGATCCGTCACCGGAATCCGTAATAGAAATATCCGCAAAACTCTCTAACGGCAGCATCGTCTGTGTACTGCCATCACTCTTGGTGATAATTACTTTCATATCAGGTAAAATATCTTCCATTGTCTCATAAAACATACGCTGCTTGGTGATGAGCGGATATTTCTTGTACTCATTGTACAGCTCGTTTAACCGTGCGACCTGTCCCTTTGCCTCGTTCACACGCTCCTGCGCCTGTGCATCCGCATTTTTCAAAGTCTCATCCACCTTGGCACGTGCCGCAGGGATATCCTCATTTCGTTTCTGGTTTGCTTTATTGATCGAGGTTTCCTTTCCCTGCTTGGCATTCTCCACATTTTTGAATGCATCGATAACTTCTGTGGTGGGAGGTTCTGCATCCTGAATCGTGATATTGACGAGCTGGATACCGATATCTTCCGCGTCCAGTCTCTTCATGATCTTTTCCTTGATAGATGCCTGTATCTCATTCTTTCCGGTCGTGATCACACTGTCCACATCATAGAGTCCGATCGTATCACGGATATAGCTCTGTGTCAGCATTTTCAGGATTGCTACCGGATCTTCGGATTGATACAGATATTTCATCGGATCTGTCACCCGGTATTCCGCATAGAAATCGACATTTACAAAATTATAATCGCGTGTAATCATAAACGATTCTGCATCAATCGACTCGTTTGTATCCTTATCATAACCGATCGAGAATCCATTGATCGTCTTCGGCACACGATCTACTTCCTGTGCAAACGGTATTCTCACATGTATGCCCGGCTCCCCGATAATGCTTGGCACACCGAATGTCGTGACAACTGCGTACTCATTTTCCTTTAACGAATAGACACTGGTACCTCCCAGATAAACGGCTGCCAGCACCACAATGATACCGATCGCCGCCTTAGATGCCTTTCTGACCTGAAAACGCTTCCGCTTCGGCCGCCCGCCCTGATTTTGCTGCTGATCCGCAGTCTCATCCGTATCCGGAGCCTGTGTGAATGACTGCGCGTTATTGTTTTTCCAAAAATGCATGACTTTCCTCCTTTTGTGTATTATGACCATTCTACACGTTTTATGTCGTAAACGCAACAACGGCGTCCGGTCTGTGACCGAACGCCGTACATCATACGTTATGCGATTGAATGACCGATCGGATTACTCCTCGCTGAATAACGGTGTAGACAGATATCTGTCACCGGAATCGGGCAGTAATGCCACGATCGTCTTTCCTTTGTTCTCCGGACGGTTAGCCAGGATCGTTGCCGCCTTTAATGCTGCTCCGGAAGAGATACCTACCAGAATACCTTCGCTGACAGCAAACTTCTTGCCCTCTGCAAATGCATCCTCGTTCTCGATCGCAATGACTTCGTCATAGATCTTGGTATCGAGTACATCCGGCACAAATCCTGCACCGATTCCCTGAATCTTATGTGCTCCGGGTGTGCCCTTAGAGAGTACGGGGCTGGTCGCAGGCTCTACAGCCACGATCTTTACATCCGGATTCTTAGACTTGAGGTATGCACCTACTCCGGTCACGGTTCCGCCTGTGCCGACACCTGCTACGAAGATATCTACGTTTCCATCTGTCTGCTCCCAGATCTCGGGACCTGTGGTAGCCTGATGTGCTGCCGGGTTGGCAGGGTTTACGAACTGTCCGAGGATCACTGCGCCCTCGATCTCATTTTTCAGCTCTTCTGCCTTTGCGATCGCACCTTTCATACCCTTGCTGCCATCGGTCAGAACCAGTTCTGCTCCGTATGCTTTTAGGAGATTTCTACGCTCTACGCTCATTGTCTCAGGCAGTGTCAGGATCGCATGATAACCTTTGGCTGCAGCTACTGCTGCGAGTCCGATACCTGTATTACCGCTGGTAGGCTCGATGATCGTAGCGCCGGGCTTTAACACGCCGCTCTTCTCCGCATCTTCGATCATTGCCAGCGCGATACGATCCTTTACGGATCCGGCCGGGTTGAGATACTCTAACTTGGCAAGGATCGTTGCATCTGTTACGCCTGCCTTAGCGGCATATCTGTTTAATTTTAAAATCGGTGTTCCTCCGATCAGTTCTAATGCACTTTCTTTAATCTGACTCATGATCGTATCCTCCTTATTCTGTTCAATCCAGTTTTATTCTGCTTATTCTGCTACTGCACGAAATGCCTCATCCAGATCCTGAATGATATCGTCGATGTTCTCTGTACCGATAGAGAGACGTACGGTATTGGGCTTGATACCCTGATCAAGCAGCTCTTCCTCGGTGCACTGGCTGTGTGTGGTAGATGCCGGATGGATCACCAGTGATTTTACGTCTGCCACATTTGCAAGCAGTGAGAACAGCTCTAAGTTGTCGATGAAATCCTTTGCTTTCTGCTCGTCGCCCTTGATCTCGAATGTAAAGATGGATCCGCCACCGTTCGGGAAATATTTCTTGTACAGTGCCTGCTGTTCGGGATCGTCGGATACTGCGGGATGATGTACCTTCTCTACCTGCGGATGCTTGCTCAGGTAATCTACGACCTTCAGCGCGTTCTCCACATGACGCTCTACACGCAGTGATAAGGTCTCTAAGCCCTGCAGGAAGATAAATGCATGGAACGGTGAGATCGTTGCTCCGGTATCACGCAGAAGAATCGCACGGATCTTGGTCACGAATGCTGCGGGTCCGACTGCCTTGGTAAAGCTGATGCCGTGATAGCTCGGGTTCGGCTCTGTTAAAGAAGCAAACTTTCCGGATGCTTCCCAGTCAAACTTACCGCTGTCTACGATGACACCGCCGATCGTTGTTCCGTGTCCACCGATAAACTTGGTAGCGGAATGTACGACAATATCAGCACCGTACTCGATGGGTCTTACGAGATAAGGTGTTGCAAATGTATTATCTACAACGAGCGGGATCTTATGTGCATGTGCGATCTTGGCAACTGCCTCGATATCTACGACCTCTGAATTCGGGTTTCCCAATGTCTCGATATATACTGCCTTGGTGTTCTCCTGAATGGCTGCCTCTACCGCATCCAGATCAAAGATGTCTACAAATGTGGTCTGTACGCCATACTGGGGAAGTGTGTGCTCTAACAGGTTGAAAGATCCGCCGTAGATATTCTTGGCAGATACGATGTGATCTCCTGCCTGTGCCAGATTCTCGATCGTGTATGTGATCGCTGCTGCTCCACTGGCTACTGCAAGTGCTGCCACACCACCTTCAAGAGCTGCGATACGCTGCTCAAATACATCTTCGGTCGGATTGGTCAGACGTCCGTAGATGTTACCTGCATCGCTCAGTCCGAAACGTGCTGCTGCATGCTCGCAATTACGGAAGACATAAGAAGATGTCTGGTAGATCGGTACTGCTCTCGCATCTGTTACGGGATCAGCCTTCTCCTGTCCTACGTGAAGCTGAAGTGTCTCAAACTTGAAATGTCTCTGGTCTCTTGTAATCTTTTCGCTCATTTTCATGTCCTCCTTAATCGTTTCTGTCATCGTATCCGGTGTCATATGATCTGTGTATGGGAACCGGATCGTTGCATTTCCTACTTAGTAGATATGTTTTATATGCTTTGTATCATACCCCACCCATACCTATATGTCAAGTAGGAAAATAAATTATTTTTTTGAATCATTTACCAGGTCAGCCAATGTCACCCCGTCTACATAATCATTAATCGACTGATAGAGGCCTTCCCAGAATTTTAACGTCGTGCACGTGTCCTGTCTCTCACAGCGGTTCGGCACATCCTCTAAGCATGCGATCGGTGCCAGAGGTCCCTCGACCGTGCGCAGGATATCACCGATGCGGTAATCCTTCGGATCTCTCGACAGCAGATAGCCTCCGTTATTGCCACGGAAACCGCGCACATAGCCCGCCTTGGTCAGAAGGGGCATGATCTGCTCCATGTATTTCAATGTAATGCCCTGACGCTCGGAGATCTCCTTTAATGGAATCGCTGTATTCTGTGTGTGCTGCGCCAGATCGATCATGATCCGCAGTGCGTAACGCCCTTTTGTCGATATCTTCATCTCAATTTCCTCCCTTCACCAGATCGTAACCGGATGTTAGAAAAGTAGCCTGTGAAAGTACTCTACTTCCACAGGCGTAAATTCCCGATAACTAATCATGCCGCTCATCCGTGCTGTCAAACGTCTCACAGAAACGTGCCTGAAAGGACGGCTGCTCGCTATGTTTATATAAATGTGAGATATCACCGAATCCTGTCATGCGAAACAGTGCGATCCCTTCTCTGCGCTCTTCTGTCACCAGTGTCGTGACAGAGCTCGGTGCCGCACACATCTGATGCCAGAGCACCATCGGTGAGATGTTCAGCAAATGACTCAGTAACACACACTCCAATCCGAAATGGCAGAAAAATACGAGTGTGTCACGATTCGACTGTTCCACATGGTAATGATGGCCCTCACGCACATATCCATGCTCTGCCAGCAAGCGGTCAAAATGATCGATCACCCACTGATACTGTGCATGCACATCATCCTGTGCCAGTACCGGCTGCTGCGCCCATGTTTCATGGTCATAGAACATCGCTTCCTCTGTCCAGTCCTGCGGGAGCCAGTCCCAAGTGATCATCTTATGATCCGTCACGTCCGGCCGGTCGATCGGCGCATCAAATTCGCGCAGCCATTCACATTCCGTCGCCGTCTGCCCGATCCGCTCCAGTGTCAGGGAAGCCGTGTCCTTTGCGCGGCCAAGCGGTGATACGTAACATGCGCTGATATCCATTCCGGAGAGCCGTTCCGATAAATACTCTGCCTCTTTCCAGCCCTTCGGCGTGAGCGAGTCATGCTCGTAGTCCGGATCTCCGTGTCTTACGATTAAAATCTTCATTTCAATTCCTAATTTTTCTAAAATATTACTTTTTATTCGTGATCGCGATGCATGGAGAAGGAATCCATCGGATAATTTTTCAGGTTATCGGTGATCTTGCGGTCATCTGCCTGTGATAAGAGTGCATCACGGTTCTTCTTGGCAGAAGCGATCTCCTCAAACCGGCTCGGTCCACCGACACAGCCACCCTCACATGCCATACCTTCGATGAAGTCCTCAGGCAGTCTGCCGACCTTCATGAGCAGCAGTGCTTTCTTGCACTCAGCCGCACCGTTTACGGTACATACCTTTGCATCGCACTCCTGATCGGTCTCCTTCATATATTCGAGCACAGAAGCAGTCACGCCGCCGGCATTTCCATAGCGCTTGCCATAGACAGATGCCTCCTGATACGTATTCGCCTTCGGCTCGAGTGCCACATTCTTGGCACGTAAGATCGCACGCAGCTCACTATAAGTCAGTACATAGTCGGCATTTCCCTCGATCTTCTGATCTACGACCTCGGATTTTTTAGCTACGCAGGGTCCGATAAATACGGTGATCGCACCCGGATGCTGCGCCTTGACATAACGGGATACCGCACACATCGGTGAGATCGTCGTTGAAATATTACCGGCGAGTTCCGGATAATGCTTACGGATCATATTGACAAATCCCGGACAGCAGCTTGTAGTCTTCTTCTCTCCGTTCTTGTATGCCTCTAACCACTCCTCTGCCTCACTGGCAGTCGTCATATCTCCGCCGAGACCGGCTTCGATCAATCCTGCAAAACCAAGCTTTTTCGCTGCCTCACGGAAACTCTGCATGGTGATACCCTCACCAAACTGTCCCTCGGTAGCAGGTGCTACGATCGCATAGACCTCCTTGCCCTCTGTCAGCGCACGGATCACATCTACGATATAAGCCTTGGAACCGATCGCTCCGAACGGACAGCTATGGATACACTGACCACAGCGGATACACTTTTTCTCATCGATCACGGAAATACCCAGCTCATTATATGTAATGGCATTGACCGGACACTTGAACTTGCAGGGGCGCTTCAGATGCGCGATTGCTCCATAAGGACATGCCTTTGCACACTTTCCGCACTCCTTACATTTATTGGCATCGATATGTGAACGGTGTTCTCCGACAGAGATCGCACCGAAGTTACATGCATTGATACATGCTTTGCCCAGACAGTTCTGGCAGTTATCGGTTACAACATAGCTGGAGATTGGGCAGTCCTCACAGGCAGAGCTGATAACCTGGATCACATTTCCGGTATCCTCCATGCCGGGTGCCTTGCCTTCCGCAAGTCTGATACGCTGGCGGATGATCTCACGTTCTTTGTACACACAGCAGCGGAACTGCGGGGTCGGTCCGGGGATCAGATCCATCGGTATATGGTCTCTGGCTTCCTCTAAATCTCCTTCAAATGCATGTTTGGCTACTTCATAAAGAACCTCGTGTTTGATCTTGATGACATTTTCGTCTGCGTACATTCTCTTGTATTCTCCTCTCGTCGTATTGAATCATTTTCTCATTTTCAGTTCTTTCATCATACACGAATTTCACAGCTATTTCTATAAAAAAATTGTCCTAAATTGCATACATTGTTATTTTTTTAACGTTTGCCCCATGTCGTCTTCGAGAAAAGGATCAAGATCGGGAAAATCTCCAGTCGGCCGGCGAGCATATCCAGAATCAGTACCAGCTTGGAGAATACACTAAAGCCGCCAAAATTGCAGGTCGGTCCGACCTGTTCGAGTCCCGGTCCGATATTGTTAAAGCATGCCAGCACCGCGGACAGGTTCGTTGTCGTCAAAAATCCGTCGATTGAGATCAACAGGAAGCTCACTACGATGATTAACGCATAGGCTGCCAGATATGCATTCGTATTCTGCAATACCTTCTCGTCTACTGCACGACCGTTCACACGCACGACCTCGACCTTTCCGGGATGTACGATCTGACGCACGCTTCGTCTGAGTCCCTTGAGCACGAGCAGCGCACGCCCGCACTTGAATCCGCCTCCGGTACTGCCCGCACAGGCACCCAGAAGCATCAGGCACAGCAGGATTCCCTTGGAAAAAGACGGCCACAGATCAAAGTCCGTCGTCGCGAATCCCGTCGTTGTCACAACGCTCGCCACCTGAAATGCCGCATGCCGGATCGTCTCACCAATCGTTGCGTAATAGCCGCGCAGGTTGAGTACGATCAGCACGATACTTCCCGCCACAACCGACAGATACAGACGTAATTCCTGATCCTTGAATACACTCTTCACCTGCTTGAGCAGCAGCATATAGTAACAGGTAAAATTCACGCCAAACAGCAGCATAAATACGGTACACACATTTTGCAGATACGGACTGTATCCCGCCATACTGTCATTTTTGATACCGAAGCCTCCCGTACCCGCTGTACCGAGTGCCGTACACACGGAATCAAACAGCGGCATGCCGCCACACAGTAAAAAGATCGCATTCAGCACTGTAAGGATAATATACAGCACATACAGGATCTCCGCCGTCTGCTTCATACGCGGCACCAGTTTTCCCACCTGCGGTCCCGGGCTCTCCGCGCGCAGAATATGCATCGTAAATCCTTTGCTGCGCTCATCACCGGATGATACCGCCAGCAAGAATACCAGCACACCCATACCACCCAGCCAGTGACTGAAACTGCGCCAGTAGAGTAATCCGTAAGGCATGGATTCCACTTCCGGCAGAATCGATGCTCCGGTCGTCGTAAAACCGGAAACGATCTCAAACAATGCATCGATATAATGGGGGATCGCTCCCGAAAAGAAAAACGGTAGTGCACCAAACAAGCCGAGTACGATCCAACTGAGTCCGACGCACACCATTCCTTCCTTTGCATGAAAGCCCTTGCGCGTTCCACGCGTCATAGCTACCATCACACCGCCGACCAATACGGTAAGAATCGCTGAGACCAACAGCGCCCGCATCGCAGCTTCCTCGTGATGATACACGCTGATCGCATATGCAGGCAGCATGAAAGCCGCCTCCACAAGCAGAATCTTTCCGATAAACTTTCCTATCATTTTATAATTCATTGCTCTATGCCTCAAAAATATCATTCAACTGGTAGATCACTGCATCCCTGCTCGTCACAACGATCACGGTATCGCTCTTTTCGTAGAACGAATCACCACCCGGGATCTCCTGCTTGCCGCTGTGCGTAATACATACGATCAGAACATTTTTCTTTAAATGCAGTTTTTTCAATGGTTCTCCGATATGTCTGGTATCATCATCCACACAGAATTCCAGCGCCTCTGCCTGTCCATCCGCGATCGTGTGCACGGACAGCGCTGCTCCCTCCTGATTACGGAGTGCACGCACATACCTCACGATCGTATTGCAGCACAATTGCTTGGGACTGACCGTACTTCCGATCGGGAGCTGATCCAGAATATAAGAATTATCCATTCTTCCCAGCTTTGTGATCACCTGCGGGACTTTACGGATCGTTCCCTGCAGTGAAATGACCATGTTGAGCTCATCCAGTCCGGTCATCGTCACCAGTGCGTCACAGTCATCCATTCCTTCACTCTCCAGCAGGCGCTCATCGCTCGCATCCCCCTGAATGACTGTCACTCCGGGCAATAGATTAGCCAGTTGCAGGCATCGGTCATAATCCTGCTCGATCAGGCGCACCGCGATTCCGCTCTGGTCGAGCTGCTTTGCCAGATAATAGCTGAGCCGTCCACCGCCGCACAACAGCACGCGGCGCACTTTATGTGTAATGATCTTGAGATTTTTGAGCAGCGTCTCCAGCGTATCTGTCGGGGCGGTCACAAAAATGCGGTCTCCCGCCAGCAATGTATAATTACCGTCCGGAGCGACTGCCGATCCGTTGCGGAGTACCGCACAGATCAGCACCTTACATCCGACCACCGAATCCAGATCCGCCAGTGTGTGATTACACAGCAGGCTGTCCTTGTCCACACGCAGCTCTACGATCTCCACGCGCCCCTTTGCGAAGGTATCTCTTTTTAGGAATCCCGGATATTTGAGCAGCCGCTCGATCTCCAATGCCGCCTGCTTCTCCGGATTGATCGTCAGTGACAGCGGGAATACCTCCCGCATCTTGATGATCTGATCCGTATACTCGGGATTGCGGATACGTGCGATCGTATGCAGATTCTCATTCATGCTGTGCGCTGTCAGGCAGCAAAGCAGATTGATCTCATCGGCACTCGTTGCAGCGATCAGAAGATCTGCCTCCCGCACACCGGCGCGCTCTAACACATCCATCGTCGCACAGTTTCCCTGTACAGCCATAATATCATACAATTCCTCGGTCGATTCCAGCACGCGCGGATTGGCATCTATAATCGTAATGTCATATCCTTCAGCAGATAACTGTCTGGTCAGCATGGCACCGACCTTGCCATCTCCTGCAATTATGATCTTCATAATAAAATCATTCCTCCTGTTTTCTTATCAACGATTAAGAATCCCTACAAAAACTTGTAGGGATATCTTCGCATGTTGACTCGTTTGCACTCATTGTATCATATTTCGGCAAATATGCAACCATCATTCAGTTTGTGCCGCACGTTTCTTCAGCATCTCATACATCTTTTCCGATACGGGAACGGGTATTCCAAGCCGCCCGGCCTCCCGCACCAGATAACCGCTGAATGTCTCGATCTCTGCGGGCTTTCCTGCATCCAGATCCCGCTGCAGGGAACTCGTCGCATCATCCCGATACTGATAAAAACGTTCAAAAAATTCCTCCCTGTGCTCTGGTCTGACAGCCACACCTTTTGCGGCAGCCACCTCATAAGCCTCCGAGATCAAATCTAAAAATTCCTGCGCTTTGACCGGATCGCTGCGAAGTTCCCCGATCGTATTGTCATAGGCGGCGGTCGCTACATTATACGCACAGTTGAGCATATATTTGCGCCATACCTCCAGTTCGATATCCTCCGGGATCAGATGCTCGACTCCCGCACCTGTCAATAGTTCCGATACCTCCGCCAATGCTGCTCTCTCCCGCTCATCCGCCTGCGGGATGCCGATGCGAAGCCTGGCGAACGCTCCCTGATGAATCACCTCATAACATGCATTCGTAAATGCAACAATATAGATCACCGCATCTGCGACGATTCCCCTGCCAAGCTGGTCCCGCACGCGCTGCGCGGGATCAATGCCATTCATGACTGGGATAACCACCGTCTGTTCACCGACTGCATGCGCGATCTGCGCACAGGCTTCTTCCAGCGAATAATTTTTCACACACAGAAATATATAATCCTGTTCTTCCAGTTCCTGCATCGTGACGACATGCGCCGGTTTGATACAAAATTCACCGGACAGATCACTGTGCACCTTCAGTCCGTTTTTTCTGACAGACTCCAGTCTGGCACCTCTGGCTGCCATCGTGACCTGATCCGGATAGGCTTTCGCGAGCACACCTGCCAGATATCCACCGACACCGCCGATGCCTGCCACTGCAATCTTTTTATTTTTCAAATCCATACGCTACCTCTAAAACCCGAAATCCTCATAATCAGCAGGCAAAAAGCGGTGATAGATCACATGAGCACCCTCATCCTTAAAGCAATAGTAATACGGATCATCTCCCTCCGTAAAACGGATCAGCAGATCGAATTCACCGTTGTCCAGCCTCGTTGCCGTGCTTGCATACGGCTGTGCCTCAAACAGCTGTCTCACATCATCCAGCGTGGCATGCCCGGCAAGCAGTTCTACCAGCTGCCTGATAAACTCATTCTCTGTTCTGTGCTCATGCACATACTCCACACCTTGTTCTGAGATCATAAAACAGAACCTGTCGTTCACATGTGTGATCTCTACGGCTCCAAGCTGCGACGCTGCCGCCTCCGGGAAACTGCCCAGTCTCTCCTGCATCTCGTCCGCAGAGTCATCACAGTCATAAAAATGCTGCAATGACATCAACGGATAATACAGCCGGATCGTCTCTTTCCGGTATCCGAGTTTTGCCTGTTCTTCTACGATCAGATCGATCAGATTGTTCTCTAATTCCTTGTGACTCATAATAACCTCATTGCCTGTCTTACCCATTGTACGTGGATTGTCCTATTTTACCAATGAAAAATAGTCATCCAGCTCATCTGTCTTGCACTCGCCCTTGCTCATCCAGAAATCTGCCATCTCTTTGCACAGATCGTAGATGTTACCTTCTGCATTTTCATCTAAGAGTTTTTCATTCTCCTCTTTTCCAAGGAAACGCAGCCCTGCAGAATCGCTCTCGATATCTTCCGGTGTCACTTCCTCAAAACCGCTGGCCATGTTCTCATATGCCTCGGTCGCATTGGTCTGGTAGAACTCTACCGCCTGATACCATGCTTTCTTTACCGCATCAACGATCTCAGGATGCTCCTTGGCATAATCGGCATTGACTACGAGACTGTCAGAGATCGCATCGGGATAATCCGCACTCGTAACGATCGTATGTGCACCTGCTACCTCTGCCAGCGCATTGGACAGCTCCGGCTCCCACATGATCGCTGCATCGACCTGTCCGCCGATAAATGCAACACCTGCTTCTGTCGTATCTCCCATATCCTGCACATCAATATCATCCTCGGTCAGGGATGATCCGTTCTCCAATGCTTTCAGGAAGAAATAATAGGAAGATGCTGACTTATCCAATGCTACGGATTTGCCTTTTAAATCATCCAGTGAATTGATGCCTTCTGTAGCTACGAGCGCATCTGCGCCGTAAGACTCATCCATCGTCAGCACATACCGGCTGGCAGCACCGTTTGCGAACATCTTGATATTCGGATCCTGCGCGGTCGCAAGAAACTGGATATCTCCCTTTGTGATCAGGCTGGCATAGGTTGACTCGTCCTCGATCACCTGAATATTCATATGAATGCCTGCATCTTCAAAATACCCCTGTTCCTGTGCGATAAACATCGGCGAATATCCGGTAAATGTACAGAATGCCATATTGACCTCAGTCAGTCCGTCTGCCACCGCCTCGTCTTTTTTGCCGCATCCGGTCATCAGTACAGCCGTCATCAGTGAACCCAGCAGCAATGCACACAATCTTGTTTTCATAGTTTTTTTCATAAGTCTCTCCTCTTTCTGTAATATTTATGTACAAGTTCCGTCCGGAACGCATACGCTCATTGATCCAGCGCCGCACCCATGCTCTCCTTCCAGAGCATGTCCATGATCTTCTTCTTGATCTCCAGAAATTCCGGCAATACCAGACTCTCATGTGTCCGCTCACCCGGCAGATCCACATCCAGTACTTCCCGGACTGTTCCCGGACGCCGGCTCATCACATAGATGCGGTCCCCGAGCAGTACCGCCTCATCGATATCATGTGTGATAAACAGGATCGTCGTCTTTGTCTTCTTGCTGATATCTGCCAGCAGCTCCTGCATGACCACTCGTGTCTGCGCATCGAGCGCACCGAACGGCTCATCCATCAACAGGATCTCCGGCTCGTTTGCCAGCGTACGTGCGATCGCCACACGCTGCTTCATGCCTCCGGACAACTGTTTGGGCAATGCCTGTTCAAAACCTGTCAGCCCGACCAGCTCAATATATTTTTTAGCGATCTGGGAGCGCTTGTCCTTGGACACCTTTTTCATCTTCAGGCCAAATTCTACATTTTTTTGTACAGACAGCCACGGAAACAGGCTGTATCCCTGAAATACCATGCCGCGATCCGCTCCGGGTCCCTCTACCGGTCTGCCGTCTAAGAGAACCTGTCCGCTGGTCAGAGTGTTCAATCCGCCCAGAATATTGATCAGTGTCGTCTTGCCACATCCGGAAGGGCCGACGATCATCACAAATTCTCCATCCTTCACTTCCAGATTCACATGATCGATCGCTGTGACCGATCCGCGCTTACTGTCTTCAAATACTTTTGTCAGGTCAACCGCCTGCAATTTATACTGCTCCATATTCCCTCTACCCTTCTATTTATCAGTCAGACGCTCATGCCACGGTGCCACAATGCGTGTCAGCACGCGGAATAAAAAGTCTGTGATCAGTCCGATGAGTCCGATCAGTATCAATCCCGCAAAGATCGTATCCGTAGCCAGATAACGCTGCGAACGCAGGATCATATAGCCGAGACCATTCTGTGCAGCCACCATCTCTGCCACGACAAGGTAGGTCCATGCCCATCCGATCGTCAACCGGAAATCGTCCATCAGACCCGGTAATGCCGCCGGAAGGATGACTTCACGATACACCTGCCATTTACCTGCGCCCAGAGTCTTTGCCGCATTGATCAGATTCGCATCGACACCGGATACTGTATCACACACCATCAGCACGAGCTGGAAAAAGGTACCCAGAAAAATGATCGTATATTTCTGCGTCTCGTCAATGCCCAGATATAACAACGTCAGCGGAACGAGTGCCACGACCGGCAGATACCGCGCGAATTCAATGATCGGCTGGATAAAAGCGCTGAATTTTCTCGAATTTGCCATCAGCATGCCACAGGGCAGCGCTACGACCACCGACCAGAACCATCCGATCACAACACGAGCGGTCGATTCATAACAGTTTGCCCACAGTGAGCCGTCCTTGTACAGTTCGATAATCCTGCGCACAACGGCCAGCGGTGACGGCAAAAACAGATCCGATACGATCCCACCGAATGACAATACACACCACAACACGATGATCAGCAAGAAACAGATCATGCTCAACATCCATTCCACATTGATGTAACGCTTATTTTTCTTCATTTTCACTACTCTCCAATACCTTATCCTGCATATGTGCCTCACGATATTCGCGATCGTTCTTCATCTTATGCTTATTTTCATACATCAGGTCATCCGCCTGTTTGAACAGTTCCTCCGCATTCTGCCATGCATCGCCGACTGCCCAGCCGCATGCGATATGCAGACTCCATGACTTTTGCGACTGTGCATCCTCCGCTTCGACCAACTGATACATCCGGTCCATCATCTGGTACAGCAGCACCTCCGTCGCATCTGGCAGAATCACCACAAACTCGTCTCCACCGATACGGTAGATCCTGCCCTGGTCTCCAAATACCGCCGAAATACATTTCGCGGCGCAGCAGATCATCTCATCACCTGCCTGATGTCCAAAACGGTCGTTTGTATGTTTGAGATCGTTGATGTCCATCACAACCATACCGACATTGGCGACGCTCTCCAATTCCTCCTGCGCTTTCATAAATGCCGCGCGGTTGCCCAGATCTGTCATAACATCCTTATACGCCAGTCTGCGGTACGCCATCATCTTCGCCTGACGCCCCATCATATAATACAGCCGGTCATATGCCGCCCAGATAAGAAGTACGGCAAAGACGAACAATCCGGCACATACATACAGCGAATAGGTCACTGCCGGGACAAGCCGGTAACAGATAATGGATATAATTCCAAAAAAGGCCATTCCGCAAAATCCCAGCATGATCTTGTTCATTTCCTTCGTCCGGTTGCGGCGCATGTCGTGAATGACTCCCCACATACAGAACACAGCCGATACGATGATCAGTCCGTGGATCCATATCAGCGCCTGCCGGAGCGGAACCAGACCTGTGAAATACCCTGCACAGACAAAGACCAAAACGATGCTGTAAGCAGCAGGCATGACCGCGATCGACCGGATCCGGTCATCCACCAGTTCGTTGATGAACATCATTAAAAACATCGGAAACAGCAACAGTGCGACATAGGAAAACAGCGTCGTCACACCTACATTCCGCCAGAGGATAAATACGATCTTCGAATCACAGATAACCCATATCATACTTGACAGCAGAAACAATTCCAGATCGATCAGTCCCCGTTTCATCGCACGATCCAACTGCCGGTTCAAAAGCCGGTAAAAATATGCGATCAGCAGGATCATCAGAATCGCGGCGAGCACATATACAAATGCATATGCGCGATCCGCAATAAACTTGAGATAGACCATTGCCGCTTTGCCATAATAGGCTGTCCGTTTGGCGGATGAGATAACCTGACTGCTCGCTCCGGAATAGACCACATGCAGCGTCTTCCCGGCCGTCCACAGTGGCAACTTGATCCAGTGCACCGCCGTTCCCTTGCGCATGTCGATATCCTCATAGCGGAAAATAGGCCGATCGTCTACATACACGTTTACATTCACCCAACTGCTCATCATACACAGGACTTCATCCGCCGAGATCAGATTCGGCATCCGGTATGTATAATCCCAGCTATGATCATCCACCTGCGTACAGCTCTCCCACTCGATGCCGGTCACATCGAGCGTGGAAGGAGCGACCGCATGTGCTAGCGGTTCTACCGAAAAACTTTTTAATAATGCCAACAGCAATACGACAGCTACCACCACTAGCAGCGGTTTTTTCAATTTCATACATCTGTCATACATACAAAAAACAACACTCCTACAATTTGCTCATAATCTTGACATGTTTTTTCAGTACCTTGTAATATCCGGTTCCCTGCTCCTGCCCGAACTTCTTCACAGCCTCGACATTCAGCTTCTGGAGATTCTTTTTCGGTTCATCGATATGGTGATAGATCTCCATGATCGCATCCGTTCCTTCTGTGTCCCTGCCTGCATGTGCCAAAGCCATAAAAAAGTAGTTTTTCAGTCTCGCCTTTTTCTTCGGAAGATAACGCTCCGCTAAATATGCAAACTTTTCCTGATGTTCTTTCATATAGTAGTAAATCTCGTCACCGATCGTCTGGTCATACATACATACAAAGGCATCATGAAACAGTGTCAGCTTTGAAATCGGAATGGAAGCGCCTAACTGCTCAATATCAGTCAGATACTGCGGTTCCAGTTCCTCATCCTCCTGTCCGGATTCCGGCACCTGTGTGAATGTATGTGCCTCCTCCGTCTCTGATGCACCCATACCAGCCCGCAGCGACTGTGCCAGCTTCTTACACTCCGTGCTCTTCATCCGGCGGACATCCTTATCTCTCTGCACCCAGTATTTTACCGCCGCATCAAATCCGGTATCGTTAGAAACGATCACAAATGCATGATCCGGTGATACCGCCACACGCGCACCCAGCTCTGTCACGAGCTGAAAATCAAGTGCATTGCTGCCCTCCACACATTTGATCCAACGGATCGGCCGGTCGGACAGACTGGTCAGTTCGATCACCTTCTCATAGCTCATATGCGGACTCTTCTCCGTATAAAAGACCAGTATCTCGTCCTGCGGCTGCATGACTGTCACCAACTGGATCCATACATCATTTACATTTTCGCTGTCTATCAGATAGACAACTGCTTTCTTCTTATCGCTCATTGATCTAATCTCCTGCTCAGATCACCGTCATCTGCGGCAATCTGTTCTTTTTTCACTTTACTGCTTTAGCACAGTATCGTCTCGCCTACTATCATAGCATAAAACTATTCCGAAAATCTATATAAAATGTTAAAATATAAACAGTTTATTTATCTGATTTTTAAGTAATTTTGTACAATTTTTTATAAAAAAATATGCACACCCGCTATGAGTGTGCATGCTTTTTTATAAAAAATTGATAGATTGTAATACACAGACCGATCATCAGCATCAGATAAAAGCTGACGCCGCGCGTGATACACATCGATGCGGTCACGCCCTGCGCCGTAAAGATCCCGCGGAACGTCCGCCGGTACATCGCCTCCGTGATGCCCTGTGCTCCGGGCACCGGCAGCATATCTACCGCGATATACACCGCTGCCTGCAGCCACATGATCGTTGGCAGTGATTCTCCGCTCAGCCCCATTCCCCGATAGACCACATATGTCAGTGCAAAGACAGTCATTCTCTGCAGACATGTGCCGACGAGGATCACCACCAGACTCTTTTTATGTAACCGGAAAAACAGCAGGGCACTCTGATAATTGGTCATAAAATGATCCAGCCGCTCTTTTTTAGATCCGGCCTGCCCAAGAAGATGCAGCTTCACAGCCAGCCATTCAACCTTGCCGAGCAGCATCCTAACGACCGACGGTGTCAGCATCACCATGAGCAGCCCTGCCACCAGCAGTCCGTTTAAGGTCAGTCCAAGCAGAAACAGGCAATAATATCCATGACCCAGCCAGCTCTGCAGCGGCGCGTTCCAAAAGATCAGGATACCCAGTCCAAAGAGCACCAGCACCAGCTTGTACATAAATGCCAGCATCATGAGTGCGACCGATGCGAACGACCATGCATTGCCGTCTTTCTTCAGATAATATAACTGCATCGGCTGGCCTCCGGTCGCCGACGGTGTGATACCCGAAAAAAAGAATCCGATAAACGCACAGCTCAGACAGCTCGATATGCTGCTCCCACTGCCCCAGGCCCGCAGCAGATACCATGTCATGATGCCTTCCGCACTCACAAACAACACCGCCATAGCGATCGCCAAGATCAACGCTCCGGTCTCCACCCGCTGCAGAGCGGCATATACAGCACTCAACTCCTCATCGCGAAAGACAAACCATATCGTAAATCCCATGATCGCCAAAAACAGTATCCCATTGATAAATAATTGCTTTTTCTTCTTTTGATCCATGTTATCCAACCCGGAATATACATTCCCGTATCCGTCTGTATTTTCTACTACGCGTAGTAAAATATCACACTTTCACACCGGATGCAATCAAAATATTAAGAAATATCATTAAGCACAGCTGCTCGGTCTCTTGGCTCCGGTCACCATTTCCCAATGCTCCAGTACATATCTGCCGATCATCGGATCATACATCTTGCCCAGATTGCGCTCGATCTCCTCATAACAATACATATAATCATGTGCTTTGCGATAACAGCGGTTGGATGTCATCGCATCGATGGAATCGCAGATCGCTATGATCCTGGCTCCCAGCGGTATCTCATTACCCGCTGCTCCTGTCGGATATCCTTTGCCGTCATAGCGCTCATGATGCATGAGCACGATATCCGATAATTCGCTGAGTTTTTTGGACTTTCCCAGTATCTGTGCGCCGATCTGCGGATGCTTTTTGATGCATTCAAATTCATCATCCGTCAGCCGTCCTGCCTTATTCAAGATCGCATCCGGAACACCGATCTTGCCGATGTCATGCAGATGTGCCGCAATATGGATCTTTTCCGTATCGGAAGCCTTCAGCCCCATCAGTTCGCATACATGCAGCGCCATATCGCTCACACGCTGCGAATGTCCTGCCGTGTACGGATCCTTGGCATCGAGCGCACAGGTAATGCACTCTATGATCTCGTGATAATTGATCTCTGTACCGCAGAATTCACAGATCTGATCATCGGATTTCTGCTCCGTTTTCTGCTCTGCTTCCATACTCCCACCGCAGCGATCGCACTGTTCGCAACATTCGATCCGGTACATATTTTTACGGTCGATCGCACCGATCTCCTCGAGCAGATTGATCATACGGTAGACAGTCGCCGCTCCGATCCCGCTATCGATCGCTGCCGCCTTATAATAGATCTCTTTGCAACAGTCACAGTCCTCCTGTAAGATTACATCTAACAGGATTCTCCTCTGTCTGGTGATGCGACAGCCGACATCCCGCAATTTCTGAATGACCATCTCTTTTTGCATCTCTGTCTTCATATATTCATACACCTTCTTTAATATAGGTTAGTTGCCTTTTTCATTGGTTAGTATACTCTAACAGTTATTAGATGTCAAGAATATAAATCAGTAGCAGGGAACAAAAAACTGCCTGATCCAGCCCAGAATAGGATCAGACAGTTTTATTTCCTGACGTTTATCTATGCACAGACAGTCAGCTGTGCCAGACTCCGTCCCTGTGAAAATACCTGGCGGTATACACGGGAGCATTTGCTTATCTTGTCAAATATCTGCTGCGCATAAGCTGTATCACAGTACACCTTCCACAGACCGCAGCTCTTACAGTCACGTCCGCCATGCTCGATAAATCCCTTCACATCCTCTAGCGGATATCCGAGAAATACGCCGATCTCATGCGGAAAGCAACGATTGTGCATCACACGCTCCTTCAGATGATTCAGACAGCCGTCGACACTGTCATCTTCATATCCGTATTGCTGCAGCAGTTCAGACACACCGGCTTGTTTTAATTCTTTTTCCAAATGACTCTGCCGATAGGCATAGATCAATACAGATGCCTCTCTCCACACCAGCGCTTCGACGTATACGCCCCGCTCGTTGAGCGTGGCATTGACATACGTCAGTTCCTCTCCCGCCTGTGCTTCATCTGTATAGAAATAGCTAAACAATCCTGCGCTCTTGATCCCTGCAAGTGTCGGTGCACAATGTTCGATCAGTTCTCTTTCCAGCCGTTCTCCACGCATGGCAGCCTCCTCTATCGCAAAACCGGATTATAATGCAGCCAGCTGTTTTCCGAGAGACTCACACTCAACCAGCGCAGCCTCGTCCGGCATCTCCTGACAGATCAGGCCTTCGCCGTTTAATACCATAGCGCCGCTGCCGCTCATGCGGTCAACCCAGTCGCGCATCCACTGTCCGTCTCCCCATCCATAGGAACCAAACAAAGCAACGGTCTTGCCGCCGGATACTGCCTCTGCCTCTGTCACAAAAGGATCCATCACACTCTCCTCAAGCACTTCGGCACCCATTGCCGGACAGCCCATCGCATAGCATTTGGCATCTGCCAGATCTGCGGCTGATGCCTCCTCCGCACGGACTAATACAGCTTCTTTTCCGCCTGCAGTGATTCCTCTGCCGACTGCCTCTGCCATTGCCTCCGTATTACCTGACTGCGACCAGTAAATCACAAAAATCTTATCCATCCTGTCTTACTTCCTTTCCTGTTTCTGAATTGTTAGTATTTTCAATGCTCTTCTGTTCGTAGTATGCTCATTTTTCCATGCATTACTACTTTTTGTTTGGTTAGTTATTCCTAACCGCAAATACAGAATAGCATACGCAGGATAGAAAAGCAATGCCTGCAACTGATAGGCTTTCTCAACAATCAGATTGCTGAAAAGTGCAAAAATAAGGAGTCCCTAAGGACTCCTTACTGCAAATTTATAGTAGTTATTTATAATAGTTACTTATAATAGTTACAGCTCTTTCATACTTTCAAGACTGATCAGCAGCGTTGACGCATTGTGCAGCGTTGCTGAAGCCGTAGGCTGGATCACACCGCCGACACCGAGCAGTATGAGTGCCGTATTGATCGTAACGATCTTGCGGTAATTACGCTCGATCCGTTTCATCAGTGCAGTGCTCAATCTCCGCAGCCGCACGATCTCATACAGATCATCCGCTGCTACAGTGATATCAGCGATCTCACGTGCCAGTTCCGCTCCGTCACTGATCGCGATCCCCGCATCTGCCGCTGACAGTGCCGGTGAATCATTGACTCCGTCACCGATCATAAGCACACGCCGGCCGGCAGCTTTTTCACGCTCGATGAATCCTGCCTTATCCTCCGGCAATACTTCCGCATAGTATTCATCCACGCCGACCTTTGCTGCGACAGCAGCCGCTGTCCGCTCGCTGTCTCCGGTCATCATGACGATCTTCGTAAATCCCGCATCATGCAGTGCCCTGACCACATCCGTGCTCTCCGGGCGAAGCGGATCCTCGATACAGATCACCGCCGCCAATACTCCATTGATCGCCAGATACAGATGTGAATACTCTTCCGGCAGGGTATCATACACTTCCCTGTACTCCGGACGGATCGTGCAATGCTCATCATCAAATACAAAGTGGGCGCTTCCGATAATGACACGTTCCTCTCCCACATAAGAAGAGATTCCATGTGCCACGATATATTCTACCTTTGAGTGCATCTCCTCATGATCCAGACCGGCTTTCTGTGCGGCCTGCACCACAGCCTTTGCCATGGAATGAGGGAAATGTTCTTCTAGGCAGGCTGCCAGACGAAGCAGTTCTTCCTCGTTCATCTCACACATCGGTACGACCTGCTTGACAGTCGGCTTTGCCTCTGTCAGAGTACCCGTCTTGTCAAAGACGATCGTCTCCGCCTCAGCTACCGCCTCCATGTACTTGCCGCCTTTGACGGTAACTCCGCTGTTTCCGGCCTGTCGGATCGCAGACAGCACGGCTAACGGCATTGCCAGCTTGAGTGCACACGAAAAATCCACCATCAGTACTGCCAGCGCTTTCGTCGTATTTCTCGTGAGCAGCCATGTCACCGCAGTTCCTGCCAGCGTGACAGGCACCAGACGATCTGCCAGACGCTCTGCCTTGCCTTCTACCGAAGATTTGAGTTTTTCGGACTCCTCGATCATCGTGACGATGCGTTCGTAACGGGAAGATCCGCCTGCCTTCTTTACACGGAAGGTGATCTCTCCCTCTTCCAGTACGCTGCCGGCATAGACATAACCGCCCTTTTCACGACGGACAGCCAGCGGCTCTCCGGTCAGTGAAGACTGGTTGACCATTCCCTCACCGGATACGACGACTCCGTCAAACGGAATGATGCTGCCCATATGTACAACGACCAGATCTTCTTCCTTTACCTGTGAGGTCTCTACCAGCACTTCCTGATCACCGCTCATGACCCATACTTTGGATACCTGCAGTGCCATGCTGCGTGCCAGATCTCCGACTGATTTCTTGTGTGTCCACTCCTCCAGTGTCTCACCGATGCCGAGCAGGAACATGACAGATCCCGCTGTTGTCGTATCACCGCGCAGGATAGACACGCCGATCGCTGTAGCGTCGAGTACCGCTACCTCCAGCCGTCTGTGTGCCAGACTGCTCAGTCCTGCTTTCAGATAATGCAGGGATTTCCAGATCGTCCATGCTGCACGCAGCGGATAGGGTAAAAACAGCTTTCGTGCATAATGCCATGCGACCTGGCTTGCGATCTTTTCCTTATATTCATTATTTAATGCCCGTCCGGAATTGGCTAATACTGCCTCCGGAACCTCCACAGACTCATACCGGAATCTTCTCAGCGCCTGAATCAGTGGCGCACGATCTCCGGAAAAGCAAACGCAGGCATCAGCCGTCCGTTCATAAACCGTTGCCTGCGTGACAGATTCCAGCGACTTCAGATAATACAAGAGCGTATCCGCCTGTGTCACAGACATACGCCCCTGTACCACATGAATTCGGATTCTGCCCGGAATCTCATGCTTGATCTCAAATTTCATGGATTACTCTGCCTGTGCCTCCTCTGCGGCCGGCTCCTCCTCGCTCAGATCCTCCTGCACTGCTGCTTCCTTTGCCTGTGCACGCTCCTCGTTGATCTGCTTTGCCTCTGCTAAAATGTCTCCGGCATTCTCCTGTACAGTCTCAGCTGTCTTCATCACGCAATCCTTGGCACGTAATACCGCTGCGGTACAATTGGTATATGCTTTCTTCGCATCACTGCTGGAGAGCAGCTTGATTCCGGCTGTTCCAAATAATACACCACCTGCAAATAATCCGAGTTTTTTAAATTTTAAAATATCCATGATTTTATCCTCCTGTTCTTGTTCTGGAATCGCTTCCAAAAATTACTTTCCAGCTATTGTAACATATTTTTCAAAAAATAAATGATAAATTTTTCTCAATAAGCATTTTCAGTTCTTTTTCCCAAAACGAGAGAACAATCCGGTCTTCACATACGGTTCTGACTGCATGGTGATCATCGTGTAACCGGTCTGCTCGATGGCTTTTCTGAGTGCCTCCTCATCCGGTTCCTGCTCCGCAATGATCTCTGTCGTTCCCGTCCGGTGGGAGGAAGTCACTTTTTTCACCTGAAAATCCCTGCGGATCGTATCATTGATGTGACTCTCGCACATGCCGCAGGACATGCCTTCGATCTCTAATGTTATCTTTACCATAATTCATCGCACCTCTTTTATATTTCTGTTTTTGGTTAGTACAACCTAACTGAATTATAGCACAATCATTGGCAGTATCTACCTATCTTATTGATATTTTTTATCATTTATTTATCAACACGAGCAGAGGAGGCTGCATACACAGCCTCCCCTTGGTTACTTCTTTTATTTTTCGAGCATGTAATCCTTGATCACATGATGGTCCCTGAGCAGTTTCTCTACCACAGTTCCACGGATTGCCTTTAACAACGGCTTTTTCAGCAGCCCGACCGGTCCGGGCAGTTCGATCTCGAGCGGTGAACGTCCATCCATCAGTTTCACGCTGGCATCCAATAATTCTCTCACATCATAGACACTGCCCCATACCTCCGGTACACCACGGTCCACGCCGAGCAGCCCGTAGACGGCCTCCATCGCGGTACGCACGGAATACTCTGTCGTAAAGATCGTATCTCTCGGTGTCTCTGCGAACTGTCCGAGGAACGCGAAGTTCACACATCCATCAGGGATGACATCCGGTCTGTCTCCCTTTGCCCGCGGCATAAAGAAGGCAGTGATATAAGGCATCATCGTCGGTACACAGACTGCGCTGTGCTCTGCCAGTTCCTCGATCTGATCCGTCGGGACACCCAAATGATACAGCCACTCTTCTGTGATCTCCTTGCCGGTACAATCCTTCATCGGTTTCTTGATATAATCACCGGGCACATCGGTAAACAGGCCGTAAACCCATACACAGACTTTGTCTTTGTCCTGATCCTTGAACTGTCCCTGACGGTTGATCGTCCAGCTGAGCAGCCAGCTTGAATCCTGACAGCTCACAATACCACCGGTGACCACCTTTCCGCTCTTAGGATCTCTCTTACAGATATTGGTAATATAAGGAAGGATCTTGTCATCCAGTGTCGTAACGGTCGCAGATTCCCAGTTTGTCTTGGCAATATCAGAGCAGAACTTCTCCGGATGTCCGAATGACGGATCCTGCTTTGCGATGTTTTTCCACAGATTCCAGCATCCGCTCGTGCGTACCTCAGCGTCGCCGTTGGGCGCATGGTTCTGATCGCCGTAGATCGTTCCTTCCGTACAGCTTCCGTTTGTGACAAAGACGAGGTCGTTCTCTGTAAGTGTGATACCCTCTTCCACACCTTTGACCTTGCACTCGATGGTCGTAGCCACCTTTTTGCCATCGTGAATGTCAAACAGGACATTCGTAACCTCGGTATTAAACTGGAAGTCTACACCTGCATCCTCCAGATACTTCTTCATCGGAAGGATCAATGACTCATACTGGTTATATTTCGTGAATTTCAGAGCACTGAAATCCGGTAATCCGCCGATATGATGGATAAAACGCTGGAAGTAAAGCTTCATCTCCAATGCGCTGTGCCAGTTCTCAAACGCAAACATCGTTCTCCAGTATAACCAGAAGGTAGAGTTCAATACTTCCTCATCGAATACATCCTCGATCTTTTTATCATACAGATCCTCATCCTTCGTGAAGAACAGCTTCATGATCTCCATGCAGCCCTTCTGACTCAGATTGAACTTTCCATCCGTATGCGCATCCTTGCCACGGTCAACCGTCGCACGGCACAGTGAATAGTTCGGATCGTGCTTGTTCAGCCAATAGTACTCATCCAGTACCGATGCACCCGGCTGCTCCAGTGACGGAATACTGCGGAACAGATCCCACAGACACTCAAAATGATTCTCCATCTCACGTCCGCCACGCATCACATATCCTCTGGTCGGGTCAAAAATACCGTCACAGGCACCGCCTGCGATATCCATCGCCTCTAAAATATGGATATGATCTCCGGGCATCTGTCCGTCTCTTACGAGAAAACAAGCCGCTGCCAATGATGCCAATCCGCTGCCGACGAGATATGCATGTTTCTCATCCACACCTTCCGGCTTCTCCGGACGGGCAAATGCCTCGTAATTTCCGTTTGTATAATAGATACCCTTGCTGTTTTTTTCGTTCTTACCGCGTTCTGTATTGCGATAATCCGGATCTATATGGGCCTCGGTCACCTGTTTTTCCTGACGACTTTTCTTTGCCAGAGCAGTAGCTCCTGCACCTGCTGCCGCTGCGATCGCTGCCACGCCTAATGCTGCATAACTTTTCTTTGCCATATCAATAACCGCCTTTCTCCAATGAACAGCTTTGCTGCTTATGGTGTAGTATTTCCTGTTTGTAGGTGTATCTTACATCCCGGCTGCAGATTTCTCAATATACAAAAAAAGGCAGATGATACGATTGCTATTCATCTGCCCTGTTTTGTATAGGTGTCCTATTCATTTTTGCAATTTTATTTACGGCGTTCGATCTCCGGCTGGAATGCCTTGATATCCGCTGCGATCTCACCACTGAGCAGCAGCATGCAGATCAGGTTCGGTATCGCCATGAGCGCATTCGCAATATCCGAGAAATTCCATACCAGACTCAGCGTCTGCGTACACCCGAAGTATGCGACGAGTGAAAAGATCACCCGGTAGATCATATTGTACTTATGCGTTCCGAGCAGATACTCAAATGCCTTTTCTCCGTGATATTCCCATCCGAGGATCGTGGAAAATGCAAACAATGTGATACCGACTGTCACAAGCCAGCCTCCGGATGTACCGAGGATCGTCTCAAAAGCCGCGATCGTCACATCTGATCCGGTCAGCAGTTCTCCCGCCTCATCCGTCATGCCGAGCACTCCCGAGGAAGCGATCGCCAGACCGGTGATCGTACATACCACGATCGTATCCCAGAAAGTACCGGTCATATTTATGTATCCCTGACGCACCGGATTATCCGTCGTCGCTGCTGCCGCTGTGATCGCTGCCGATCCCATACCGGCTTCATTGGAAAATACGCCACGTGCGACGCCGTAGCGCATCGCACTCATCATGGATGCCACAATCGATCCGCACAATCCGCCACCGACCGCTTTTACCGAAAATGCCATCCGGAAGATCATCACCAGACCGGCCGGAAGATTGGAAATATTACCGATAATGACAATGACTCCGCAGATCACATAAAAGATCGCCATGATCGGGACGACAACGGATGATACTTTTGAGATCGATTTGATACCACCCACGATGATGAGCAGTGTCAGCACCGTGATCACGATTCCCGTGATCTGTGTCGGCACATGAAATGTGCTGTGCAGCGCTCCTGCGATCGAATTACCCTGTGTCATATTGCCGATACCAAAGGATGCGATCACTGCAAACAATGCAAACAGCCACGCCAGGATCACACCGAATGTCTTATTTTTCAAGCCTTTTCTCATCGTATACATCGGACCGCCGCTCATCTCGCCCTTCGCATTGACTTCACGGTATTTGATCGCAAGCATACATTCGCTGAATTTTGAGGTCAGTCCAAAAGCTGCCGAGATCCACATCCACACCAATGCTCCCGGGCCACCGGACACCATCGCAGTCGCAACGCCGACGATATTGCCCGTTCCGATCGTAGCCGCCAGTGCTGTCGTGAGCGCCGAGAACGGCGATACATCACCCTCTCCACGGCTCTTGGTACGCGCCTCCCTGCTCAGTGTGCTTTTTAACGCATAGCCCAGATTTCTCCAGGTCAGAAACCCGGTCCGGAACGTGAGAAATATACCTGTT